>DATIXD010000329.1:0-25621 GCA_035518875.1 Methylococcaceae bacterium | reverse complement strand
GTCGTGCCCCGCTTCAGCCACGGTCAGCCAGCTCATAGCATCCTTTCCCTGCGCGGCCGCGCACAAGCGATCCACCAAGGCAAGATGAGTCGGTAGGCAACCCAGCGGGGTGACATAATCCCGCCGGGTTGCCGACACGGAAGCGCCCAGTGCCAGATGGTCGGGCCCCAGGAGCACGACCAACTCGGGAAAAACACCCGCTCGCCGCGACCAATAATCCAGGCAGGCAAAGGCATGGGCGGTCACCGGCCCGGCATGGCCCAGAGCACCATGTGGCACGATCAACGCCAACGGTGGACGATCAGGCAGGGCGGCCTTTGAGCTGTAAGGGCCTAATGGATGCGTATAGCAGGCTTCGATTTGAAGCAGCAACAACTCGGCATCGTCAGGATAGAAGCGGCCGGCCGCAACGGGTGGGCGCGGGACATGCTCAGCCATGGGCGCAGCCTTCGGTGACGATGCATATCCCGAACATGTTACGAGTTCCGCGGCGGTAACCCTGCGAAAAATTGTTCAAGTCTTCACACAAAGGCGCCTTCTTCACGGACCAGATCCCTCACGGCATGAGACGCAAACGCACGCGGTCAATACGCCTGTCCTCGAAGGGGTTCTTCTCCGACCTCGTCTTCTGAGGCTGCATCGCTGCCTCGCGCCATCATCGCTGCCTGTTGTCCGGCCTCCACCACCGCTAGAGCCGTCATGTTCACCAGCCGCCGGACCGTGGCGGTCGGGGTGAGAATGTGCGCCGGACGAGCGGCACCGAGCAAAATCGGGCCCACTGTAACACCCTCGCCGCCCGTCGCCTTGAGTAGGGTAAATGCGATATTGGCGGCATCGAGATTGGGCATGATCAAAAGGTTCGCCTCTCCTTTGAGCAGGCAATCCGGATACACCCCGTTGCGGATCTCTTCTGAAAGCGCCGCATCGCCGTGCATCTCGCCATCCAGCTCCAGGTCGGGTAACTGCTGTGCAAGAATTTCCCGAGCTCGGCGCATCTTGACGGCAGAAGGCGAATGCGAACTGCCGAAATTGGAATGGGACAGCAGCGCAACTTTCGGCACGATGCCGAAGCGACGCACGGTCTCAACCGCCAGCCGCGTGATTTCAGCCACCTGCTCCGCACCGGGATCGTTGTTCACATAGGTATCACAGATGAATAGGGTACGCCGGGGCAACAGGAGCACGTTCATGGTCGCGACGAGGTTTGCGCCCGGTGCCCTACCGATGACATTCTCCACGTGTACCAAATGATGATTCAGCTGACCATAGGTGCCGCAAATGAGGGCATCGGCGTCGCCCCGCCGGAGTAACAATGCACCGATCAGGGTCGTGCTGCGCAACACCGCCACTTTGGCCATTTTCGGCGATACGCCCTTGCGTCCGGTGAGACGGTAATACTCTTGGCTGATCGCGTTGTAGCGCGGGTCGCTCTCAGGGTTGACGAGTTCGAAATCCCCTCCGGGCTGGATACGCAAACCCAGGCGCTTTAGGCGCATCGCGACCACTGCGGGCCGGCCGATGAGCACCGGCCAGGCCAGCCTTTCGTCCACCACGACCTGCGCAGCCCGAAGGACCCGCTCGTCCTCACCCTCGCAATAGAGCACCCGCTGCCGAGCCTTCTTCGCTGCGGCAAAAACCGGGGCCATCAGGGTGCCGGAGTGGTAAACGAACTGCGTGAGTTGCTGCCGGTAGGCGTCGAAATCCGAGAGAGGGCGAGTGGCTACCCCGGAGTCCATCGCCGCCTCGGCCACTGCCGGGGCGATGGTGACGATCAGCCGAGGGTCGAACGGCTTGGGGATGATGTAATCGGGACCGAAGGCCAGCTCCTCGCCCCCATAGACCGCCGCCACCTCTTCGGCGCTTTCCTGCTGAGCGAGTTGGGCGATCGCCCGCACCGAGGCGAGTTTCATGGCATCGGTGATCGTAGTAGCCCCCACGTCCAACGCCCCACGGAAGATGAACGGGAAGCAAAGCACATTGTTGACCTGGTTCGGGTAGTCGGAGCGGCCCGTGGCGATGATGGCGTCATCGCGCACGCGGCGCACCTCCTCGGGCAGGATCTCCGGGACGGGATTGGCCAACGCCAGAATGAGCGGACGCGCGGCCATCGGCGCCACCATCTCCGGCTTGAGCACGCCGCCTGCCGATAGCCCCAGAAAGATATCCGCTCCTTCGATCACCTCGGCCAGGGTGCGGGCATCCGTCCTTTGCGCGTAGCGTGCCTTGAGCGGGTCCATCCCTTCGCTGCGTCCTTCATAAACCACGCCCTGGATGTCGGTCACCCAGATATTCTCGATCCTGACGCCCAGCATCACCAGCAGGTCCAGGCAGGCGAGCGCTGCAGCCCCCGCCCCGCTGGTAACCAGTTTTACCACCGAGATATTCTTGTCCAGAAGCTTCAGGCCGTTCAGAACCGCGGCGCCGACCACGACCGCCGTGCCGTGCTGATCGTCGTGGAACACCGGGATTTTCATGCGGTTGCGCAGCTCGCGCTCGATGTAAAAGCACTCGGGCGCTCGGATATCCTCGAGATTAATGGCGCCGAAGGTCGGCTCCATGGCGGCAATGATTGCCACCAACCGGTCCGGGTCTTGCTCTGCCAATTCGATGTCGAACACATCGATCCCGGCGAACTTTTTGAATAAGCACGCTTTTCCCTCCATGACCGGCTTCGCGGCAAGGGGGCCAATGGCACCCAAGCCGAGCACGGCCGTGCCGTTGGTCACCACGCCGACGAGGTTGCTGCGGGCGGTCAGCTGCGCAGCCTGCTCCGGGTCCCCCGCGATGGACTGGCATGCAGCCGCTGCGCCGGGGGAGTAAGCCAGCGCCAGGTCGCGCTGATTGGTAAGTTCCTTGATGGGCGCCACCGAGATTTTTCCCGGCGTCGGACGGCTATGGTATTCAAGCGCGGCGGCGCTCAGATCGGGCTCCATGATGTTCTCCGGTGTTTCGCGACGTCTCGTGCGTTGATGCAGACGCCACTGGCGGCAACAAACAAGCCACCCCACATTTCCCCTTAAAGCAGTCAATCCGATCGTCAGCGACCGGCAAACCGCCCTGTATCATGCCTTTAACTACGCCAAACATATCCAACGTCACCATCGCGAATTCCCATGCCTTACCAAGCGGTGATCTGGCATCAATAATCTTGTCTCGTCCGCCGAACTCCACCGCCGCAGGCCCGATCCTTAGTTTTCGGTCGCGAATCCATTAGCGGCTGACGCCCCAATGCAAATCAGGAACATTAATGCGCCGAATCGGTCTCGGCGACCTCAACCTCGACCCTCATCACCGCCGCTTGATCGATGCGGCCGAGAAACGCACCCGCAATCGGGGGAACGGCTTCCGGGTGGCGGCTCACGGCCACGGCGATGTGTTGGCTGCCGACTATTTCGCCGCTGGTCGAATCAAACCCTTTCCAACCAGCCCCCGGCAAGTAGATCTCCGACCAGGCATGGGTTGCACCGTGATCCTTCTCCGACCGGGGCGCGTGCAGATAACCGCTGACAAAGCGTGCAGCAAGGCCAACCTGCCGACAGGCTTCGCAAAATAAAGTGGCCATATCCCGGCATGATCCGATCTTTCTGGCCAAGGTTTCTGCAGGAGATTGTACGCCGGGTTCTTCCCGCATCTGATAGGCGATCGCCTCCGCAATCCCCTTATTCAGGTTATCCAGGAGACCATAAGTTTCCAACGTTTGCCCGGGACGCCAAAACCGTGAAACCCAGTCGCGCAGCGTCTTCGTATCTTCGGGAAAAATCGACATCTGGTAAGGGATCAGGTCGGCGCCTTCGGTCGCATCGTAATGGAACGGAAAATTAGCTGCGCGTGGCTCAATAATGAAATCCAGGGGCATTTCGTCGTAATGTTCAAGAACGACTTCACTGAGGAAGGAAAGCCGGTCGGTCGACTCCAGAAAATTCACGACCGCGACGCAGTTGTCATTGACGTCGCGATGCCATTTCACCTGATGCGCTGGCGAGATTTCCAGCTGTGACGATACGATGCGAATATCGTGTCCTTCGCGCGGACGCAACAATAGCTTATGCGGCAATAACTCGATCGAGTTGCTGTATTCATAATGGGTTACGTGGCGGATTTGCAGGCGCCGCATGACATCCCCCGAGAGTTCTTCAAACGTGCGAACATCATAACCGACCCAACAACTCTGCCTTTTTCGCTGCAAACTCATCCTCCGAAAGGATGCCTTTTTGTCTTAATTCGGCCAGACGTTCGATCTTGGCAAACACATCTATTTCTGGTGCCTCCTCAAGAGCGGGGGGCTCAGTGCTTACCGGCTGTGGTTGACCGGGAGCGGAGAATTGCTGAGGTGCCACACCGTCGATCGACACCACCGGCAAGTTCGCGACCCGGACCAGGCCGTATTGACTAGTGAAGGTCAGCGAGGCATCCGTGCTTTGTTGCTGGGAGACGCCGCCGATCTGATGGTCCTGCGTGTCGTAGACGGTGATATGTCCATTGATTTCGACGGCTAAACGCCGACTGACCGGGAAATAGGCGTAGCGGATGTTGTTCTGCGAGCCGGTCGCCGCGGGAACGCCCAGGTCGGACGGCCACCACTGGCCGGCATCACCCCCTCCACCGGGGACGAACAGGCTTACCTGCCCATATCCACCTTGGGTCTGCGATTGTGATTGGGTGGCCGCGGGCATGAAGAATGAAGGCGGTTGGTTGGCGAGCAGATTCGATAACTCCGTGCAAAGGCCATCCACCTTGGACTTGAGGCCATAATTGAACATATCCCCGACCATGGTCATGCCGCCCTGCATCCATTGCCCTGAGCCGCCCAATTCCGGGTGATTGAACTGGGCCATGGTGCCGTTACCTTCCATGACGGCTCGCAGCATAGTCATTACCGCGTCCTGGCTGACCCCATAGCGTTGTGCCATATCCTCTATGATTCGCTGTCCCTGTTCGCTGAGTCTGAACATGATATGTCTCCTCAAGAATAACGAGAACCGCTGATTAGTCGACGAAACTCAGCTCCAAAAGCGCCTGGTGATGAATGAACTCTGCCGGCAACCGCGTTTTGAGCTGATCGAATAGTTCCCCGTGCTGCCGCAGTTCATCTCGCCACATGTGCGTGTCCACCCGGGTCAGTTCGTGGAATTTCTCCGGGGTCACCGACTCTAGCCCTGCCCAGTCGATGTCTTCGAAACGGGGCATCCAGCCCAATGGGGTCTTGGCCGCACCGGAGCGGTCGAGAACGCGATCGAAGGCCCATTTGAGCACGCGCATGTTTTCGCCGAATCCCGGCCAAATGAAATTGCCTTCGGCGTCCACGCGGAACCAATTGACACAGAAGATGCGCGGCTGGGTATCGATGCCACGCCCCATGCGCAGCCAGTGATTGAAGTAGTCGCCCATGTGGTAGCCACAAAACGGCAGCATGGCGAACGGATCACGGCGGATTTCCCCCACCTTGCCCGTCGCCGCCGCCGTGGTCTCCGAACCCAGCGTGGCTGCCATGTAGACGCCAAAGTTCCAGTTGAAGGCTTCGAAAACCAAGGGTACCGTGGTGGAGCGACGGCCTCCGAAAATGAAAGCCGAAATGGGCACGCCGCTGGGGTTTTCCCACTCCGGATCGATGGAGGGACACTGAAGGGCCGGTGCGGTGAAGCGCGCATTGGGATGGGCTGCCTTGCGCCCGGTTTTTCTGGCGATTTCCGGTGTCCACTCTTTGCCCTGCCAGTCGATGAGGCGCTCCGGCATTGCCTCCGTCATCCCTTCCCACCAGACATCACCATCGGGCGTCAAGGCAACGTTCGTGAAAATGCAATTTCGGCGCAGGGCGGCCATCGCGTTGTAATTCTTCCTGTCGGACGTCCCCGGGGCGACACCGAAAAAGCCCGCCTCGGGATTAAGGCCGTACAGGCGGCCGTCCGCCCCCGGCTTGATCCAGGCGATGTCGTCCCCCACGGTGGTCACCTTCCAACCCATGAAGGGCTCGGGCGGAATCAGCATGGCGAAGTTCGTCTTGCCGCAGGCGCTGGGAAAGGCTGCCGCCACGTAGATTTTTTCACCGTGTGGCGACTCCAGCCCTAAGATGAGCATATGTTCGGCGAGCCATCCCTCATCGCGACCCATGGCGGAGGCGATGCGTAGCGCGAAGCATTTCTTGCCCAGCAGGGCGTTGCCGCCGTAGCCCGAGCCATAAGACCAGATTTCACGGGTTTCGGGGAAGTGCACGATGTATTTGTGTTCACGGTTGCAGGGCCAGCTCACGTCCGGCTCGCCTGGCTGGAGGGGTCTCCCGACCGAGTGCAGGCAGGCGACGAATTCGCCGTCTTTTCCCAACGCGTCGAACACCTTCCTCCCCATGCGGGTCATGATCCGCATATTGACGACGACATAGGGGGAGTCGGTGAGCTCCACCCCGATATGGGCGATGGAACTGCCGAGTGGTCCCATGCTAAAGGGGACGACATACAGGGTCCGGCCGCGCATGCACCCCTGGAACACCTCGATTAACCTCCCCTTCATCGCGCCCGGATCTTCCCAGTTATTGGTGGGGCCGACGTCATCCCGATGCGCGGTACAAATGAAAGTGCGGTCCTCCACTCGCGCAACATCGCTGGGATCCGAGCGGGCGAGGAAGCTGTTGGGCCGTTTATCCGGGTTGAGCCGGATCAACGTGCCTGTGCTGACCATCCCTTCGCACAGACGTTGATATTCCGCATCCGTCCCATCGCACCAAAAGATTCGATCCGGTTGGCACAGGGCGGCCATTTGGGTAACCCAGGCCTTGAGGCGCGTATGGCGAACATAGGAAGGCGCGGAGGAGATTATGGCGGTAGTGGCGTGTTGTCGGTTCATTTTGATGCCTCTGCTGATTAACCTGGCGGTCTGCAGCGGCTGCTGCAGGCGTCAACCTACTGGGCGATTCAGAATGGCGGTTTTGGTATACCGCATTCCAACTTGTCTTCTCAAAAAATCAGCGCTTCGTAGAGTGCCCCGCAGTCCAGATTTTCCGATCACTGGCCAGTGTCGCCGCTCCAAAAAAAAAGCGACCAGGGGTAGAACCTGCGGCAGCCCGGAAGGCCGTGGCTTCATTGCGAAGCCACGGCGTGCTGTATGGGACCGATACATCTGAGATCCGGGCTGCCGAAGGCGAATTATTGTCGCCGGGTATCCTGCATGAGAGTGGGTACGATGTGATCCTATGGCGGCGTCTTGATACCCGGCAACGAATTGGCCGTGATGGACCGTACTCTCATGCCACAGAGTCCCTATTGAATCGCAAGGTTCTTTCCTCCTTTATCTGCTGCTGTAGAGTATGTTTAGCGATTAGGCGATCGCTTGCAATTGCACCACTTGCGCGCTCGGGCGACCATACACCAGGTCGGCGATGGGTTCCAATTGCTGCTGCCACTGTTTCCGCCAGACTTTCACCCGCCGGCGTTCCAAAAGATCCAGGCATTCTCCGCGTGTGAGATTGGCAGCGGCCCAGAAGCTCAAACTCAGCCAATCGATCTTGTTCATCACGTGCTTGTCCAAACCGGGCAGTTCGATGATGTGAGCGCCCCGCGCTTCGGCGGCTTTTCGGACAGGCGATTGATCAAACAGTGAAAAATCCGAGCCGCGACCGCGATTCTTGACAACGACAAAGGACACGCCGTCGCTTTGGGCATAGTCGTTGACGAAGCGTTCCAGCAGATCGGCGGAATTCCGGCTGTCGTCCATGACATGCCAGATCACGATCGGAATGTTCAATTCCTGAGCGAGTTCCAGCACGCCGTTATCGTCGATCCAGCGTTTCAATGCGCCAGCACTCTGTGCCGGCAGATCGACCAAGACCTTTCGGTTGGCATCGATGGCCGATAGCACGACACGATCAGCACTTGCACTCTCCTGGAGATCTAAACGCTGAGCGAAATCGGCATAAAACCGTAGCAAGTCGCCGTGAGATTGGTCGCCATCCAGCGCAACAAAGGGCAAGTCGCGATCAACGAACTCTTGGGCGAGTAGCCGCGCGACAGTTGATTTTCCCACACCGCCTTTTTCTCCACCGACTAAATGTATCCTACTCATCTTAATTACTCCTCTTCGGTTTAACCGAAGGAAATTCAAGGGATTAGTGACGGCCTTTTCAGACCAAGAGTCCCTTCCTGAAATCCTTATCATAATATTCCTGTACCATTGCATAATCTGCAGCGGGGGCTACACGAGCCAGCCCTGCGCAGTTCGAGCAATTCAAGTCTTTCCTGTAACCACAGGACCATCCTGCAATGCATAGTTTCACGAATGTGACGGTCGATCCGTATCCATCGCTTGGGGCAACAAAAAAGCCGAACTCCCTCGCGTGGCTGTGACGAAGCCACACTCGGCAGTCCGGCTTTCCGCTTGGGATCCGCGACTTTCTGCCCCTATCTTGCGGTAGGTTTGGTTTTACTTAATTTGCCTATATACGCCCAAAAGAAAATACTTTCAACAAACTGTTTCGCTCAGTTATTCAAGAAACCGAAGGCCGCACATTATGTCCCATGTTGTACTACGTCCAGGGCGCCTGGCCCCGCAGCCATCCCACGGGAAAGTGAGCCGACATCGTGAAATAAACGTGAATACTGCTTTCGCTAGCATTAAACAAGGCAAGGTGAGAAATATCTCATGCCGGTTGGAAAATATACTGCGCATTAAATAACGCAGCAGGATTAGACCGTTTTTGTGGCGACCCAATATCCGCCGCACCATACTTGTCCATCTGATTGATTGCCGACAGCATCCGAATCGATGGGAGTAGCCGCAGTACTTACCTCTTTTGGCACGCCCGCACCTTATTGGATCGTTCTTATATGTGCATTGTGCGGGCCCACGGTGGCCGGTTCGGCGCGTGTGAAGCACCCTAGCCCCAAAGGGCGCTTTCTGGCGGATAGATCCGGCTGCCCTCAAAGCGCAAACCCGGTTGGCGGTCTTGAGCCAGCAGCAGCGGGCCGTCCAGGTCCACGTAGCGGGCGTCCTGCGCCACCAAGAAGGCTGGAGCCATGGCCAACGAGGTCGCTACCATGCATCCGACCATGACCCCAAATCCGTGCTCTTGGGCCAGCGCCTTCATCCGCAGGGCTTCCGTCAAGCCGCCAGTCTTGTCCAACTTGATATTGACCACATCGTAAAGACCGGTCAAACGATTGAGGCTACCGGCGTCATGGCAAGACTCATCGGCGCAGACCGGCAGAGGTTTGGGAAGCGTCGCCAAGTCGCCATCGGCGCCGGCTGGGAAGGGCTGTTCGAGCATTTCCACGTCCAGCCGGGCCAGTTCGGGTGCCAAGCATTCGTAATCGGCTCGGGTCCAGGCTTCGTTGGCGTCGACGATCAACCGCGCCAAGGGGGCATTGGCCCGCACCGCGGCTACCCGGTCCAGGTCTCCTTCCCCGGCCAATTTCAGCTTCAGCAAGGGTCGCCATGCCTGAGTTCTGGCGGCCTCCGACAGGTTTGCGGGGGAATCGACGCTGAGGGTATAGGCGGTGGTCAGGGCTCGGGGGGGCGCCAGGCCGGCCAGTTTCCACACCGGCTGGCCCGCTCGCTTGGCGGCAAGATCCCAAAGGGCGCAGTCGAGGGCGTTGCGCGCGGCACCTGGCGCAAGACGATCGCGCAACGCCTCCCGGTCCAGCCCAGCCGACAAGTCCGGCAGGATGGCTTCTATGGTCGCCATGACCTCTTGGGGGGTCTCCCCATAGCGGGCGTAGGGCCGGCACTCGCCGCGTCCCACCGCTTGCCCTTCCCGAATTTCGACGACGACGACGACTATCTCTTTGGAACTGCCCCGGGCGATGCGAAAGACCCCGCGAACGGGCCAGGACTCCAGGCGTACCGTCACCCGCCGCATGGCTCAACAAGCGATTCGGGCGACAAGCGGCGCGACCCCGGTGCGCACGGCGTCGACGCAGGGCAAGCCCAGGTACTTCTCGGTTTCTGCCAGCAAGCGCTCGGCATCGGCCTCAGTCAAATTCACCGTATTCATGCTGATGCCGATGCAGGTGGCGCACGGATTGGTCAACCGTGCGGCGGCTTCGTTGGCGGCAATGCAGTCTTCGAGGCTCGGTAAGGAATAATCAGGTATTCCGCGCATGTGCGGGCGGTTCGGTTCGTGACACATGACCAAGGCATCCGGCTGGGCACCGTGTAACAACCCGAGGCTGACCCCGGCGAAGGACGGATGGAAGAGAGAACCTTGCCCTTCGATCACATCCCAATGGTCGGGATCGTTGTCAGGACTCAGGGCTTCCACGGCGCCGGCGATGAAATCGGCCACCACGCCGTCTACACAGACACCACCACCGGCGATCAGAATTCCGGTCTGCCCCGTAGCGCGGAAAGTCGCCTTCATGCCGCGCCTTCGCATCTCCCGCTCCAGGGCCAAGGCAGTGTACATCTTGCCCACCGAACAATCGGTACCGACGGTCAACAGCCGTTTGCCCGGGCGCTTCTTGCCGCTGGCCACATCGAACTCGCAGGTCGGATGTCGCACGTCGATGAGCCGACGCCCTCCCCGTGTGGCCGCGTCGACCAGTTCGGCGACTTCGGTGAGGCGCTTGTGCAAACCGCTGGCGATGTCCAAGCCCCTCTCCAAGGCCCGCTGCAATTCCACAATCCAACTGTCGGAGAAACGTCCGCCACGATTGGCGACACCCACGATCAAGGTTCGCGCGCCTTGCACCGCCGCTTCATCCACGGTCAGGTCCGGAAGTCCGAGATCTGCCTGACAGCCAGGCAGACGGAGTTGACCAACGCAATCGGCACGGCACCAATGGGCAACGCCGGCGGCGGTTTTTGCCGCCAGCTGATCCGGGGCATCTCCCAGAAACAACAGATAGGGCTTGTTGATTAACATGGCATGTTCCGGAAAAAATTCGGATTGTCCGAGTACAGCCTGACTGTGCAGGGACACTTGAGGTTAGATGACACTGTCCACCATTTCTTTCAGAACGCCGGTCGGCTGGCGCACATCGAGAGGGGATGCCCCCTCGGGAACCTTGCCCGCCACCGAAGTCGGTGCCAATCGGCCGTTCGCACCTAATTCTTATGCCGGCATCATAAAATAGCCGCGCAAAAATCGGCGTAGCGGCTCACCGCTTCGGCCACCAGCGCAGAAATAGGGAAAAACTAGTGTTGGTCAACTGACGTGTACTCGCGCCGGGTCACACCCACGTAGAGCTGGCGTGGTCTAGCGATGCGCTGGGACGGCTCGTCTTTCATTTCCAGCCAGTGGGCAACCCACCCGGCCGTGCGCGCGATGGCAAACATGACGGTGAACATGTTGATGGGAATGCCCAGAGCCTTGTAGATGATGCCCGAGTAGAAATCCACGTTCGGGTAAAGACGCCTATCGATGAAATATTGATCCTTCAGGGCGATTTCCTCCAGGGCCAGCGCCAAATCGAAAAGTGGATCCTTGCAGGACAGCTTCTCCAGAACCGCATGACAGGCTTTGCGGATGATGGTCGCGCGCGGGTCGAAATTCTTGTAGACGCGGTGACCGAAGCCCATCAGCCTGAAGGGATCGTTCTTGTCCTTGGCGCGGGCGATATACTCCGGAATGCGGCTCACGTCACCGATTTCCGCCAGCATCCTTATCACGGCCTCATTGGCACCGCCGTGCGCGGGACCCCACAATGCAGCGATGCCGGCTGCGATGCAGGCATAGGGATTGGCGCCCGTGCTGCTGGCCAAACGAACCGTCGAGGTACTGGCATTCTGCTCATGATCCGCATGCAGAATGAACAGCAGGTTCAGCACCTTGGCCGCGAGGGGATTCATATAATAGGTCTGTCCAGGTACGGAGAACATCATGTTCAAAAAGTTCTCACAGTAACTCCGATCAGCCCTGGGATACACAATAGGCATACCCACGGAATGCCGGTAACAGGCTGCCGCGATGGTGGGCATTTTGGCCAACAGTCGTATGGCGGACATACGCCGATGGTCCCGGCGCTCCATGTTCAGCTCACCGTGGTAGAAGGCTGAAAGGGATCCGACTACACCGACCATCATCGCCATGGGATGGGCATCGTAATGAAAGCCGCTGAAGAAGTGCCGCAATGCCTCGTGAATCATCGCATGGCGCCCAATCTCGGCATTGAACTGTTCAAGCTGGCCCTTATTAGGCAATTCGCCGTTCATCAGCAGGTAGGCGACCTCGAGGAATGTGCTGCGCTCGGCCAGTTGTTCGATCGGATAACCCCGGTAAAGCAGAATGCCGGCTTCGCCGTCAATGAAGGTAATCGAGCTTTTGCAACTCGCGGTCGAGACAAAACCAGGGTCGTAGCTTAAATAACCGAGGTTTGAGTTCAATGCATTGATGTCGACAGCTGCCTCGCCCATCGTACCTTCAACAATGGGAAACTCGGTTGTCTTCCCGGTACGGTTATCAGTCACCGTAATCGTGTTTTTTGACATGGCCATCTTCTCATTGGGTGTTGACCGTCAGAACTGACGGCGAGCCGGTTTACGGCATGAATTAGTATGATGATTGAGCCCAATCCTTTGAATCGGTTCCGTTTGGTCTGTCAAGCATTAACCATGCCCAAGAATGCCCAATACAGGATCTGAGGTATCGAGGTTCAACGATGAGGAAAGGCGCATGCGGTCTTAAAACTCATCGCGTCATTTTGGTGCAGGGGGCGCAGATGACTATTTATCGACGCGCCAAAGTCCATGCCTGACTACGATAGTACTTCCCGGACATCTTTGCATCCGGTTTCTTTTTGGGTAGGCAATGCTGAATTCAACCCGCCCGTCCGATTCGATTTGTAACGCGCAGATTTTAAACGCGCACTCGCGGACTTCGAATCAAAACCCGTGACGTTTGCCTAAGCCAGCCGGGACAGGTCGAGCAAATAAGGATGCCTGGAATCGATCTCCTCCGGAGGCGGCGACATTTGGCTCACGCCGCTGCCGCTGGGCAGAAATGCCCCACCTGAAGACCAAGGGGGCAAGGTGACCGGCGGCAACCGGCGCCATGGTTCTCTCATGCCTTCCGCGGTCTCCGGCAACCCTACTGGTACGCCGGCGACTCCCCAGACATCCGGCCGAGGTGGAATGTATGTGCAACCTCCGACTACCCTTCCCGTCCAGCTGTCGATCAGGTCGAAAACGAGCGCAGCCACCGGCAGTTTCGTCGGATGCAGAGTGGACAGGGGATTAGATGCTTTATAGCGCACTCCCGCCACGTATTCGCCTCGGACACCGGTTGCCCGCAGCGGAACCCTATGGCCATTACAGGTCAACACAAATCGACCCGGCGCTAAGCCCGAGCATCTGACCTGCAGCCTTTGATTGGCGGAGTCGATAAAGCGGGCCTTGCCGGCCATCGTGATCTCCTCGGCAAGCAACGGCCATGGTTCGTGTGCCGCCCTGAGCTCAAGCCCCAAGTCTCCGAGCTGCATGCGCCCCAGTACCGGGAAATGCAGCTCCAAGAATGGTCTGAACCATTCCGGCCGGAACGGGTAGCCCACTTCATTCAGTTCGCCGATCACAGCCTCGAGATCCTTCCAGAGCATATGGGGCAGCATGAAGCGGTCGTGCAACTTTGGCCCCCAGCTGATCAATTCCGCACGCTGTGGCTTGCGAGAAAAATAGCCCAGCAATCCCATGACCAGCAATGACTGAAGTGCGGCCATCCGCTGGTCAGGGGGCGATTCGAAACAGCGGAGCACGGCCCGTCCCAAACGCAAGGCCGAACGATCGGGCGGATACAAGGCATCGATGCGAATCTCTGCGGACCGGATATCGCCGGCGGGGTCCGCCAACAGATGCCGGAGTAGCCGGTCGGAAATCCACGGGTAGGGATGTTCACCTGCGGGCATGCGCTCCAGGGCGATGGCCAGTTCGTACAAGGCATCGTCACGGCCTTCGTCTGGACGGGGTGCGGCGCCGCCCGGCCCGACGGAGCGGCCGGCGAAAAAATAGGAGAGGCTAGGATGTCGCTGCCAGTAACCGATGAGCGAGCGCAGAAGTTCCGGCCGGCGCAGGAATGGGCTATCCGCGGGCGTTTCGCCACCGAGCGCAAAATCCATGCGTCCGCCCGGCGGCAGGCGTCTGCCGTCGGCCATGATCCGCTCGGACCTCAGGCCGGCGTGCGCCGCTTCTTCGTAAGCAAGTCGAAGGCATCTCAAGTGTTGATCGAAGGTCTCGACGGCCGGCAGGAATAGTTTGAGGATTCCGGCCTCAGGTTCGGCCGACAGCCTGAGCAACCGGTGGTCCTCTGGCGGCTCGTACCCCTCCAGCACGACCGGCATGTCGAGTTCCGCGGCGGCGTCTTCAACGGCGGCGACGAGATCCAGATAATGCTCCAGATGCGTCAACGGCGGCAGGAAAACGTGGACCCGGCCGTCGCGCGTCTCCGTGCAAAGTGCCGTCCGGGGCGGGCGCGAGGCCGTCCAGGCGCCATCGGCCTCTTCCGTGGCATCGGTTGCCGCACCCAAGCTGGTAAAGCGGGCGCTCAGCTCTCCGCACACGTCCGGCAGGACGGGACGCTCATCGAATTGACAACGTTCCGGGTCAGTCTCCGCGGCGCTGGCGTCGCCCGCGGGCAGACTCTCCAGCGGTAACCGATAACCCATGGCCGAATCGCCGGGCGTGAGGTAAAGTCCGCCACGGCGGAATGTCCAGATCCCGCTCGCCCAGCGATTGCGGGTCGGGTCCCAACGGACGGGCAGCACATAGCCCTTGGGATCGCTCGAAGTTTCCGATAGACGGCTTGCCAAGGCGCGGCGCCGTTCGGGATCCCGTAGGTCTTCGGCAGACGGGCCATGAACGAACGCGACGCGCCTGGCCCAGAGTTCGTGCAGACCATCTTCGTGCGCTGCCACGATATGGCGGACGGAGAGTCCCAACCGCTTGGCAAGCGTCTCGGCGAAATTCTTGGCATTGTCACCGTTAACGCCAAAGGGTCGTCGGTTGCGGCAAAGCAATTCGGGATTTCGCCAGATCGGCCGGCCATCGGTGCGTGCGAAACAATTGAGGCGCCAGCGCGGCAGCGTCTCGCCAGCGTACCATTCACCCTGTCCCACATGGAGAAACCCGCCGCGGGCGAGTCGGGGCCAAAGCCGCGTCAGAAATTCCTCGGCCATCACGCGTTTGGAAGGGCCTAGCGCCGCGGTAGACCACTCGGGTACATGGACGTTATAAGCCGCAACGAAAGACAAGCCGGTTCCCATGGCGAGCCTCAGATCAAGGTTACGCAATTCATGATCAATGAGACCGCCCAGCGCGCAGATGTCCGCCCAGGTCCCTTCCTTGTAGGGCCATATGACCGGCTTGGGCCGTAAACGGCGCAAGCTCAGTACCTCCGTGCGCGTTTCCGGACCATGCTCTTGAAAGCCGACGATTGGCAGCGTACTCAGGGGCGCCGGCGCCGAGGCCAGCGGAATGTATCCCTCCGCGGTAAAGAGGCCACGGGACGGGTCGAGCCCGACCCAGCCCGCACCCGGCAGATAGACCTCGCTCCAGGCGTGAGGAATCGCTTCATCGGCGACATCCTCGTCTGGGGACAGCCAGATCCGATAGCCGGAGGTGAAGCGCGCGGCAAGCCCAAGACTTCGCAGGCTGACCGTAAGGAGCCAGGCCAACTCCCAGGGCGAACCGCTGCCACGGTCGAGCACCCTTTCAAGGTCCACCGCGTCCGGGGCCATTTCTTTCCTGACGGAGAATGCCTCCTGGACCCGACAGTTGATTTCGCCGATGTATTCGGCGATGTAAGCCGGTTTGCGGTCAAGCGCCTCGACCCAGGCCGCGAGCCTTGAACCGGGCTGCTCGACACGCAGATAAGGCGTCAGCTCCTTGCGAAGCTCTCCGGGATACTCGAAGGGATAGCGGCTCGCGTACGGCTCCACCAGGAACTCGAAGGGATTGATCGGCTCGAGATCGGCGATGATTTCGAGATCGAACCCGAGCGCGGAAATCGGTTCGGGCAGATCCAGGCGGGCAATCTGGTTTTCGTAAGGGTCTCGCGCCCAATTGAGGAAATGCGGATCGGCATTCACCTTGAGGG
This sequence comes from Methylococcaceae bacterium, assembly GCA_035518875.1. Lineage (GTDB taxonomy): Bacteria > Pseudomonadota > Gammaproteobacteria > Methylococcales > Methylococcaceae > DATIXD01. The sequence continues at coordinate 9,612 of DATIXD010000329.1, read as the reverse complement.
AATACGCCTCGATCCCTCGGGCATGGGGAGCAGGACGCAGGCGGAGCCAGTGTGTCGGCAGGCTCACCCTGCGCTCGAACCGCTGCTCGATGCGGTGTCTCAGTGCGATTCGTGTGCTCATGTCGGCGGCAGGCGGCGAAAGTCAAGGGTGTAAGGAAGACAATGATTGATTCGCTCCGGCGGCGGTTCTCGCAGTGATTCGTTCGCTGGTCCGGCGTAGTAGTTCTTCAGGGTTTCCACCCAGGGCGGCTGCGGCACATCGCCGCTGGTGTGGCCGAAGTCCCAAAACCGCGACACGCGTCGCGTTTCGGCTTCGTAGGCGTTGACCGGGAAAGTCTCGTAAGCCAGCCCGCCGGGATGCGCGACATGATAAACACAGCCGCCGACGGATCGACCCAGGCGGCGATCGAAGATATCGAACACCAGCGGCGCGTTCACCTCGACCGTCGGGTGCAGGCCGAAAGCGGCTTTCCAGGCCTTATAGCGCACGCCCGCCACGAATTCGCCGCTTTGAGCGGTCGGCTGCAGTGGCACGCAGCGGCCGTTACAGGTGATCAGGAAACGATCGGGATCCAGGCCGCGGCACTTGACTTGCACCCGCTCCAGGGCCGAATCGACCACCCGCGCCTGACGGTGGGCGGTCGTTTCCTCCCCCAACACCGGCCATGGCTCCAGCGCCATGCGCAGTTCTAGTTCCACCCCCGTGTAGGTCGCGCGCCCGTAAACCGGGAAGCGGAACTCCTGAAACGGTTCGAACCATTCCAGGCGGAGGGGGTATCCCGCATCCTGCAGTTCTCCGATGACCGAGGAGAAGTCGGTCCAGACGTAATGAGGCAGAAGGAACCGATCGTGCAACGCAGTGCCCCAATCCACCAGAGGATGGCGATAAGGCTGCTTCCAGAAACGGACGATGAGCGCCCGCAGCAAGAGCATTTGGGCGAGGCTCATGCGCGCGTGGGGAGGCATCTCGAAGCCGCGGAATTCCACCAGACCTTGCCTGCCGGCCGGGCCGTCAAAGGAATACAGCTTGTCGATGGAAAACTCGGCGCGGTGAGTGTTACCGGTCAGGTCGATCAGAAAATTGCGCAAGGCACGATCCACGACGGCCGGCGCGGTCGCCTGTTCGACCTCGCTCAGGGCCACTTCGAGCTCGTCCAGAATTTCACTGCTACGCTCGTCCACTCGCGGCGCTTGGGAGGTCGGACCGATGAATAACCCCGAGAACAGATAGGACAGCGAGGGATGATGTTGCCAATAGGTCACAAGCGAACGCAACAGATCGGGCCGGCGCAGGAAGGGGCTATGGTGGACGTTCCATCCGCCCAGCGTCACATGGTTGCCACCCCCTGTTCCGGTATGGCGCCCGTCGAGCATGAACTTTTCCGTGCTCAGTCGCGATAGCCTGGCTTCCTCGTAAAGCACGATCGTATTGTGCTCGAGTTCCTCCCAAGTACCCGCCGGATGGATGTTCACCTCGATCACGCCCGGATCGGGGGTCACCTTCAACGAATTCAGTTGCGGCGAACCGGGCGGCTCGTAACCCTCGATCAACACCGGAATACCCAGCTCCGCGGCGGTCTGCTCCACCGCCGCTAGCAGGGCGACGTAGTTCCAAAGCTGGTTTAGCGGCGGCATGAAGACACAGAGCCGGCCTTCCCGGAGTTCCACGCATAGCGCAGTGTGGGGAACACCCACCCACTGCGGGTAGCGCATGCGGATGAGCGCCGGCAGCTCGTCCGCCGCCAGAGGCGCGGACGGTCCAGACGATTCCGACGGTTCGAAGCCGGGCGTGATACGGGCTACATTTCGGCCTGCCGCAGGATAAGCCGGTTCGACCACTTCCTGATCTACCAGTGCTGACCACGGAAGCTGGTTAACGGGCAGACGCAGACCCATCGGCGAACTGCCCGGCATCAGATACATCCTTTCCCGAGGAAAATCCCAGGGGCCGGAACGCCATGCGCCGAGCACCCCATCCCAAAGAATGGGAAGCGCGTAGCCGACAGGACGGTCCAACCCGCGCGCCAGTGCTTGGCTCAGGTCGTCCCGAAACCGGCGAGCCCACGGAATGACCACCCGGTCCAGATCGACCGGCTGGCTGGACTCGCGCCACAGGTAATAGACCCAGTCTTCATAACCTGCGACCAAAAAACCGGCACCGATCCCCAAACGCGCGGCGAGGCTTTCGCCGAAATGGCGGGCATCCGCATCGGTGACCCCATAATCGCGCTGTTCGTCGGCTACCAAAGAATCATCGTGCCACAGGGGCTCACCGTCGCTACGCCAATAGCACCCCAAGGCCCAGCGCGGCAGCGGCTCGCCCGGATACCATTTGCCCTGACCGTAGTGCAGCAGCCCCCCAGGTGCGAACGCGGATTTCAGCCGTTTGAGCAGCACCCCCGCCCGTTCGCGCTTGCACAGTCCCAAGGCTTCGGTGTTCCACTCTTCGCCTTCCATATCGTCGATCGATACGAAGGTGGGCTCTCCCCCCATGGTCAAGCGTACGTCCAAACGGTTCAGCTCCACGTCCACCGCTTGCCCGAGTTGCTGGATATCGGCCCATTGCTCCTCGGTGTAGGGCTTGGTGACGCGGGGGTCCTCGTGCATACGCGTCACGCTGTTGCTATAGTCAAATTCGACCTCGCAGGGATCCGTGTAACCGGTGATCGGAGCCGCGCTGACCGCCTGGGGCGTACACGCCAAGGGAATATGGCCTTCTCCGGCGAACAGGCCCGAAGTGGGATCGAGGCCGATCCAACCGGCGCCAGGAACGTAGACCTCGGCCCAAGCGTGCAGGTCGGTGAAATCCTGTTCAGGCCCAGATGGTCCATCCAGCGCCTTTTGGTCGGCTGTCAGCTGAATGAGGTAACCGGAGACGAACCGCGCGGCGAGGCCCAAATGCCGCAGAATCTGCACCAGCAGCCAACCAGTGTCGCGGCAGGAGCCCGTGCCTTTCTCGAAAGTCTCCTCGCAAGTCTGAATTCCGGGGTCGAGCCGGATGGTGTAGCCGATGTCGCCTTGCAGTCGATGATTCAGCGCCACCAGAAAATCGACGATGCGGACGCTCTTATCGCGCTGGACCTGTTCAAGCCAGGCCATGAGCCGTGGGCCCCGCTCGATGATTTCCAGATAGGGATCGAGTTCTTCTTTCAGGAGCGCGTCGTATTGAAAAGGGTACTGCTCCGCGTACTTCTCGACGAAGAAGTCGAACGGGTTGATGACCGTCATGTCCGCGACCAGGTGAACCGACACGGTCAATTCGTGCATACGTTCCGGGAACACCACCCGGGCCACCACATTGCCGAAAGGATCCTGTTGCCAGTAGATCCGGTGATCTTCCGGACTGATCTCGAGCCGATAGTCCACTATCGGCGTCCGGCAGTGCGGCGCCGGACGCAGGCGGATGTAATGAGGCGACAAGGCGACCGCGCGATCGAACCGGTATCGCGTGATGTGCTCGATGCCGACGTGTATGGCCATAGGTGCGTTTGCTCCGTTTGGACGCTATCGATGATCGATGAAAAACCGATGCTCCCGTTGCATCGGCGCGCGGACAGTCATGGCTAAGCTCATAGTTGCAAGAAAGCAATCCGAAGCATCAACCAGATCCAGACGGTGCGTCAAGTGACTTAAGTATCGCCGCCAGTTTCCCAGTCAAAACGGGGCAAGCCGTCGAAGGCGGCTCTGATGCCCCTGCCCCATTGCTGTTGTAACGCCCCGTAAAATGGGGAAGCAGAATTCAAACTGAGATGATGCTTGAGCACAAAAACGTCCCGTTCGAAAATCGCCAGTTCCATCGGCGGTCCCACGGAAATGTTGCTCCGCATGGTGGAATCGAGCGACACGAGGGCGCAACGGGCCGCATCCTCCAGAGACGTTTCGGGCGTGATCATGCGAACCAGTACCGGCTTGCCGTACTTGGTTTCACCGATCTGCAGATAGGGTGTGTCGATCGAAGCCATGATGTAATTGCCCTGCGGATAGATCATGTAAAGATCATGGAGCTGTCCTTGAATCTGCCCCCCCAGGATGAAGGTGGCCTCGGTGCTCAATCCGCTTCTCTGCATTGACGCCAGCTGCTGTTTCTGCGCCCTGACGCTGATCTCGCCCACGTAAGTCGCCGCCTCGAATAAATACGCCGCGGAGTTCAGACTGTGTTTCGCTCCCGGATTTCCCAAATCGCGGCGAATTCGACTCACCACGGCCTGTGTTGTCGCGATGCTCCCCGATGCGAGCAACACCACCAGGCGATCTTCGTGCAATTCGAACCAGTACATCTTGCTGTAAACGCTCGCCCCATCGACGCCGGCGCCCGCACGAGAATCGGAGGCAAATACCAAGCCATCGTTAACCTTAATTGCCAAGCAGTAAGTCATACCCACCCCTCGGCCGGTGAAGATTACAAGTCTCTTGTCATCTTGAACGTCCGGCCTCGTTCATCAAACGGGGACGCAGCCTCCCTCCAGCGTCACCAGCTTTCAACAACCGCCCGCGCATCAGAAACCACGCGATTCTGGCGACATCGCCAATGTCAAACTCATTGAATAGTTTGCACAGCCCAATTCCAGTGCAAAGAGGACTTTGGCTGCACCGAAATCAAGCCACAAAACTTCGTACATAGCAATTTCGATTTCCCCACACGTGTAGTCCCTCAGTTTCCCACACTGGCACAGACAGGCATTAGCGGATATCCGAGGAATTAGGATGTCCCACCCCCGTCATCCAGCTCGAGCTTAAGTGCAAGCAGTGATTTCTTGACATCCAGGATCAGCAATAACAATGACCCGATGAGAAATATCAAGGATGCGATGAACAAGGAGGCGATCAGCCAAGCATCTTGAAGTCCGATTAAAGCCGTCACAAACAAATCAATCACCAGCAAGGCGGCAAAGAGCGCACTCATAGAGGCAAGCTCAATACTGTGACGAATCAACCGGGTTCGCCGCCAAAGGATATCGATCTGAGCCTTGATTCGCGCCTTATGTGGCATAGGCGCGCTTTCCGCATCCTTCGACAGGCTACGTACTCGGTCAATGGTATGGGCGAGACGGTTGTTGGTTGTAAGCAGGAGTAGGCCGACTGCGGATATCAAAATGACAGGACCGATTGATGTTTCTAACAAGGGAATAAGATCGTTGACGGTCATCGAAAAGTCGGCTTCTTTACCTAGGTTGAACGGTAACTTGTGGCCTCCTAAGAAATACGCGCAGCCTTTTGCAAGGTAAACCCACACGCAAGCGCATGACTTAAATCAATTGAGGTTGCACGGCTGATTACAAGCCCAGCGCCTCGGGCAAATCCCGAATCGAGTCGAGGAGCAGATCCGGCTCGATGGGCGATGCCGCGGTATAAGCGGGCCGGTACTTGCCAGTTCGCACCAGAATACCCCGTAATCCGGCCTGCTGTCCGCCGCCCACGTCCGTATCGATGTCATCGCCGATGATGGCCGCTTCGCAAGGCTTCAGTCCCATGTCATCCAACGCGATTTGAAAGAAGTCGGCAGAGGGTTTGCCGATGATCATCGCTCTAACACCGCTGGCGTATTCCAGTGCCTCGATAAAACCGCCGATGTCCATCTGCAAGCCACGCTCCGTCTGCCAGAACCGGTTCTTATGAATGGCGATGAGGTTGGCGCCGTGGATCAAACAATTGAAAACCTCGTTTAACAACCGGTAAGACCACGCGTCACCGATGTCGCCAACCACGATGTGATCCGCTTCCGTATCCGATTGACGAAATTCTCGAAAGTCCCGTTTCACATCATCCGCCAGCAGCAAACGGCAAATCGGATCGGGCTGGCGTTTCAGATAGAGCAGCGCGGCCTGGGGCGCACTGATAATTTCCTCCGTGGTCACCGAAAAACCCAGGGCATTGATTTTTTGCCGAAGTGAATCCAACGACAAAGTGCTGGTGTTGGTGACGAACCGGCACGAAAAGCCAGCGGCCCGTATTCGCTCTATGGCTTCGGTAGCACCTTCGATCGCACGGGAACCGATGTAAAGCACGCCGTCCAGGTCGAACAGGATGCCTTTGATGCCGGGCAGGACGTTCATGCTGTTTGGGTTTGCGGCTAAATGGGTTGCAACATCTGATGCGCGCTACGGCATCTCGCATGAAGTTCCACCGGCTGCCGGAAGGTAGCACCGTCGTACGTAGTCCATCACCATTCGGTCGGCGTTGAAACGCCAACCCAGGGTACGGATGGCCCGCTTCATTCGGGCAATCCATCCCCGCGGCAAGCCGTCGGCGTCGCGTTGGTAATAAAGCGGGATCACCTCTCCCCGCAGAACGGCGTACAGGGCATCGGCATCACGGCTGTCGTGCAGCAAGGTATCGTTATGGGTCTCGCCCGACCCGATCGCGAAGCCGTTGCGGCCGTCGAAAGCCTCGGTCCACCAGCCATCCAGCACCGAGAGGTTGAGTCCGCCGTTCAATACCACCTTCTGACCGCTAGTACCGGACGCCTCCAGCGGGCGCCGCGGGTTATTGAGCCAGACGTCGACCCCCTGCAGGAGATGCCGGGTGGTATTCATGTCGTAATCCTCGACGAACACCAGTTTACCCACAAAGCGAGGGTCATAGGCCAGTTCCGCGATACGTTTCAGGATGCGTTTGCCTGCCGTGTCCTGAGGATGAGCCTTGCCGGCGAAGACCAGTTGTACCGGATTCTGCGGGTGGTTGAGCAGCTGCGCGAAGAGATCGATATCTGTGAGCAGCAGGTCGCCGCGCTTATACTCCGCGAATCGCCGGGCGAATCCGATCGTTAACGTGTCCAGACTGAGTACCCGCTTCAATTCGGTCAAGGTCTCCGTTGGCGCCCCGACCCGCTTCGCCTGCGCGGCAAGCCTGCGCCGCGCAAAATCGAGCAGGCGAGCCTTCAGCGCTTGGTGCGTCTCCCAAAGCTCGCCATCGTCAACCCGGTCGATTCCGGCCCACACCTCGGGTTCGCCGCTAAGTCTGGGCCAATCTGCGCCCAAGTGACGGTCGTAAAGCCGCTGCATTTCGGGGGCAAGCCAGGTGCGGACATGAACGCCGTTGGTGATATGTCCGATGGGCACTTCCTCAGGGGTGCGGCCTGGCCAGAGGCAGGTCCACATCTCTCGCGAGACTTTCCCGTGCAGCGCCGAAACGCCGTTGGCGCGCGCCGAGAGTTTGAGCGCGAGCACGGTCATGCAAAAAGGTTCAGAAGAATCACCGGCATTGACCCGGCCGAGCGCCAAAAGCTGCTCGTGTGACAGACCCAATGCATCACGCATCTGCCCTAGATATTCCTCGATCAGCTCGGCGGGGAAGCGATCATGCCCGGCCGGCACGGGTGTGTGTGTGGTGAAGACTGCGTGTCGGCAGACGCGCCGGGCGACCTCTTCGAACCCGACTCCTTCCAGGACCATGCGATCGCGGATGGCTTCGAGCAAGGCGAACGCGCTGTGGCCCTCGTTCAGATGAAGCACACCGGGCGTGACGCCAAAGGCGCGGACAGCCCGAATGCCGCCCACTCCCAGCAACAATTCCTGAAGGATGCGGGTGCGTGCATCGCCGCCGTAGAGACGCGCCGTAAGCCAACGATCGTCGGGCCGGTTCTGTGCAACATCGGAGTCCAGAAGGAGCAATGTGCAGCGACCCACGGCGACCTTCCACACCCGGGCATGTAGGCAGCCGCCCCGGTGTTCGATCTGCACCATGATGGGATGCCCGTCCTTACCCAACGCCGGTTCCAAGGGCAGCAGATCGGCGTTCACATCAAGATATTCCTCATGCTGCCAGGCATCGAGGTCTAGCCGCTGTCGAAAGTATCCTTGGCGGTAGAAGAGCCCGACACCAATGAGAGGAACACCAAGGTCCGAGGCACTCTTGATGTGGTCGCCCGCCAGTACACCCAGTCCACCCGAGTAGATGGGCATTGATTCGTGCAATCCGAACTCGGCCGAGAGGTACACCACCGGTCGCGCGCCCAGAACGCCTGCGTGGGTATCTCCCCAGGTGTCCTGAGCCGCCAAATACTCCCGCATACGCCGGTAGGCATTGCTAATGCGGCCGTGCAGCACTTGCTGATCGATCCGCCTTTCCAGTTCATGGAAAGATAGCTCCGAGAGCATTGCCAGGGGATTGTGGCCCAGTTCCCGCCACCGAACCGGATGCAGCTCCCGGAACAGCGCGGCAGTCTGCCTATCCCAGCACCACCACAGATTGCGAGCAAGCCCCGAGAGCCGTTCGTAGGCCGGCGCGATCAACTGCTCGAGTGCCCGCACCTCGCGCACTACGGGTCCAAGCGGCGCCGCTGCTTCTGTCAGGAAATAGACCTCCTCGGCGGAGAATGTGCGGGGTTCGATCGTTTGCAGAACCAACACACCCTGCAGCAAACCCCGGTCGCTGAGGGGTATGCCGAGAAAGGAGTGATAGGCATCCTCCCCGGCCTCGGGGAAGTACTTGAAACGAGGATGGCGCGGCGCGTCCTCCGCGACAATCGGTTTCAGCTCCTGGGCGACGAGGCCCACCAAACCTTCATTCAATGACATGCTGATCTTGCCCACGCTCGATGAACTGAGACCGACCGTAGCGGCCAGCACCAGGTTCAAGCGGTCGGGCTTCAGCAGGTAAACCGAGCAGACGTCGGACTGGAACCTGGCTTTGAGGTTTTGGACGATGGCGCCGAGCGTTCCGCCCGGATCTCGGTGTGTTGCAATCAGATCGCGAATCTCATCCGTCGCATTCGTCTCGATGGAATCATTGGTCATGAAAAAGGCTCGTTAGGGGCACACGGGTTTCATGGTAGGGCGAATCGTGATGCCTTAAGCATTCTTTGCGCCAGGAAGGACAAACCGCTAACCGCTTGCCGGGAACACACAAAATGGTCGACCCGCCTTCGGCCCCGCGCAGGTTCGGAGCACTTGTGCACCAAAAAGGTAACGAAGTCGCGTTTTCGCCAATGGACATCATCTTATTTGGATGTCTTCGACATCGGACAAAGTTCGATGAATGAAGCGTCCGCTTCGAGTTGCTTTATCCCTTTTCGCAAATTACGAAGGACCGTCCGAAAGCAGTCGCTCACGAGAGGCGAATGTTAACCTCGGCTTGTTCTGAGATTTCAAAAGCAGCATCGAGCCGCGTTGCAAACGCAGAGTCCAATGAGGTTCTATTGCCCTTCAAGTTGATGATCCGCTAGGTCAACTAAATCCCTGAGACTGGGCATTAGCTTTGAGAGGGGTTCGAGAGCTTGCCGAGGTCGAACCACAGGCTGATGCTTTCCAGCCCGTGGTCCGAAGAGATTTTTGATGGCATTCGGAACATGTCAGGAAACCCATTAAACCTTAGTGGGTTTGCCCGTGCTCCTTCAGCATTTGATCGTGGTCGGCTTTCATTTTTTCGTGATCAGACTTCATTTTTTCGTGCTCGCGCGCCAGTTTCTCATCTTCCTTGAGCATGGCTTGATGTTGTCGTTCCATCTCGGCCTGCGACAGTTTGCCGGCCTGATGTTGGGCTTCCATCGCGGCGTGCTTTTTGACGATCTGCTCATGCCGTTTGACGATGGCGGCGTGCGCTTTGACGATCTTGCTGTGTTGCGCCTCCAGTTTCCGATGTTTCTTGTCCGGCTTACCGGCACTGATCTTGTCG
>DATIXD010000328.1:0-5044 GCA_035518875.1 Methylococcaceae bacterium | reverse complement strand
AAAATGGGCTCGCGAGCCGCGTTCATCGGGTTGATCAGGAGAACAGGGGTTGGATCGTGCGCCCCACGTGGGAAACATCTCACGCTGCGCATTGCCGTTGAGACTCTTGGCGGAGAGCTATGGTTTAGTCCCGCCGCGTTTTATCGAACGCAGCAGGGCTTTTTCGAGCAGCCATGCCATGGCGGCCATCGCCAGGCCTACCAGCCATCGCTCGATACGTCGGAAGAGGGACACATTCTGCAAGTTGTTCATGGAAGCGCCCCCAAGATTCGCTTATTGCTCCAGCCCCATCCGCCGAAGGAGGGCAACAAACCGAGCATCCGCACGCAAATCCGTGTAGATCGGATCGACCTTCATCATTAGGGCCCAGACATCGCGGTCGTTGCAACCCTTCTCCAGCCAGGCCAGCGCTTGGTCACGGTCACCCAGTCCCAATAAAGGCAATGCGACTCCAACCGCGCGCGTATAGGGGTATTTATTGAGGTCTTGAAGATCAGCCAAGACTTCCTTCGCCCTGGCCAATTCGCCAAATACGGCCCAGGCGTGACCCAGCATGCACCGAGTCCATGCCGCACGGCCTGACATTTCTTCCGCCTTGACTAGTGCTGCGAGAGCCAGGTCCCGCTTGCCGGCGGCGACATAGACCCTGCCCAAGAACCACATTCCGAAAACGAATCGTTTATCCAGCTCAATGACCTCGCGCAGCTGTTCTTCAGCTTCGTCGAACTTGCCCGCGTGGTAATACATCCATGCTAAAAACGTGCGAGCGATGGGCGAAAAGGGTTCGAGCTCCACCGCCTGCCGGCAATATTCGATAGCGGCATCATGGTTCCCTAAGCAGGAATAGCCCCATCCGAGCCAATAGTGCGCCGGAACAGTGCGGGCATTCAACTCGATGGCGCGACGGAACTCGCGCTCGGCGCCATCCCAGTCGCAGTCTTGGCAGAGCAGGCAAAACCCCAGGGACGTGTGTGCCTCGGGAAGCTTCGAATCGAGCTGCAAAGCGCGTTTGGCGGCGGCGATGGCTTTCGGAACCACCTCGCTGGGCGAAAAATACCCGTACCAACTCAACAAGCTGTAAGTGTCGGCAAGACCGCTCAGGGCCAGAGCGTAATCGGGATCTTCGATTAAGGCCAGCTCGAAGTAATGCAGCGCTTTCTTCAGCCCGATTCCCCGCTGGTTCCAGAAGAAACGACCCTTTAAATACAACTCGTAGGCATCCGTGCTGGTCGTTTGCGAGGTGACGAGCGGCTGGTCGCCGTTACCGGTCAAGCGCAATTGCAACGCAGTCATGATGGCACGGGTGATGTCGTCCTGAATCGCGAACACATCTTGCATCTCGCGGTCGAAGCTTGCCGACCAGAGGCGAAAACCGTCGGCGACATTGACCAGTTGTGCCGTGATGCGGAGCTTGTTATCCGCCTTGCGGACGCTACCTTCCAACACGGTCTCCACGCCAAGCGCGTCGCCAATCTTGCGGATGTCTTCGCTACGGCCTTTGAAGGCAAAGCAGGAGGTGCGTGCCGCTACATGCAGTCCCTCGACATTCGAGAGCGCGTTCAGCAAGTCCTCACTGATCCCGTCACTCAGAAACTCGTTCTCCCGGTCGGAGCTCATGTTCACGAAGGGCAGCACCGCAATGGATTTCTGTGGTTCGCGGCTGGATTGGTGCGCTGTAGGCAGCATCTCTCTCTTGCGACCGACCGCCGCACTGGATGTCAACCCGAGCACGATGCGATACACCTCCATCGGGCGCTGGATGTTCTTCAGCGCGACCTTGCCGATATGCACCAGGGTCTGCGGGATCTTGTTGTATACCTGATCGAACACTTGTTGGGTGACTGCAATCCCGCCCGAATCGGCCAGTGGCTCAACCCTCGCCGCGATATTCACGCCATCGCCCACAATATCGTTCCCACGATGTAGGACATCGCCCAGGTGAATGCCGATGCGAACCTGAAATTGTCCTTCGGCCGAAGCCTCCGCATTGCGTTGGGCCAGTACCTTCTGAATTTCGATCGCACAGCTGACGGCGGCTAGAGCGCTCGCGAACTCCACCAGAAAGCCGTCACCTATGGTTTTGATCTCATGTCCTTGATGTTTTAGGAAGCTGCGGCGCAATAGAACCCGGTGTTCCTCGAGCAATTCCAACGCTAAGGCTTCGTCGCGCTGCGCCAGCGCGCTAAAACCCACCATGTCGGTGAACATGATTGCGGCAAGCCTGCGTTGGTCTTCCTTTTCTTCAGCCATTTCGATGTCGATGAGAGTGGGGTTTGGCCGGTTCGTTCATTTAACCCGGGCCGCATAAAGGGTAAGCTTTAAGCTCAGAGGGTTATTTTACTGCGTCTTGATCTCTTGGAATCGTCGAACATCTTCGAAGCATTTTGCAGGGCATCTCGAAAGCAAAGTCAGCTATTCCTTACCCTCACCCTAACCTCTCCAAAAGGGCGAGGTTTGATCGTGTGAGCTTACCTTCGAGGCAAGCGGAAACTGAACCCGGACCGCTCAACTGACATCGTACTCATCCTGGACGGAAGGTGCCACCTGGGAATGGCCCTGGTCTTTATCAGCCGCTTTGGGTTGGACACCCGCACATGGTTCTGGACGAAATGTTGACTTTCGGGCCTACGGTTTCAATGAGACCAGTCCGATCGGCAGTTATTCCCCCTCGCGCAACCGGGCACGGGAGTATGCGGAACGGGAGACAGTGCGGTCCAGGTAAGCGAGTAGTCGACTGGATTCTGGCAAAACATCAGCCTTTTTCGCCCAGAGGAGGGTTTGAGCGATCAGAATATCGGCACAGGTGAACGTTTCACCGAGGATGAATGGTCTATCGCCGAGGCCATCATCCAAGAGTTTTAAGGCCACCGCAAATTCCTTGATCGCCGTGTCGATGACCGCCGATACGCGCCACTCCTGTGGTAAGGCGAAGCGATGTTTTGCCATGGTCCACAGGGGTTGTTCCAATTCACCGATGACAAAGTAGCACCACTGGTCGTACTGTGCCCGCTCCCGGGTTCCCACCGCTGGCGCGAGGCGTGAATCCGGGAACTTGTCGCCGATATAGGTGCAAATGGCCGCCGATTCGGTCAACACAAAATCCCCATCCGCCAAGGCCGGCACTTTGCCGCCCGGATTCACGCGACGGTACCAAGGCTGCCGTCCTTCACCCTTGGCAAGATCGATTTTGACGTAATCGTATGCTGCACCCGATTCCTCCATGGCCCAAACGGCACGAATGGAACGGGTTTTGGGACAACCGTAGATCGTAATCATCGAAGTCTCCTTGTTGAATCAGTCGGTTGAGGTTTGCGGGTCTTTGCGGACAAGCATGGACGGGGACCGGGAAACGGGTGGTTCGGTTTGGACCGGCGATTAGAGCCGTCACCCTTAACCAGGGCACTGTCTATTCTCTGCTGAATCTCGGAAAGACCCTCACCCCGGCAACGTGCTTGCGAGCCCATTGCTCCATGGCCTCCAGTACCGGCAACAGGTCGCGCCCTTTTGGCGTCAGTTCATATTGATGTCGGAGCGGCTTGTGGCAGTACGCCGTCTTTTCGACCACGCCCGCCATTTCAAGCCGCTTCAGCCGATTTGCCAGGATGTTGGACGGAATGCTTTCCATCGACTGAGCAAAATCAACGTAACGCGTCTTGCCGAGAAAGAGGTCGCGAATGATCAGCAACGACCATTTGTCGCCGAACAGGTCGAGCACGTTGGCGATGGGGCAATGAGAGCGTTCGAACTCGCTTTCGGATGGGCTGGATCGAGTCATAGGTCGGCAAATATCACTTGCATTTTGCAAGAGACTAGCATAGATTGCAGTCGCTTGCATTATAAAAGCGACTTGATCACCATCACTTTTTACCAAGAACGGGGAAAATCACGATGATCACGCTATACCAATTTGCCAGAACCTGGGGCATCCCTAATCTCAGTCAGTTCTGCGTCAAGATTGAAACCTACTTGCGCATGGCCCGGCTGCCTTACCAGATCGTAAATACCTTACCCCTCAAGGCACCGCGCGGAAAGCTGCCCTACATCGAGGATAACGGCACAAAGATTGCCGATTCGCGGCTGATTATCCATTACCTGAAATCAACCTACGGCGATTCTCTGGATGCTCACCTCTCGCCAGAGGAGAGGAACGTTGCCAAGGCGTTCCAGCGTTTGCTCGAGGAACACCTGTATTGGGTCACCATGTTCACGCGCTGGAGCTACAGCGAACCGAACTGGCAGACCAACAAGCAGGCGATTTTTGGTGTGATGCCGCCGGTTCTTCGCGACTTGGCGGCATGGGCCTATCGTCATCGTATCAATTCGCAGATTCGTGGGCATGGCCTTGGCCGGCACACGCCGGAGGAAGTGTTCCAACTGGGTAAGGAGGATATCGATGCCTTGGCTCATTTCCTGGGAGAAAAGCCTTACTTCATGGGGGATAGTCCGACCAGCTTGGATGCCTCTGCGTATGGCATCTTGGTCAATACCGTCGGATGCCCGATCGAGTCTCCGGCCAAAGACCATGCGCTGGCCAGAAAAAACATCAGCGATTACTGTTATAGAATGCAGTCGGAGTTTTTCCCGGAATTATCTCAGCCGACGTAGTCGACCCAGCCCATCAGGTGAAACCGCCGCTTGTTCTGTCCTCCAAAGCCGGCCGAGAGCGCGGTAACGACTCAGACCCCCTCAGAATCAGCGGCGCTTGGTTTTGCCGCTTCACTTGATCGACGAAAGAACGAGGAAACCTTCGGGTGCGAGGCTCGTCGCTAGCATTACTTCGTTAATGTCGAGGTGCTCGGACCAGGTCCGGGCTCGCCGATGCTCCGGGGCGCGCCAGAATGACTCGATCGCCTCGCCTGTGTTCGTATACTGCATCAGTGCTTTGAGCCGCGCGCGAATTCCAGAACCGGGAGGAAACCGCCCCGGTTCGCGCTCATTCGCTTGCCACATCAGGCGTACCGCGTGCAATCCGATCGCCAGGCCGAGTTCCCGAAAGGCCAGTCGGTAATCGGCCGGCAGTTGTAGGTCGCCGCTTCGGACATAG
>DATIXD010000327.1:0-4591 GCA_035518875.1 Methylococcaceae bacterium | reverse complement strand
GCGTGATGGCCGATGCGCTCCAGCGATTTGATGACCAATACCACGCTGATCGCAAAACCGATATTGCGCGAATCCTCCATGATATAAGTCATCAGGCGGCGTAAGTCTGACTGGAATTCCTCATCCATATCTCGATGCCTTGCGATCACCGCTCGGGCTTTCTCCTCGCTCCAAACATCAAAAATTTCCACGGCGCTTTGCAGGCTACCCATCGCCATGGCCCCCATGCCGTTGACATCGCGCACCAATTGACTGTTGGGGTCACTGCTTTCATTGCCGAAAATCTGGATCACCAGACTGGCGATTCTGACCGCTTCGTCGCCGATCCGTTCCAGATCACTGATGCTTTTTGAAACTGCCATCACCATCCGAAGATCACTGCCTACCGGAGAGCGGCGGGCGATCAGCTTGACGATCTCATCATCGGCCTGCACTTCCAGCCGGTCGACCTCGCTGTCGCGGGTGACTACTTTATGCGCAAGCGCCAAATCACGGCTTTTGAAGGCCGCCAACGCCTCTCGCACCTGAGAAAGGACCAGAGCACCCATCTCCAGCACGAGATAATGCAGATGGTTCAGTTCGCCATCATAGCGTTTGAAGGTATGCCCTTCGGTGAACTCATTCATGGCCGTGGGTACCGGTCTACTCATCCAAACCGCCCGCTAATGTAATCGTTGGTCAGCTTATGGCGCGGATTGGTGAATATCCTCGCGGTTTCGCCTACCTCGATCAGTCGGCCCAAGTGGAAATAGGCGGTGCGCTGGGAAACCCGCGCCGCCTGTTGCATGTTATGGGTGACGATGACGATGGTGTAGTGTTCGCGCAATTCGTCGAGGAGTTGCTCGATTTTGGTGGTGGCAATGGGATCCAGCGCAGAGCAAGGCTCATCCATCAAGATCACGTCGGGATTGACCGCCAGGGTGCGGGCGATACACAGACGCTGCTGCTGTCCGCCCGATAAACTGGTGCCGGCTTGATCCAGATCGTCTTTGACTTCTTCCCAAAGGCCGGCCCGCTCCAGGGATTTCTTGACGATTTCCCACAACTCTGCCTTATTGGTCGCGAAGCCGTGAATCCGCGGCCCATAGGCGACATTCTCGAAAATGCTCTTGGGGAAGGGGTTGGGTTTTTGGAAAACCATGCCCACGCGCGCCCGCAGCGGCACCACGTCAACACCGTCCCGATAAATATCCTGGCCATCGAGCAAAATTTCGCCGCTCACTCGGCAGCCGACGACGGTGTCGTTCATTCTATTGAGGCAGCGCAAAAAGGTTGACTTACCGCAGCCGGAAGGCCCGATCAGGGCGATCACCTGTTGGTCACCGATATCCAGGTTCAGGTCCTGGATGGCCTGCTTTTCGCCATAATGCACGTTGACGTTGCGGCAGCGAATACGGGGGTTGGAGACGGTCCATTCGCCCATCGTCTGACTACTGTTGCGAGCCAATGATGCGGGAAATAGCAGCGGCTGTGTCGTTTTTTCCTGCGGCGGCGATTCCTTGTTTCTGTTGTTTGCCGCGAGTTTTAATTCAATGACCCTATTCATGACCGGGTATCCGAAGCGAGCAATGCGCTGTGTTTCTATGTCGCCACTGAGTCGGATGACCGCAATCAGCGGTCGGCGATTGACCGGATTATCGCTCAGCCCGGCAGTGGGCTGATTCACCGGGAAAATGAACACTGAATTTCCATTCTAGATGGCCAAACGAAGATGTCAGGCAGCCATACCATGGACAGAAGGTCTGATCCTGATCACTGCGTTGGCTGAGGAGGGGAGAAGCCATCCATGGCATCCGTCCCGGGATGACCCCCTCGCGTGAGGGCGTATTCAGTAGATAAATTTATCCGACCAATATGACGGTTTAATGACAACCTGAAGGTGGTCGCGCTTCCAGGATTCTGTGTAAAGACCGCAATGAGTTGCCGCTAAAGGAGTAGCGGCTTGCTGCATGGCGAAGCACCGCTGTCGGGCAAGGTATGCCTGGAGCGGACTTAGGAAAACTGAGCCCGTTACGCCAGTCTGTTTGTCCATGCTGATCGTCGCCGCCACCCTGGCCGGTGTTACGCCGCGCTAAGTCGTCATTCTCGCCATTCCAAGACGTCGAGGCTCAGGTCTAGATTCCTGAGATGTCATCCGTGCGCATTTGAGACGCCGACTTCAACCCAGGGTTGCAGAATGGCGTGGTCGACTGCGGTGGCGATATTTAGTCGCACATGCTTAGTGCATGTTCCCTTAGGGTAAGGTCTGGAAAAAGGCGTTTATCCACTGTGACGCATTTTTAGAAATTTCTTCGCTCGTCGTGTCTCAAAGTGCTTGAGCAGGACGTAGGTCATCCAGCCCAGCATGCACATGGCCAAGATGAATGACCCATAGGCAATCGGCCAAGGTATCCCCTGCGTCATCATTGAAAATTCCGACATACCGCCGATGCCGGCGAGAATGTTAATTGGCATGAAGACGAGACCGAACGCCGTGAGTTTGTTAATTCGTCTGTTCTGGTTGATGTTGATGAAACCAATGGTTGCATCCATGAGGAAGTTGATTTTGTCGAAGATAAAAGCGGTGTGGCTGTTGAGGGAGTCGATGTTGTGCAAAATCTGCTTGGCGTCGCCGAATTGATCTTTTGATAGCACCTTGTTTCGAACCAGAAAGGCCAAGGCGCGCTGAGTATCGAGGATGTTGCTGCGAATTCGCCCGTTAAGGTCCTCCTGTTCCGCAATATGAGTGAGGATGGCGGCTAATTCGTCGTCGGTTATCTTTTCACTCAATACCTGACGGCTGACCTTGCCGAGGGTGCCATACACGTCTTCGAGGGAGTCGGCGGAATATTCGACATCGGCGCCGTACAGGTCGAGCAATAGATCGTTGCAGTCGGAAACATAGCCCGGTTGTGTTCTCGCTCGGCGTCTTTGCAAACGGAACACTGGCAATTCTTCGTCGCGTACAGAGAACAGTATGCCGGAATGAAGAATAAGCACGACCGGCACACCGCGTGAATTGCCTTCACGATCCAGCAGAAAGTTGGAGTGCAGGTGGATTTCGCCATCTTCAGCGATATGAAATCGTGAACTGACTTCAAGGTCGGTGACATCACCAGGGTCGGGCAAGTACAGCTTGAAGTGCTCTCCTATGTACGCCCGCTCCGGCTTTGTGGCACGCAGCAGATCGATCCAGATCGGGCGGATACCTTCCAGATCTTTACGGCAGTTGATCGAAATTTGGTTTAGACGCCCGTCGATTAGCTCAAAGGCGCTCGTCTGGCTTTCGGAAAAAATGGGTTCTCGATTTCCAGCCAATTGGGTACGCATCGAGTTTGAAACTTCCCAGAGAACGTCGTTCTGCCGCTCCGCCGGAACTTGCTCCCAAAGCAGCTTCGCGTCCTCAATGGGTAGAGCTTCGAGGATGTAGCCTATTTCCACTACGGGCAAGCTGATCATGAGGTGCTCCAGTTCAGCCAAGTGTTGTCGATGCACCACGGTTTCGACGAGGCTTTGCTGAGGCATCCGCTGGTTATGGATCATGCCTTCCACGATTTTGTGCTTTTTGAGAAGTGCGGAGACCTTTTCAAGGGACATAAATCGTTTCCAAATTAGAAGTGAATAGCGATGGCCCCGTTTTTCTTTTGGACAGAATTTTACCGAGATTAACTGGGTTCTGCGGATTAGGCTGTCGGTTGGAGTGGTGCCGAATCAAAGTACACCCTTTATGGGGTTGTACGGTCAAGCGGTGAATGGGGCCGGCGTTCGAAGTTAAACTTGAAACAGCTTTGCAGGTCTTGGCGTGCTTGAGATACCGATTCATCAGCATGCCAGTCACTTCCTCGTATTCCACGCTTTTCCAAAAGCCTTTCGACTAACACGTTGTCGACCCTGCGACCTTTCCCA
This sequence comes from Methylococcaceae bacterium, assembly GCA_035518875.1. GTDB lineage: Bacteria > Pseudomonadota > Gammaproteobacteria > Methylococcales > Methylococcaceae > DATIXD01. The sequence continues at coordinate 706 of DATIXD010000327.1, read as the reverse complement.
CCCATGCTGAACTGGATGCCCAGGCTTTCGATCAGGCCGACGAACTGCGGTCTGGTGAACCAGCCGCCTTGGAGCCGGCTCTGGCTTTCCGCTTCACCCTGGCGGGTCGTCGTCAGGCTCAAGACCGGGCACGTGGATTTGTGAGGCGGTAGCGTTCGGAAGCTTTTCCGGACTTCTTTTCAAGTTCCGACGATCGCTGCGCTTCTGCCTCAAGCGGCGCGCTGGTCTCATTTGGCGATGGTGATGCTGGGTGCGATGGATCTCGGGAGTTCGCTCACGGCCAGCTGAAAAATTTGATGCAGCAGCTGGAAGCCGGCAGCGTTCCACTGGTAGCCGGGATCCGGTGCGACGGCGTAATAGCGGCCGCGGTACTTGACCGGGAGAGCCACGCCCTCAGGTTCATCGTCCTCCTCCAGAATCTCTAACGAACGGTTGGGGTTTTCCGCCACCTCAGGCGTGCGCGGGTCCTTGTCCACGAAATACTCCGGGTCCTCAATCGTCTTGCCGAGGAATTCCAAAATCGACAGAAAGCTGCGAAGCCGGAGCTTTCCGGTAAAGGGCCATTCACCTCCTGGATAACCGGATCGGATATCGACCGTGAGTTCGTTCGGCGGGCCTTTTTGCGCGGCCTCGTTCATTCGAATCTTTTCTTCGTCGGACAGCAAGCTTGGGTCGTAATTTGTGATCACGATCTTGCCGGTGACGC
>DATIXD010000326.1:0-5950 GCA_035518875.1 Methylococcaceae bacterium | reverse complement strand
TGTTAAGCCTGAACCTGGAACTGGATCGTCTGAACAAATGATTAAAGTTTCCGGGTTAAATCGATTCGTAGTTAAAGGGGCTCCCATGCAGTTTCGACAGACTTTCAAGGATTCGCTGTACTGGTTCAAGAATCTGCTGGTCGATTTGTCCACAAAAAGAAGCCTGGGCTATATACTGATCATCGCGCTGGTCGTGACCCTCACGGCGGGTGTTTTGCTGTATATCATCGATTCCAACATCCATTCGCCCTTAGATGGCATTTGGTCCGCCTGGGTGACCATGACTCACGTGGGCTTCGGCGACGTGGTACCGACCTCGTTTTTCGGGCGTTTATTGGCTGCGCTGCTGATCCTATTCGGGCTGGCGGTGTTCTCGCTGTTCACGGCATCGCTGTCCGTGGTGCTGATCGGCAAGAACATCGATGCATTGGGATTGGAAATGCGGCACGTGGAGCGGGAGGCCAGTCGCATCGAGAGCGAGGAAAGCCTCGTTCTCAAAGAACTGGCCCGGCTCCACCAGCGCATGGACGAGTTGGAGAATCGATTGGAGTCGCTTCGCTCAAAATGATCCTCAGCGGCGATTGTGCCAAACGCGTCGCCGCTAGTATCTCAATCAAAACGGTGGATGCCTACTGGATCCCTTTCCGCGCCCTTTTGGGCGTGAGCGCCACTCCGTGGTCCCAAGGCTAGGGAACGACTCAGGTCTCAAGTCAAGTATTCGTGACACGGCGACACAATCGTCATCGCCCTGAATATGGCGGCAATTCCCCGTGATCTGCTGGAATCGGCGCTTTGGGCCACACGCGCGGTGCGTTTCCGGGCGCCCATGCGCGGCGGTCGGTGCGTTTCGAGCAGGCCAACGGCGGAACGCTGTTCCTCGATGAAATCGGCGACATGCCGGCGGAATTGCAAACCCGTTTACTTCGCGTGCTCGCGGACGGTGAGTTTTACGCCGTCGGCGCGAGCCTGCCCAGCCAGGTCGATGTCCGCATCATCGCCGCGACGCACCGGAAAGCGACGGGCGATTTCGCGAAGATCTGTTCCATCGTTTGAACGTGATCCGCCTTCATATTCCGGCCCTTGCGGGAGCGGCGCCAAGACATCCCCCTGCTGCTTCGACACTACCTTCAGAAGGCGAGTTTTGAACTGAACGAGGAACCAAAAATTCTGCAGCCGGAAACGGAAGAATACCCCTGTCACTTGAGCTGGCCGGGCAATGTCCGGCAATTGGAAAAGGGTTGCCGCTGGATTGCGGTGATGGCCCTAGCCGCGTGTTACGTGTCTACGACTTGCCGCCGGAACTATTCCAGGTCAAACACCATCTCGTCCAGGACGATGAAGGCTGGCTTGACGGGCTCCGCCAGTGGGCAGAAATTCGGCTGAAAACAGGCGGGGCCAATGTGGCCACTGAGGCTATCGAGTCGGCGGAAAGAATTCTGATCACGACCGCGTTACACTTTACCGGCGGAAAGCGGTTCGAGGCCGCCAAACTGCTGGGATACGGGCGGAACACCTTGACCCGCAAGATCAGGGAGTTGAACATGAATCTGTGAACCTTAAGTTCATAAGCGATTTCGTCAATGCAGGCGTTGCCTGAATAAATGCATAATAACAAGCATCATGAGCGTTGAACGCCCTAATCCCGACGAACTGCTCGCCCGCGTCGAGCGGGACACAGCAAAGGCCAAGCGCGGCCGGCTCAAGATTTTTTTTGGTGCCTCGGCCGGCGTCGGCAAGACCTATGAGATGTTGCTCGCGGCCAGGGAAAGACGCGCCGAGAATATCGATGTCGTCGTAGGGCTGATTGAAACCCACGGCCGTAAAGAGACTGCTGCGCTGCTCGAGGGGTTGGATCTGTTGCCGCCCAGGATCATCGAGTATCGGGGCACGATGCTGCGCGAGTTCGATCTCGACGCGGCGCTCAAGCGCAAGCCTTCGATCATTCTCGTCGACGAACTGGCACACACCAACGCGCCGGGTTCCCGGCATCCCAAGCGTTGGCAAGACATCGAGGAACTCCTCGATGCCGGAATCAATGTCTATACCTCGCTCAATGTCCAGCATCTGGAAAGCCTCAATGACGACATCGGGCAAATTTCGGGCATACGGGTCTGGGAGACCGTGCCGGATACGGTATTCGAGGAGGCCGATGAAGTCGAACTGGTGGATTTGCCGCCGGACGAACTGCTGGTGCGGCTCAAGGAAGGCAAGGTTTACGTGCCGCAACAGGCGCAAGCGGCCATCCTGAACTTTTTCCGCAAAGGCAATCTGATCGCGTTGCGGGAATTGGCGCTCAGGCAGACCGCTAACCGGGTCGATGCCCAAATGCAGGATTATCGCGGAAACCACGCAATCCGCGAAATCTGGCAGGTTGCCGAGCGCATTCTGGTCTGCATCGGCCCCAATCCCTTAGCGGAACGCTTGGTGCGCGCGGGCAAGCGGTTTGCCGCGGCCTTGCGCGGGGAATGGATCGTGGCCTATGTGGAGACGCCGCAGCTGCAACGCTTGCCCGCGGAACAGCGCGATGCCGTGTTGCGCGTGTTGCGCTTGGCGGAACAACTCGGCGCCGAGACGGTGACCCTGAGCGCGCCCGAAATGAGCGAAGCCATCATCGAATTCTCCAGGGAGCGGAACGTTACCAAGATCGTGATGGGGAAACCGAGCCGCAGGGGCTGGAGGCGCTGGCTGCTGGGTTCGGTGGTCGACAAGATCATTGGCGAGGCGCACAACATCAATGTCTACCTGTTGGGGAGTCCGCGAGGCGAGGGGAGGGAACAGGAACCGTCGCTGCTCCGCGGAGCCCCGCCTCCGAGCCTCAAAGATCGGTGGGGGAACAGCGGAAAAAACCGCTACCGTGGTTATGTCTGGGGAACGGCTGTCATCGGGCTTTGCACCTTGCTCGCCAAGATCATGTTCGGCAAGTTCGAACTCGCCAACTTGGTCATGGTTTACCTCTTGGGCGTCATCTTCGTGGCAACCCGCTTCGGGCGCGGGCCTTCGATCATGGCCTCCATCCTCGGCGTCGCGGCCCTGGATTTTTTCTTCGTCACACCCTATCTCGCCTTTTCGGTATCTGATACCCAGTACCTCATCACTCTAGGGGCGATGCTGGCTGTGGCCATAGTCACCAGCAATCTCATGGCGAATGTTCGCTCCCAGGCGAAAGTCGCGGCACACCGGGAAAGGCGCGCTAAAGTGCTGTACGCCATGAGCAAGGAGTTGTCCGCGAGTCGTGACGAGGAGGAGATCGCACGCATCGCGGTGCGCCATATCCACGCGGAGTTTGGCAGTCAGAATGTGATTCTGTTTCCGGGCGAGAACGGTCTAATCGCCTATCCAAAGGACAGAGGCTTGAACGAATCGCTGCATGGCAGCGATCTCAGCGTGGCGCAGTGGGTGTACGACCATAACGAGATCGCCGGCCGCGGCACCAACACCCTGGCGGGGGCCGAGGCTGTCTACTTTCCTCTTGCCAGTGCGGATAAAGCGATCGGCGTGCTGGTGCTGCTGCCGGTAAACTTGCGACGGATATTTCTGCCAGAGCAACAGAAGCTTCTGGAAACATTTCTCAGCCAGATTGCGCAATCCATCGAGCGCGTCCGCTTCGCCGAACAGGCCCGGACGACATCCGTGCAAATGGAAGCGGAACGGCTGCGCAACTCCTTGCTCAGTTCGATTTCCCATGACCTGCGCACGCCGCTCGCCACCATCGTTGGCTCGGCCAGTACCTTGGCCGAGGAGAATAAGGCGCTAAAGCCGAAGGACAGACTAGAACTCAGCCGGGCGATCTGCGACGAAGCGTTGCGCATGTCCAACCTGGTCAATAACATCCTCGACATGGCGAGGCTCGATGCCGGCATGGTTCAACTCAACCGGCAATGGCACATCCTGGAGGAAATCATCGGGACGGTGCTCACGCGACTGCAAAAGCACCTGGAAGGAAGGGCGGTTGGGGTGAAACTTCCGCCCGGCTCGCCGCTGGTTTACGTGGACTCGGTTATGATCGAGCAGGTGCTGGTGAATCTGTTGGAAAATGCGGCAAGGTATACGCCCGAGGGGAGCCCCATCGAGATTTCCGCAGAAATCACCCCCTTTACGGTGTCGATTTCGGTCGCCGACCGCGGCCCGGGCATACCCAAAGGGCAGGAGGAGCGATTGTTCGAAAAATTCTATCGGGTTCAAGGGGAAAGCGCGCAGAGTGGCGTCGGACTCGGTTTGCCCATCTGCCGGGCGATCGTCGAGGCGCACGGTGGTTACATCCGTGCGAAAAATAGGGGCACCGGAGGTGCCATATTCTCATTCGTGCTCCCGCTCGAGCAGTCCCCGCCGGCGGTCGAGTTGGAAGAAGAAACCAAACAATAGTCATGGTGACCCCCCGCCCGGTGATTGTGGTGATCGAGGACGATCCGCAGATGCGCCGTTTTCTGAGAACCAGCCTGGGCAGTCATGGATTTCAGGTGTACGAGGCGGAGACCGGTCGGCGAGGTTTAGTAGAAGCCGGTGTCCGCAAGCCCGATATCGTCCTCGTCGATCTGGGATTGCCGGACATGGATGGGGTTGATGTGGTCAAGGCGTTGCGCGAGTGGACGCGACTGCCCATCATCATTCTTTCCGCGCGCAGCGCCGAACAGCACAAGATCGAAGCGCTGGATGCGGGCGCAGACGACTATCTGACCAAACCATTCGGCATCGGCGAACTTCTGGCACGCCTGCGGGTGGCGCTGCGGCACTCGGCGATCAACCCGGAACATGCTACAAATGAGATTTTTGCGACTGGAGATCTCAAGGTTGATTTGCTCAAACGCATGGTGTTCATCGGCGAGCGCGAAGTTCACCTCACGCCCATCGAATATCGGCTCTTGTCAGTCTTGGTGAAACACGCCGGCAAGGTGTTAACCCATCGTCAATTGCTGCAGGATGTTTGGGGGCCCTCCTACAGCGAAAACTCCCATTACTTGAGAGTCTACATGAGGCAACTCAGGCACAAATTGGAGAGCGATCCTAACAAACCGCAGCTCCTGACTACCGAGTCGGGCGTGGGTTATCGACTGAAAATATGAGAGAAGTCTTCCCTAAAATCAGTCGGCCGGGGAGGGTTTAGACATTATGGAGGGCGGGAGCGCCGCCCCCACGATTCGATCAGGCTGACTTTTTTCGCAAAGCGTGAGAGTGCCAGTCGGCAGGCGAGAGCAAATCCTCTAACCCCGCGTCGACAGTCTCCAGTCCGATCCTGTTTAGCGCGTACTGAGCGGTTTCGACCCTTTTTATGAAATTCCATCAGAATGCCTGGGTAGCCTTGTTCTCGCTGAGAACCAGGTTATCCAAACCCGACGGTTTTCTGGATCTCCGTACGCTAATGCGATGCTTGGATTAACCAGGCCGGCGAACCGTTTGACGAGGCATTGCAGGCGCCAATGAAACATTCTGTCCAATCCCGCGGTTTCGCAGTTCTCCGGCCGGTGGAAGAAGCTTGGGCGTGGATCCAGACGAATGCACCTACTCCGCAAGTCCATAGGGTCGATTGGCAAGACGCGGCGGGTCTTGTACTGGCGCACGATGTAATCGCGCCCGCTAATGCGCCCGAATTCCCGTTGGCCATCACGGATGGCTATGCGCTTCGAGCCATCGAGACGGTCGGTGCTGGCGTTTACAATCCGCTGACCCTGTTGATTGCAGGTGGAATCTCCCCTGGCCAGCCGTTCAAGGGTGGTTTGCCCGCCGGTTCGGTGGCGCGAATTGCTGTCGGAGGCGTGCTCCCGGATGGCACCGATGCGGTTCTTCCGCTTGAACAGGGTGAAGAATGGGATGGCCACCTGGACGTTACTTCCGTTATCGCACCGGGCGAGAATGTCCGGCGACCCGCCGCGGAATTCTCCCGACAAGCGCTGCTGCTACGGGCCGGCCGGCTGCTGCGCATGCAGGATACCGCTTTGCTCGGTGAAGCGAGATT
>DATIXD010000325.1:0-13099 GCA_035518875.1 Methylococcaceae bacterium | reverse complement strand
CCCCAGCCGTCGACGAAATCCACCCGCAGGCCGTCGATGTCGGTGATTCGGGCTTCCGGAAATTTGGCAAGAGCCCGCAGCTGGTCGATGAAGGTGAAGTTTTCGCCCTCGGCGAGGGTGACGTTGAGTTCCGGCGTGTTTAGGCTGTCCGGGAGTTCGGCGAAAACCTCGGCGGTGCTGCGCGGGTCGCCGGAGAGAATCTCGATGAGCCGGGCGCAGGCGTAGATACCGTCGTCGAAGCCGTACCAGCGCTCCTTGAAGAAGATATGGCCGCTCATCTCGCCCGCCAACATCGCGCCCGTTTCCTTGATCTTGGCCTTGATCAGGGAATGACCGGTCTTCCACATGAGGGGGCGACCACCGCTTTTGACGATCTGGCCGGCCAAGTGGCGCGTACATTTCACGTCGTAGATGATGTCGGCGCCGGGCTGGCGGGACAGCACGTCGGCGGCGAAAACCATCATCTGTCGGTCGGGCCAGATGATCTTGCCGCTGGAATCGACCACGCCGAGACGGTCGCCGTCGCCGTCGAAAGCCACGCCCAGATCGGCCTTTTCGCTGAGCACGGTCTTGATCAGGTCTTTCAGGTTTTCCGGCTGGCTGGGATCGGGGTGATGATTGGGGAAGTTGCCGTCCACCTCGCAATACAGCTCCACCACCTCGCAGTCCAAACTCTTGAGCAGCGCGGGCGCGACCCTGGCGGCGACGCCGTTGCCGCAGTCCATGACGATTTTCATGGGACGGCCGAGCTGGGTGTCCTCGACGATGCGCTCGATGTAGTCGGGAATCAAATCGCGGGTTTCGATCTTGCCGGCTCCCTTGACGAAGTCGCTGTTCTCGATCCGCAAGCGCAATGTCTGGATGTCTTGCTCGGCAAGCGTTTCTCCGCCGATGACGATCTTCAGCCCGTTGTAATTGCCGGGGTTGTGGCTGCCGGTCAGCATGACCCCGGATTTGCTATTCAGCACATGCGTCGCAAAATAAAGCAGCGGGGTGGGCGCCAGACCGATATCGATGACGGTGCGCCCCGTTTCCTGGAGTCCCCGGGCCAGCGCTTGGCTCAACTGGGGGCTGGAAAGTCGGCCGTCGCGGGCGATGATCACCCGCTGCTCGCCGCGCGCGTGGGCCTCGCTACCGATGGCCCGGCCAATCTCGTAAACCACCTCTGCGTTGAGAGTCTCGCCGACCACGCCGCGAATGTCGTAGGCACGGAATATGGACGGGGATACCTTGTGAGCCTGGGGGATGATGTCCACTGCGATTTGTCCCTTAAGTTGGGTTGAAACGGTTGCCATGGGAACTTCTTTCTCCTTTTCTGCGATGCCCTTTCGCCGAACCGCCTCCTGCCAGACGGATTTGATCTGGGAAATCTGCCGGACGAACGGCAGGCCGTCGGCGATTTTCACCGGATAATGGCCCAGCTTGTTGCCGGTCAACAAATCCTTGACAAGCATAGCGATGTTTTCCAGGTCATGGCGGAAGGCGCTTTCCAGCCAGCGATAGGACAGCCATGCGCAGCCGCCGAAGAGCAGACCGGCTATGATCGGAACGAGAAGAAACCACCAGCCCTGGGTGTCAACCTGCGAGGGTGTCCAGTAAACGATCTTCCAGGGTGTTGCGGCGACGGCGATTTCGCCGTCTGGTGCCGCCGCCTTGCCGTCGGGATCGCCCTGGTAAGTCAGCCCGAGGGTGTCTTGCCGCAGTTCGAGCGCACCCGCCGCCGGCTTGCCGGCTGCCACGATATTCTCGAGCAGCTTGATGGACAGGCTGGCCAAGACGACCCCCCGGCCCGATTCGAGCCGGCGAGCCAGCGCCAGATGGACGTCGGGGGTGTTGGCCGCATGCACCGCCGGTTGCGGCGGCGAGTTGAGCGCCTGGTGAACCATTTCGAGATCGGCGAAACCCATACGAGGGGAGCGGCTCTGGTCCAGCGTATCGACGTTTTCGGGCAGGAGGCGGATTTGCTGCGCGCCGGGGAGAAGCCGAGTGAGCCGGTTTTCTTCCTTTTTCAGCAAGGTTGCATCGCCGATGGCGACCGCATTGGCCAGTTGGGGATCCTGGGCGAGCCCCGTCAGGCTCTGGTTCAGCAGGGCGATCAGGTTGCCGACATTACGGGCGGTGCTCTCCGCGGCCCGTTGAACGGTCTGTTGGCCTTCTACATAGGCTTGTTGCCGGGTGGCAGAATAAAGCACCCCGCCGGTCAAGCCCACAAAGCTCAGCGCGATGACCGACAGAATCAGGACAAATTTTCCCAGGCTCATGCCTAGCCGCTCCTTAAAGTAGGCTCTACTGGCGCCCCGTGTGACCGAAACCGCCTTCGGCGCGGCGGCTTTCGGCGAATTCTTCCACCCGCTCGAATTCGACTTGTTCGACGGGGATGAACACCATCTGGGCGAGGCGGTCGCCGATTTGGATTTCGTAGGGTTGATCGCCGCGGTTCCAGCAGGATACGAACACCTGCCCCTGGTAATCCGAGTCGATGAGGCCAACTAGATTGCCGAGCACGATGCCGTGTTTGTGGCCGAGTCCCGAGCGCGGCAACAGAACGGCGGCCAGATTCGGGTCTTCGATATGAATCGCGAGGCCCGCGGGAATGAGCCGGGATTCGCCCGGCTGTAGCAAGAGAGGCGATTCGATGCAGGCGCGAAGATCCAATCCCGCCGAGCCATGGGTGGCATACTCGGGCAGAGGGATGTCGCGGCCGAGGCGCTCATCCAGGATTTTGATCTGAATTTTTCGCATGATAGCGTTCCGTGATTAATTCGATTAAGCGGGCGGCGATGAGCGTTTTCGGAGCCATCTCCAGTTGGGCCTCGCCGCCGTTCCAAAAAACGTGCAGCGCGTTGTCGTCGCTGTCGAAGCCGCCTTGAGTCTGCCCTACTCGATTGGCGGCGATCATATCCAGTCCCTTGGACTTAAGTTTCTGGCGGGCGTACTCGTCAAGCCGATTGGTTTCGGCGGCGAAGCCGACCGTGAAGGGCCGAGCCGGCAGCGCCGCGACCGCACCGAGAATGTCCTTGGTCTTGGTCAGATTCAGCACCATGACCTCGTCCTGCTTTTTGATCTTGTTCTCCGCCTTGACCACGGGGGCATAATCGGCCACCGCAGCCGCCCCGATGTAAATATGGTGGCTGCCGGCCCGGACCAGGACGTTTGCGTACATATCCTGTGCGGTCTCCACCTTCACCAGTTCCGTACCGGGCGGCGCCTCAAGGTAAACCGGCCCGCTTACCAAGGTGACTTTGGCGCCTGCGGCAACAGCGGCCTGGGCCAGCGCATAGCCCATTTTGCCCGAACTGCGGTTGCTGATGTAGCGCACCGGATCGATGGGTTCACGCGTCGGGCCGGCGCTGATCAGGATGGAAAGCCCCGACAGCGGCCCTGCGCCGACGAATTTTTCCACCGTTTCACATAGCGCCAGCGGTTCGAGCATCCGGCCGTAGCCGGTTTCACCGCAGGCCTGCTCGCCTTCGGCCGGGCCGAGTAGGGTCACGCCGCGCGCTTCGAGGCAACGCACGTTATCCCGGGTCGCCGGATTTTCCCACATGGCGCGGTTCATCGCCGGGGCGATGGCGATGGGCGCATCTGCCGCCAGGCAAAGGGTGGAGAGCAGGTCGTCTGCCAGCCCGAGGCGCAGCTTGGCGATAAAATCGGCGGTTGCCGGGGCGATCAGGATGAGGTCGGCCCAGCGCGCCAGGCTGATGTGACCCATGGCCGATTCCTCGGCCGCATCGAGCAGATCGAGATGCACCGGGTTGCCGGACAGCGCCTGAAAGGTCAGCGGTGCGACGAACGCGGTGGCCGCCCTGGTCATGACGACGGCCACCTGTGCGCCGCGTGCGCGCAGCAGTCGCGTCAGCTCCACCGCCTTATAGGCGGCGATGCCGCCGGTGACGCCGAGGAGTATGTGTTTGTTCGCCAATTGGCCCAAGTCGCGCTCCGATTTGTTCAACATGCTGATCTGGCGCGGAATTATGGCAAGTTTACCGGCTTCCTTCTATGCTTTGGGCCGTTTCTGGTCGAAATAAACCGCTTGTCGGGGGATTTTTCATGCCTATCACGGATTGGCCGGATGCCGAAAGGCCGCGGGAGAAGCTCCTGCAACGCGGGCCCGGCGCCTTGTCCGACGCCGAGCTGCTGGCTATTTTCCTGCGCACGGGCGTGAAGGGGAAAACCGCCGTCGACGTGGCGCGGGAGCTGTTGCAGGAGTATGGTTCCTTGCGCGCACTGCTGGAAGCGGATTTCGAGCGCTTCAGCCGCAGTGCCGGTCTCGGCAGCGCCAAATACGCCTTGTTGCAGGCGGTTTTGGAAATGGCCCGGCGCCATTTGCAGGAGGAACTGGCACGGGGCAACGCCCTGACCAGCCCCGATCTGACCCGCCGTTATCTGGCTTCCCAGCTGCGAGCCTATGCCTTCGAGGTCTTCGCCTGCCTGCTGCTGGACAATCAGCACCGAGTCATTCGCTTCGAGGAACTGTTCCGAGGTACCATCGATGGTGCCAGCGTCTATCCGCGCGAAGTGGTAAAAAAGGCGCTGGCCTTCAATGCCGCAGCGGTGATCTTCGCGCACAACCATCCCTCGGGCGTGGCCGAGCCGAGCGAAGCCGACAAGCACATTACCCAGAAGCTGAAACAGGCGCTGGGTCTGGTCGACATTCGCGTGCTCGATCATTTCATCGTCGGCGACGGCGCGGCGTTCTCGTTTGCCGAGCACGGCCTGATTTAGCCCCTCGCCCGTTCCCACCACGAGTATCCCCGATGAATGCACAAACCGCCTTGATCACCGGCGCCGGACGCCGCATCGGTGCCGGGATTGCCCGTTGCCTGCACGTCGCAGGCTACAACGTTGTCCTCCATTATCTGCATTCCGAGACGGAGGCCCAGACCTTGGCCGATGAGCTGAACCGCGCGCGCGGCGATTCGGCCCGCCTGATCCGGGCCGACTTGCGGCAATGCGAACGACTCGCGCGCCTGGTCGAACAAGCCGCCGGTTTTTGGGGCGGCCTGAATGTCTTGGTCAACAATGCTTCCCGCTTTTATCCCACGGCCTTGGGGGAAGCGACTGAAGAGCAGTGGGACGAGCTGTTGGAAAGCAATCTGAAAGCGCCGTTCTTCCTGTCTCAGGCGGCAGTGCCCTGGCTGCGCGAGCGGGGCGGGGTCATCGTTAATATCGTCGATATTCACGCCGAACGCGGGCTGAAGGGTTATCCCATATACAGCATTTCCAAGGCGGGTCTGGCGGCCATGACTCGAGCGCTTGCCAAGGAACTGGGGCCCGAGATCAGGGTGAACGGGGTCGCGCCGGGGGCGATCCTGTGGCCGGAGCGAGGCATGGATGCGGCTAGGCAGGCGGACATCCTGACCCGCATTCCCTTGCAGCGGAAGGGCGAGTTGGACGATGTCGCCCAGGCCGTGCGGTTCTTCGTTCAGGATGCGCCCTATGTTACCGGTCAGATTCTGGCGGTGGATGGCGGCCGCAGCTTGTTTACTTGAGCTGCCAAGGCGGTATGACCCGCTGCTGTTTGGCCTTGGTCTTGTCGTAAGCCATCCAAAGATCGGCATAGCTTCGGCCGAGCAGCGGATGTTTGCGGTCGGGTGCAATTTCGGCGAGCGGCTCCAGCATGAAGGCATATCGGGTGACTTCTTCGCGCGGCAACCTAAGCTTGCCTTCCTGAAGGATCAGATCGCCATAGAGGATGAGGTCGAGATCCAGCGTGCGCGGCGCGAATTTCTTGCATTCCCGCGTTCTGCCGTGCAGGACCTCGATCTCACCGAGTATCCGAGCGACCTCCTGTACCGGTTTGTCCGACTGAAAGCCTACCACTAGGTTATAAAACGCATCGCCCTCGAAGCCGACCGCCTCACTCTCATAGATGCTGGACATGGTCAGCGGGCCGAATTGTCTTTCCAATTCTCTCAGCGCCGAGGGGATATGCTTTTCCCGCTCAACGTTGCTGCCGATGCTGATGAAGATTTCAGGCATAAAAAGGCTTCTCGCCACGCTCAATGCGAATGCCCACATCGCTCGCGCCGCTGATTGCCCCCTTCTTGTTGACCGTGAGTCTCACCCACGGCACGTGGAATTCGTTCAGTAAGATTTCCGTGATCCGTTCGGCGAGGGTTTCGACCAACAAAAAGCTGCTTTCCTCGACGAAGGAGATGATGCGCTTGGACACCGCCTTGTAATCCAGGGTGTCCTCGATGGCGTCGGAGGCGGCCGCCTTGCGGATGTCGGTCGCCATCTCGAGGTCGATCACCACGGTTTGCTTGATCTTGCGTTCCCAATCGTAGATGCCGATGACGGTCTCGATCTGTAGGCCCCGCAGAAATATAATGTCCATCGTCAATCCGGTTGGTTTTCGTGTGTCGGAATTGGTATCACAAAAATCACTGCTAACACAACTTCAACAATGAGAACAGGCGCATGTGGCTATGGCTGCTGGTACCGATCGCATACCTCTTGGGCTCGCTCTCGAGCGCGGTGATCGTCTGCCGCTTGCTCGGCCTACCTGACCCCCGGGAAGGGGGTTCGAAAAACCCCGGGGCTACCAATGTGTTGCGTCTGGGCGGAAAGAAAGCCGCCGCCGTCACCCTGATCGGGGACATGGTGAAGGGCTTGGTGCCGGTCTTGCTGGCCCAAAGCTTGGGTGTGGAGGCCGGGGTGCTGGCGCTGGTCGGCTTCGGCGCTTTCATCGGCCACCTTTACCCGGTGTTTTTCGAGTTCAAGGGCGGGAAAGGCGTCGCTACCGCCCTAGGCGTGTTGACCGGCTTTTCGTGGTTCATCGGCCTTGCCGTTCTCGGGACTTGGTTGGCCGCGGCCTTCATTTCCCGAATCTCCTCGCTGTCGGCCCTCATCGCCTCGGTGTTCGCGCCCGCCTATGTCTGGCTCTGGCTGCAATCGCCCGAGTTGACTTTCTCGACCGCGCTGATGAGTGCGCTGCTGATCTGGCGGCATGAGGCCAACATCCAACGCATTCTGCGCGGAGAGGAAGGCCGGATCGGTCGTTAGTGCATACTGGGCGACGGCGGCGTCAGGCGATTTTTTTTACGATCGCGTCGGCCATATCGTCGGTGCCGTAGACGGAATCTTTCTTGAGGTCCGGCGTGACGTAGACGCCGTCACGGATTACCTCGCGCACCGCATGCTCGATCCTACGCGCCGCGGGCAATTCGCCGAGATGCTCCAGCATCATCGCGCCGGCCAGGATCATGGCGGTGGGGTTAGCGATCCCTCGGTCGGCGATGTCGGGGGCGCTGCCGTGCACCGCTTCGAACAGGGCGGCGTCGTAGCCGATGTTCGCGCCCGCGGTCAGTCCGAGGCCGCCAATCAATCCCGAAGCCAGGTCGGATAGGATGTCGCCGAAGAGGTTGGTGGTCACCATCACGTCGAAAACGTCCGGCTTCATCACCATCTGCATGGAACAGGCGTCGACGATCCTGTCCTCAAATTCGATGTCCGGATAGTTCTTGGCGATTTCGCGGCCGATTTCCAGGAACAGGCCGGAGGTGCACTTGAGGATGTTGGCTTTGTGCACCAAGGTGACTTTCTTGCGCTGGGCCTTGCGGGCGTATTCGAAGGCGTATTCGATGACGCGCTCGGAGCCCTTGCGGGTGATGACGGCGATGCTCTCTGCCGCGATTTTTTCTTCGTCCACCTTGATGAAATGTTCGATGCCGGCGTAAAGGCCCTCGGTGTTCTCGCGAATCGTCACCAGGTTGATGTTGTTGAACGCGGTAGAGGTGCCTTCGAAGGAAATCGCCGGGCGCACGTTGGCGTACAGATTGAACGTCTGGCGCAGGGTGACGTTGACGCTGCGATAGCCGCCTCCCACCGGCGTCGTCAGCGGTCCCTTGAAGCAGATGCGGTTCTTGCGGATGGATTCGATGGTGGCGTCGGGTAGGGGGTTGGCATGTTTTTCCACCGCGGCCATGCCGGCGAGTTGGCGATCCCATTCTATCCGGACGCCGGTCGCCTCGATGACCCGCACGGCAGCGGCTACGATGGCGGGGCCGATGCCGTCGCCGGGGATCAGGGTGATCTTGTGCATGATGGAATTCCTTCGGTAATTCGTAAAGGTTCGTGATTCGTTGACCGATTATCTTACAGCCGGCCAGAAAATATAAGCGACTGCAACTTGGGCTCTTTGTCCTCCAGGTACTGTGTGCAAGGCTTCGGCGGATTCGCAGGCGCTTCAGGCTGATTGTCCTGTTGGCGGTTTAGATCTGGCAGACCCTGCGATGTCGTTGGGAATTGCGGCCCCGGAGCTGAAGGCGGTTGGCGAGAGGGTGCGTTCGCGGCGGCAACGTTTGTCGCATGCCTATTGCAATTTCCAAAAATCTTCTTTATAAAAAGACCGTGCTTTATGCACTACCTAAAATAAAAGCGTATTTTTCAATTGTTCAAATTGAGGAGGATTTTATGAAAAAGCTGCTCTGCGTTATCAGCCTGGTGATGGTCGCGCTCGGAACGGTTGCTTGCGGCAACTCGCCCGATGGTGACAAGCAGAAGCTGTCCAGCTCTGTTTCCCCCAGCCTCTAAGTTCTAACTTGCTCCTGAACTTAGAGTCGCAAGGCTGTTCGTCGGCGTGACGTGCTTGGCGGCATAATAAGAACAGCGTTCAGGATTCAAATCTTTCCAATGCCCGCCCCCAAGCGGGGGCGGGCATTGTTTTTTTTGGGGGGGCTATCGCCTTCCGGGCGACTGTGAAACCAAGCGTTGGAACGTTCCCGAGTTTGTCGAGGAACTTCTCTACGGTTTACTTGACAGGGTGCGAACACAAGGTAATATAGGCGCGGTGATAGTAGTCAGATTGTCGTCTGAACTCTATTTAAACGCCTTTTAATAACACGTTAAGGTAGGTCAAGAAATGGGTGCCATACTCGATTTAGTTGAAAAGATGAGATCCCCGGTGGGTATCGTTGTAACCATCGTGGTGATCGCTGCTGGCGTTTTCCTTTTCCGTTGGGTTTTCGCCGACGACGATCAAGAAAAAAAGTAAGCCCCACGATGTGGCAAGCATAGGCATCCTTAGCGATCTCTCCTATTCTTGCCACCCACCCCCTCTTCTCCCCTCGAGCCCCTAGCGGCTCAGCCACGCCCAGAAGGGCGCTAAGCGCTAGAAGTTAGCTGCTTGCACGGGTTCACTTCTCGGTAGCTCGCCTTGCGTACCAACTTCGATTGTTGGCGTTGCCGAAAAGCGTTTCTTTCGTTTCCGTGGTTGCGAACCTGGCTTTTTGGTTGCATCGTATTCCCGGCGGTGTTTTATGCCGCACCGGGCGGATGATTCGATCTCGAAAAGGGGCGAGTAATGACTATTCTGATCACGGGAGGAACCGGTTTCATCGGCAGGGCGTTGTGCAAAACCCTTCAAAAGGCGGGGCACAGTCTGACTGTTCTCAGTCGCCAGTCGGGAAAGGTTGCCGCGCTCTGCGGCGAAGGAGCCGTCGCGATTTCCAATTTGGCTGAACTGACCCCCGGCGATCGTTTCGATGCCATCATCAATCTCGCCGGGGAGCCGATTTTCGGTCCCCGCTGGACGGACCGACGCAAACAGTTACTCTGGGACAGTCGGGTCAAGCTCACCGAAGGGCTCGTCAAGTTTGTCGGTACGGCCGAACAAAAGCCCGCCGTTCTGATCAGCGGCTCGGCGATCGGGTACTACGGCGACCGGGGCGATGTGGTTGTCGACGAGAACGCCGTTCCTGGCAATGATTTCGGGGCCTCGTTATGTCTGGCGTGGGAACGGGCGGCTCAGGGGGCTGAGCAGCATGGCGTCCGGGTCTGCTTGTTACGAACCGGTCTGGTCATCGGACGGCATGGCGGATTTCTCCAGCGCATGCTGCCGCCGTTTCGCTTGGGTTTGGGTGGGCGTATCGGCGACGGTCGCCAGTGGATGTCCTGGATTCATCTTGCCGATCATGTGGCGATGACTTCGATGCTGCTGAACTCCCCGCAACTGAGTGGAGCGTTCAACGCCACCGCGCCGAATCCCGTCACTAATCGGGCGTTTACCGAGTCTTTGGCTAGGGCGCTGAAACGTCCGGCCGTTTTGCCGGTTCCTGCGGTGTTCCTGCGGTCGGCACTGGGCGAAATGGCGGGCCTGTTGCTGGGTGGGCAGCGCGTGGTGCCGGGCCGCATGCTTGAAGCAGGCTTCAAGTTTACGTTTGCCGCCCTGGACGATGCGATACGGGATGCCCTGGCTGCGGGCTAAGTTTGTAACCGGCTCTTAAGCCCGCTGTTCGGCGAGAAGGGCGAGTTCATTGGCTGCTGATGACAACCCGCCGCGAGATATTGTGGTCGGATTTGGGCAGGGAGATGGTCAGCACACCGCGATTGTACTGGGCGCTCGCCTGGTTCTGGTCGACCTCGGCCGGGAGGCGGAAGGCGCGCTCGAAAGCGCCGTAGGCGCGTTCCAGCAGATAATAGCGCCCATCCGCCGCCTCGTTCTCGATATGCTTGTGCCCGCGAACGACCAGGATGTCGTCGACGACATCGATTTCGAAGTCTTCAGGGTCCATGCCCGGCGCTTCGAGTTTGACCACTACCCTATCTTCGGTTTCCTTCAGTTCCGCGGCCAGGACGCCCCAGTGGGAGGCGTTCTGTATTAGCTGAGCGGGCAAAGTTTGCGTTTCGTCGGCCGCGTGAATAGGGGTGAAGCGGGTCAATGCGTGGGCCGCTCGTTGACGGAGGGCATGCCAACCTTCGGCCAGCGAATCCCAGGCGTGTTGGAAGCCATGGCGAACTTGATCGAGTGTACTCATGAGATTTGATCTTCCTGGAGGGGTCTTTGTGGTGACGTTTTGGCAGACTGCTGTCGCCGCGTAACGGTGCCCTTTACTATACGACTATTAAGGTCGGCCGTCGTCCAGCGCGCAAATAAAAAAACCCCGCCGAGGCGGGGTTTGCATTCGAGGACGATTCTGTATTATGTGACAGATCATCCCCGAAATGGTCCGGACATGATTAAAAACATTAAAAGTCGATTCGTACCGCCGTCTGCCAAATATTCGGGCTCAAGCCGTTGAAACAGGCAATACCTGCGTTTTTGCCCTGGTCGGGAAACGAACAACTGCCGGCGGAGCCCGTGTTGGTGCTGAACACGTGTACCCAGTCCGTCAGCAGGCGCACTTTGGGAGTCAGATACCAGTTTATCGCCAAGGTACCGATGTCGATGGAGCCGCCATTGATGTGCTTGGTGTTCATGTCCATGGTATCGTAGCGGGCCGCGACTTCCCACGCGCCCCAGCCATCGCCGAAGAGGAAATTCTTCTTCGGAACAAGACGACCCCACGTGCCCTTCTTTTCGTCGTATGGGCGGGTTTCGCCGGTCAGGAACCAGCCACCTTGTACATAAAAGCCCTGAAGCAGATCGCTGCTGGAATAACCGTGGCCGGAAATTTGGGCCTGCATGTATTCGGCCTCGAGGTGGGTGGGGCCGAAGACGCCGGCGAGTTCCGCGCCGAACATGGCGATGTTGTTGACCTCTCTCGGGTTCGTCGCCGTCTTCGCCGTGGTCAGGTTGCCGGTATCGATCCAGTTGGTACGGTCAATGGCGCTGTCCGGCTGTGATTGGTACCTCCAGCCGCCGGTTCTAACCGTGCCGTCGGGGTTGAAGTTGTTATTCACGCTGCGCCAGGAACCCCAGGCACCGGTGTGAATAAGATTGCCGTCGTGATCCTTGTAGGGCAGGAGCGTTGTGCGTCCAACCAGTTGATAGCTGGTATCGCCGCTGAACGCGTTGCGGTTGATGTTGGTGCCGTTGGCGTTGGTGCCACCGGAACTGTTGCTCGTGCCCTGGGAATTGTCCGAGCTGTTGCCCGGCCCTGGGGCGCCGACCGACTCGGTGGTGATGCCGCCCCGAGCGGTAAAGGGCAAATCGTATACCTTGTCGGAGGTTTCCGCCGTCAAACCGATTTGGTATTTGCTGTTCGATCCCTGTTCGATGAAGGCATTGTTCGGCAGTGAACGTTCAATGAAGGTCAGGTAATTGTTGCTCATCACCGACTCCATGCTCTTGCCCTCGTTCTGCTGACCGATGGTGACCAGGAACGGCTTGTAGTGGATGTACTGGTAGTAAGCGTCGGTGATGCCTTGCGTGTTGCCGTTGTTGCGAGCGAAGTCGTATTCAAAGCGGTATGCGTGATCCTTGAAGAAGACGCCCTCGTTGTAGATACGGGCCCGGCGGAAGCCCACGCCGTTGGCGAGATCAGCGCCATGCGGAGTGTCCGGATCGTTCCAGTTGATCTGCGAGTCAACTTGAATTCGGCCGCCGAGCCTCGTTTTGAAGTTGCCGTCGTTGGACTCGAACTCCAGGCCGTTCGCGCCCAGCTTGACCCGGGCAGCGTCCTTTTCGGGCTTTTCGGCGACCTGAGCTTTAGTGGCTGCCTCGACTTGTTTTTTCACTTCTTTCTGGATTTCGTCCTTGGCGGCGGCTGATTTTTGAACCTTCTCCTCGATCCCCTCTTCCCCGACGCGCTGGAAGGTGCCCAGCGGGATGCGGCCGGGTCCCGGTTCCGCGTAAAGCTGTTTGGTCTTGCTGTCCATATAAAGGTCGAGCGCATGTGCGGGTATCACGGCTCCACCCATCAAAGCCAATACGGCGATTGGCAATTTGTTCGGTTTCATATGGCCCCCCCTGAGGCATTACTCAATTCAGTTCGCTTTGCGCGGCCCACTCTTCGGTCGGTGTCGGCGCAACAAACGGTGGTCAGAACGCTACACAGGGTAGAGGGGCTCTGTGACGATCGAATTACAGTTATGTTACGAACTGATGACAATCGGTATCCCGAGAGGCGCATTGTTTCTGATGCTGAAAATGCTCTATCGACCAGGGATCGCGGGGAAAATTATTGTTTCCAAAATGCTCGTCGGGCGGGTTTTTCGTCTTGACAAGCCGGGAAGGGGTGTGACAAAGTGTCGCACACCGTAGGGACCGGGGTTCTGGCCGCTTTGAGCGGCGGGAACGAAACGAAGGGAAAGAGGCAATAAAACCAGGCTTGAGGACAGGCAAAGCTGTCCGAAGCCGAGGATCAATTTGGAGGTAACTTATGGCTGCAACGACAATTGGCGGTGTGGCGGAAAGAGACAAACCGCTTTTGGA
>DATIXD010000324.1:0-3304 GCA_035518875.1 Methylococcaceae bacterium | reverse complement strand
TCCTTGCGCTGGCGCCGGCCGCTCAAGCCTGGGAAGGCAAGACACTGAAGGTGTGCGCCGACCCGAACAACCCCCCCTACTCCGACAGCGAGGGTCAGGGATTCGAAAACAAGATCGCCGAAATTGTGGCTAAGGAACTGGACAAGAAAGTCGAATACACCTGGTTCCCGCAGCGCATCGGCTTCATCCGCAATACCCTGAAAGCCAAGTTGCCGGATTCGGAAGAATACAAATGCGACCTGGTGATCGGCCTGCCCACGGGCTATGAAATGGCCGCCACCACCAAGCCCTATTACCGCTCGACCTACGCGCTCGTTTATGCAAAAAACCGGGGCTGGGACGATCTGAAATCGGCCGAAGACTTGGCTCGACTGCCCACTGAACGCAAGGCCAAGCTCAAGTTGGCCATGTTCGACGGCTCACCCGCTACCACTTGGCTGTTGAACCATCACCTGATCGAGCACGCCACTCCCTATCAGACCATGACCGGTGATGCGAGCACGAATACCGCCCAGACCCTGGAAAAAGACATGAAGGACGGCAAGCTCGACATGGCCATCGTCTGGGGCCCGATCGCCGGCTACTTGCAATACCGCAAGCCCGGCAGTTTCGAGCTCATCCCCATGCGCTCGGAGGAAGGGGTGAAGTTCGAATTCCCGATTTCGATGGGCGTCCGCTTCCCAGACAAGGAACGGAAGGAAGAATTGAATGCGCTGATCCAGCGCAAGTCCGACGAGATTGTCGCGCTGCTCCGCCAATACCATGTGCCTCTGGTCGATGAGAAAGGCAACCTGCTGGCGCGCTGACTTTGAAGAAAAAGGGATTATTACCGTGAACCGACTACGGAGTATCTCAAGCCAGCTGAATTAGCACCTTCTCCAAACACCCGCGCAGAATGCGGTTCACGTCCTGCCCAAGCCGAAGTTGTGGCGAGATCATTTATTCGAGCCGTTCCTGGAACGAGTCACTGATGAACTCCTGCCAGCCCGCTGGATAGGGCTTATTTGAAACCGATCAAAGCGGGCACATTGGGCCAGGCTGATGAAACAGCCGCAGGATGAAAAATAAGGGAATCGTTGCTTATCCGTGCGGACCGAGCCACCACCCCGCGTTTGAAGGAATTGAAATTTGCTGATGCCGGGTTGTTTTTCGTCTAACTCGGGATGCGCTGTTCGCGGTTTGGCGCGTGCTCCAACCAGCAAAAAGGGTGGCCGCTCAGCGATAACCGATTGAACACGACGCATTGTGACGCACATCCAGGCCATCATGACATCCTACTCTGATAGGAGCGTGTTATGGTCCGCCGTCGTCATGCCTTTGCCAATCAAGCCGCCGAGCTACCTGACGTCATCCGACTGTGGCTGTTGCGTCTGCTGGTTCCCTTGAACGGCCAAAAGGACTTCATCCAGGAACGTGGATTTTGCAACGATCTGCTGGCCGAAGCGATCGGTCTGAGTGCCTGGAACGACCCGGCCGCCAGCGGTTTCGACGTCAAGCAAATCCGCGCCGACCTGCGCAAACGTCACGAGGACGCGGAGCGCCACTGGTACAACGCCTCTGTGCCTGCTGACTTGGCGCAAAACACCCAACGTTTGGCCGATCTCGTTGGACTCTCCCCAATCGATTGCCGCATCATCGAATTCGCCGTGCTCATCCACAGTGAGCGCCTGCTGGATGACACCGCCGACTGGCTGGGGAGCTTGTCGTCGGCGAAGGTTTACCATGCGCTTTCCGTTCTGCTCGATCTGCCGGAAGCCGACATTCGGGCCGCACTCTCGGCCCTTGGGATTTTGGCCCGATCCGGCTTGGTCAAGGTGGATCACCGCCAAATAAATGTCCTCCGCGCAAAGCTGGATTTGCTTTCGGACCACTTCGCCAATCGGATGCTGTTAGCGGAAGTCGACCCGGTCACCCTGCTGCGCGACACGGTGGCCCTGAGTACGCCGCCCCATCTGACCCTCAAGGATTTCGATCATCTCGCACAGACCCTGAGCTTACTGCGCCTCTATCTTGACGAGGCTGTCAATTCGCGCCGACTCGGAGTCAATATCTTTCTCTATGGCCCGCCGGGAACCGGCAAAAACCAGTTCGCCAAGGTCATGGCCGGAGAGTTGGGGTGCCAACTGTACGAAGTGGCCAGCGAGGATGAAGATGGCGATCCGGTCGACGGCGAACACCGACTCCGCGCCTTCCGCGCGGCCCAGAGTTTCTTCGCCCAGCGCGATGCCTTGATCCTGTTTGACGAAGTGGAGGACGTCTTCAACGACGGCAACAGCCTGTTCGGCCGCAAGAGTACCGCACAAACCCGCAAGGCCTGGATCAATCGGATGCTGGAAGACAACCCGGTGCCCACCTTGTGGCTGTCGAATTCCATCGGTTGCCTGGACCCGGCCTTCGTGCGCCGTTTCGATATGATCATCGAACTTGAGGTGCCGCCGCGCAAACAACGCGAACGCATCGTCCGCCGACTCTGCGGCGACCTGCTTCCGGCCGATTCGATCGCGCGCATCGTCGCGGCCGAGTCGCTGGCGCCGGCCGTCATCGCCAGGGCGGCGTCCGTCGTCAACGCGATTCGCGCGACGCTGTCCGAAAGCGAGGTACCGCAGGCGGTCGAACAACTCATCGGCAATACCCTGGAAGCTCAGGGGCATCAACCGCTCAAGCGCCTCGGCGCCAATCCGCTACCGGATTTCTACGATCCTGCCTTCATCAATGCCAGCGCCGACCTGGCCGCAATCGCGGAAGGTCTGGCCCAAAGCCAAAGCGGCCGGCTCTGCCTGTACGGGCCGCCGGGCACCGGCAAGACCGCCTTCGGGCGCTGGCTGGCCCGTTTCTTAGGTGTGCCACTCCACGTCAAACGCGCCTCCGATCTGCTGTCCATGTGGGTGGGCGGCACCGAGAAAAACCTCGCGGCTGCCTTCCTCGAGGCCGAACAGGAAGGCGCTTTGCTGTTGCTGGATGAGGTGGACGGTTTTCTCCAGGACCGGCGCACTGCGAGGGCATCTTGGGAAGTCACCGGCGTGAATGAAATGCTCACGCAGATGGAAAGTTTTTCCGGGGTGTTCATCGCCTCCACCAACCTGATGGAGGGACTGGATCAGGCGGCCTTGCGGCGCTTCGATCTGAAAGTGGAATTCGACTACCTGAAACCCGAACAATCCAAGGCCCTGTTTGAAAAACACTGCACCACCCTGGGCATCGAAGGGGCTTTGGATGCCGTACAATCACGACTGGCCAAGCTCTCCATACTGACTCCGGGAGATTTCGCCGCCGTCGCTCGCCAGCATCGCTTCCGGCCGATACG
>DATIXD010000323.1:0-12591 GCA_035518875.1 Methylococcaceae bacterium | reverse complement strand
AGCCGCCAGCCAATCGATTTCCGCCGGCAACTCGACGCCGGAACCCTTAAAAATATCCGAGTACTTGGCTTTGTCGTAAGTCGTCCAGGTGTGGAACAGAGACTGCACCGTGTACGGCAGTCCGGCGGCCTCCAGGGCACCCGATGTGTAGGCCGGGTCGCCATGGAACGGATAGACAAGGCCGGCGAGAACCGGTCGCGTGAAGCGGGCCGCCACCCGGACTCCCTTGGGATGGACTTCCGCCATGGCGGCCCCCGGTCGATAGCGAGAAAGCGCGGCGCGGTAAGTCTCTGCATCGAGGTACAAGTGCCCGCTGCGGATGCTCGCCACCGAGCGAGCCTCGCCGGTTCCGGCATGAAAGTCGAGCTTGCGGCCGATGATGAGATTGGCTCCGGGCCTCCCCTCTCTTTCCAACTCCCGCGACAACGTGGGTCCTTCGCGGAGCATGCGGGCAAAATGGGTACGTCCCACCGGCGCGGCGATGACATGGTTGGTGCGTGAGCGGTCTTCGATCAAATCCGGGTCGAACTGCGGGAACACGATCGGCAGCGGGAAACCGTCGTTGCGCATGAACGCCAATTCGCGGATTTGTCCATAGGCGCGCCAAGCGCGTTCGGCGGGGCTGTCGGCCTCGGCGC
This sequence comes from Methylococcaceae bacterium, assembly GCA_035518875.1. GTDB lineage: Bacteria > Pseudomonadota > Gammaproteobacteria > Methylococcales > Methylococcaceae > DATIXD01. Next base: position 11,953 of record DATIXD010000323.1, on the reverse strand, counting down.
CGATGGCCTCCAAGGACTTGCCGTCCAGGAAATTGCCCAACAGGCTATCCCGTTGGTCCTCGGGAAGTTCCCGAAGCTCGGTACACCGGATGGCGATACCCCGAAGATAACGGTACAGCCAGGCATGACGGGTCACCGCCCATTGGTAGAGCTCCTCCCCCGTGAGACGGGCGAAGCCGATGCCGCGGCTGTATAGCCAGGGGCGGTATTCATAATGATGGTCGTTGAGGGTCTTGGCGAAGAAGTCCGCCAGCGCTCGCCATACAGGCAACGGATCGGCAGGGGCATCGTCGAGCAACTCCTGAATGCTGTCGACGGCCAGGAGTATTTGGAACAACTCTCCGGCCCGGGCGATCCGTTCCAGCGCTTGGCCCTGCCCGCCAGCTTCGATCTGACCGCGCTGCCTCCGTTCCGCCACCGACTGCGCCAGCCGGCCGAAGTCGCCGATGTCCTCGTAACCGCCGGCAATGTCTTGCCAAAGCTCGGGATCGATCCGGCGCCCGCCGCAAAGGCTCTTCAGCCTGCTCAGGAATGCGCCCCGGTGCTCGCCATCCGCCAGTTCCACCGCCAGGGCCCCCAGGGCGTTGCCGGCATGGGCCATGAACCGGCCGAAAGCGGATTCGGCGACCGGTCCGTCACCCGAGCCGAGACAGTCCATCGCCGCCCGATAGCTTGCGGCGAAATCGCTCGTCTGGGCGGACGCAGCGGAAAACGCCGCGTAGCGCTCGTTGATCGCCCGCGCCCTGGCCAGACGCCCAGCCAATTGGCGGCGGGTTTCGAGCGCGACGGCGGGGCGCTCTTCCATCGCCTTGTTGGAACTTTCGACACCCCGTTCCTCACGATAATCGGGAACGCCCAGACGCCGGTCGGCCGGTGGTAGGAGCGCCATCCACCGCTCGTTAAAGGGAGCTGAACGTCCGGCCAAGCTCGCAATCCCGAAGGTAACGGAAGATTGACAGGTGACGATTTCCTCGCGGTCTGCGCCGATCAGCAGAAAGATTCCCCCCAGGGCGAGAAATCCCGCGAAATCCAGGTCTTCGATGGGCAGGCCGCCGGCGACCCGGATCAAGGCCTCGGCATAGGCCCGATCCCGTTCCTGGAGACGGCCGCTGTGCGCCCGCTTGCCGAGTTCGTCCAGTTCCGCCTGGGCGATTTCGTCCTGCCGCAAGTCCCTTACGATCTTGCCGTAGACCCGCCGCGCTTGGTTGGCACTGCCGTTGCCGAGAGCCTGCCGCAAGCTTTCCGCCTGGCGCCGACGCCGGCGCATGGTAGCCCGCCAACTTTCGATGGTTTCCTCTCCCAAGCCGATTCCGCAGTAAACGGACTCACGGCCTCGGCGTTCCCCGGCGGCAAACCAGAGCATGACGTCCAATTGGTTTAGGGCTCGGGGACGCGCTCCCGACGCGCCATCCACGATCGCGAGAGCGCTTCGCGGGTTGCCATCCAACATCAGATCGCAAAGGTAGCCGGGATCGGCCAACAGCTCCAGGAGGCACTGGTGGGGGATTCCGGTATCCAGCACGTCGGCACCTTGGAGCGCGTGAGGATAATGGAACTCGGGTCCCAGAACGGTCAACGCGAGGGCGTGAATGCGGCCGCCGAGACGCTGTTGCAAGTCGTCTCGTTCCTTCGGAGCGAGGGGAAGGCGATGGCTCCAAAGACGCAACCGCGGCCCATGGCTACGGAGGTTGGCCTCGATTTCTCTGGCGCTGAACCCGTAGTCCAGAAGCTCCGTACGGGTTTGTTCGGCGATTTCCGCCAAACGGGTGTCACTGGTGTAATTCAGCACATCCTGTATGGAAAGTCCCGTGGGCGACACCAGCCGGATTTCCGCCGGCGACTCTCGAAACGGAAACAGTTCTCGCAACCGGGCGATTGCGGCTTCGTCGGTGGGATCGATGTCCAGCCAATCGAGGACGCGGTTGACCCGCCCGCGCCGTTCCAGTTGCGCGTAGCCCTCGGACAACAGCAGGGCCAGATCCTGCCCTTCGCTATCCAGGGCGGACAGGAGATGGTTGCCGGTGCCGGCAAGGATTTCAAGCTTCCGCATCCCGGCCGAAAACCGACCGTCCTGAGTGTCCGGCTTGTACTCCGCGGTAAGCACGACGACCGCGCGCTCCGCATCCGGACCTGAGTCCGGATGCCGGCGGGCCGACTCGGCCAGGGCCTGCCGGATCAGCCAGACTTTGAAAAACGGCATGAACCGGTTGACCTGTTCGCCCCCGGTGACCATTTTGTGCAGCCCCCAGCGGGCGGCGAGGCTGGTCGCGACCCGGCCGGCGTCACGCAATTCCGGCTGGCCCAAACCGTCTAGCAGCTGCGCGACCCGGGTGGCCTGGAACAGGTCCATCCGTGACCGGGTACCGGACAGTGGCCATTCCAACGCCTGCATGCGGCAGGCTGCCCAGGCCTCCCAGTCCAGTTCCGAGGCAAACTCGCCGCGGCGTTCCAGCAATTCCTCGGCCAGTTGCGCCACGGCATCGTGGCAGGCCGCGGGCAGGCCGATCTGCACCAGCTTCTCGCCCCTGCCCAAGCTGAGCACAAACTCCAGAAACAGCCCGTCCTTGGGCACGCAGTAGCCGCCGTAGCCTTCGCCCGCCGGGTGAACCCGACGATCCTGACGGCGGTTCATTTGGTCGGCCATGCTTTCGAAATCCCCTCGTCGGGTCGCCGCCACCATCATCGACAGGGCATTGGAGAAGGCGTAATGAGAGGTCATCGACGCGTTCTCGCCGGTTTTCAGCACCTCGGGCTCTCGGAGGCTTGCGAAGACGCGAACGTCCTTGTTGATCAGCCCGTATAGCCGCCGTCCCTCCCGTGCCGCGGCCTGGTCCGCCCCGCCCACCCATTGCGCCCAGGTTTCCACCGACTCCCGTTCCCGGCGCCCCAGGTCGACGCGGCTGGGGGTGTAAAGAAGGTGATAACGCTTGCCGCCACCGGTCGCACGGAAGTAGTGGAGCGGATGCAGGGTCAAATGGTTGAGGCCGCGTTCGGCAATGATCTCCTTGCGAGCCGTGGTCTTCGCTAGGCTCTGGTAACGCCGGAGGAAGGTGTTGCAACGTGCTTGGAGGTGCAGTTCGGGGTGCTCCGCATCGAGCCGGTCCAGCACCCTGCGCCGGGCGGCGATCCGGCAGTAAGCGTCCAGATCGCAGCGGTAGTATTCGTCGTTTGTCACGATACGGCGCAAGGCTTCTCGTTGGTCGCTGCCCGGGTTCTGGCTGCAATAGTCCCGGGCTGCGCTTGTGAGCGTGTCCCCGTTGCGTTCCACCACCTGGTCCAGGGCGATGTCCCGCAGGCTTTCGACCTCGCTTTGCAAAATCGCCCGAACCGATTCCGGGTCGTCGACGCGGTCGGCCTCCCCGGCTGGCACTGTGGCTTGCTCGAATTCCAGCAACGTCCCCAAGCAAGATATGCCTTCCTGGACCAAGCTATTCCGGCGCACGATGCGCCGAATGGCTTCCGCTTCGGAGACGGACTCGGACGAGCGGAGTTCCTCGACTTCCACCCACAGGCCCAGCTCGCGGATCAACTTTTCGGCAAGGGCGCTGATCCGGCCGACGTGGAATCGACGGCAGGCTTCGACGTCTTCATGCAGGCCGTGATCCTCCACGATGTTGTAGAGCGCCATGGACTCTTCCAGCCAGCTCCGGACATAGCCTTCGGTCATGCCGGCCGACTGGGTGGTCAGCACGTGCAGGGCCGGCAAGGGGCGGCGCGGTGTCAGGGCCGCCGGGACAAGGCGTGCGATTTCCCTTTCGAAATCGCCGGTTCGCCCGGACGCTCGGAGCACATCCGCTACGGCCCCCCGCCACGAGCCCACGGCCCGGAAACGCTCCCGCGCCCGGTTGACGATGGCGGATTTCGGCAGAACCAGCCGCGCCGCCTCGAAAGGCTCCAGTTCCTCCCGTTCCACGAGTCGCTGAACCTCCGCCACCTGCTGCCGGTAGGCTTCGCCGAACAGCAGACCCAAGGCGGCGATCTCCGCAGGGTCGACTCCTTCCGCAAGCAGACGGCTGCGGACGGCTTCCTCGTCCGCATCGGCGCTGCCTTCCGTCAAGGTCTCTCGGGCCAGAGCCAGAAACTCGCTTTCCAGTACCCGTCGGAGGTTGTTGGCCCAGAGGTCGGCCATTTCCTCGCGGAAGGACTCCTCCATGCCGGCGATGTCGATGACGGTGCGGGAGGTCTCCCGCCCGTCCTGGGTTAAGACTTCTTCCCTGATGAACAAGGGGATGGCCTCGATCCAGTGGTCAGCCACCTCCAGCCAACCGTAATCGGGACTGCCGTAAACGCGGTCGCCGGCCAGGCGTAACAGTTTGCGCAGATTGTCCGGCTTACCCGGGTAGGGGTCTTCGAAGTCGTTGAGCTTGACCAACAGGTGCGAGCCGGTCGGGGACGGGCGTTGGCTGATGACCACATAGGCAGCGGGGCGTCGCTTAGCGGCCAGGATGCTGGTCCGTATCCGCTCCGCCAGCTGCAGGCGTTGCTCAGCCAAACTGAAGATGGCGTCCGCCGCGAACGCCGGGGGAGCCGGCGCAAAACGGTCGGCGTGGTTTTCCACCCATTCTCGCGCCGAATTGAGCGTCTGGGCCAAAGCTCTTCGCTGGGCATCGAGAGCCGCGTCCTCGAAGCGCTCCAAGGCGCCCTCCAACCGGATCAGCGGCACTTCGCCGGGGCTGTTCAAAAACAGCCGCAAGCGGGCGACGGTCTCCTCGGTGTCATCGTCCCCCGCCGCCAGCTCGGCCAGTTCGCCGGCGAAACCGGGCCAGTCCGGTGCGGAGCGGATCAGGACGGCATCCGCGAAGAGCATCCCTTGGTTATGGAAAGCCCGGCTCATGCGGCCGAAGATCAATAGTTCGCCCGCTTCCCTGAGTTCGCAAGAGATTCGTTCGATATTACCGCACTCCAGGGCGCGGTCGTAATTCCGCACGAGAGCATAGAGCTGCCGGCGTTTTTCATCCGTGTCGGCCGCGCCGCCCATGATTGCCAAGGCCGCAAGCCGGTCATAGGGCAGGTTTACCCGGTTCTGCCCCAGCAGCCAGGTGACGTGCCGGTCTCGATCCTCGGCGGAATCGGCCGAACCGGCCCGTTGCAGGAAAAGCGCAAACAGCTTGCCCGGGTCCAGCACAGGCTGTTCGAGACTGCGGAAGATATCGGCCTGGTCTTCGGCGGACATAGCCTGATAGAGATCCAACATGCCATGCAAGGCCGCCCTCTCGCTTCGCCCGCCTCGGCACAGCAACACATAAACCCATCCCAGACCCAACAGTAGCTTGAGCCCGTGTCTAGGGCCGTTCCCGTGCATGACGGACATGTCCATGATTCCGCTGTCGATATCGACGCTGAGCAGCGTGTCCTCGCCTTCCCTAAAGCGGACGACAATCTCCCCTCCCGTCAAAGCGGCCTCAATTTCGCGGATAACCGGATGGGCCTCGAAGCGCTGGAGCAGGCTTAGCGCGGAGTCTTCCCACAAGGACGCACTTTGGGCCACAGCTACCGGCATCGATGTATCGAACGGAAATACCCACCTTTTTTCGCGACGCCCATAACGCCAGATGCTTTCCGTTGTGAAGGTGGCGGAACTTTGCGACAAACCGCCCATTCTTGACGAATCCGCCCGGGAAACGATGCGCAAGGGAAATTTTGCACGGCTCATGGTGGCCTGAACAACAATGGCAAGAGCTGAAGGTAATGGGGTCGAAACAGTTTCGGTCACCGGTTTCGCTACGCCCGAAACCTAGCGCACACTACGCCGTCGATATTGCAATTGTGTGAACCAAAGCTGATCCAGCCGTAGTGCTGTCGGTCCCTTCCACCGAAAGTGTGAGTTTGAAAAACCATCGACGATCAGGTGCGGCCGGCAACTATTGTCGAACGCGCCCTATTCATCGAGTGCGACGTCAAGTCGCGACTCGCCGGAAGACCCGGGGTTTGGTGCTTTCGACCGGCGTCAGATAACGAGCGGGGTTCCCATCAGCGCGGTGAAGAACGCGACGGGCAGCGGTTCGAAACCGAAATAGGGTGCTGTCGTTGTGAACGGTAGCCCCACAGCGTACCCACGACAAGCATGGCGGTGGCCACCAACCGGGCACGTGCCTGAGTCTGGGAGCGATTGCTCCGGCTACGGATGATAAAGATGACGAGCATCGGGATAACCCGGGACTCGACCAACAAGCCGGTCTGGAACAGGGCTTCGCTCGCGTGAAAGAGCGACACCATGTCGCAGTGGTTGGGGCGCTAAGGATGAATTGCCTTGAGAAAATTGCACTGCAATGTGTCGTTTGCACCAAGATACTTCAAGGCATCCCGCTTCTCCCCTGTGCAAGAGCACGCCGCGCCCATGCATCCGACACAGGGCGTTGGAATTGATCGACCAGGTAGCAGATGATCAGCCGTTCATAGCAATTTAGCGGCTTGCAGCTTAAAGGCACGAAGTTTCGCGATAGGCAACCTGGAGGCGCGAGTGCCGATTAACCCGACGCGGCATCACGATCTAAATCGTGGCCTATTTTTTGCTTTCCCTAATATTGCCTGCGATTGACTCATTCACGGTAGGCGAGCTTGCCGGCCAAAGCAAGGCCGGTACAAACCCTTTTTTTAAGCTCCAGTTCACCCTGTGACAGTCCACGATTTTTCTATGCCGCAACACGTACAGACAACCGCGGAACGCGAAAGGCTCATAAATGCTGCGCGCCGATTGGCGCAGGTATCGTCGGGAGATCCCTTGAAGCTGTTTCGTTTGCTCTACAGGCTGGACGTCCAGCACTTTCGGGACAGTGGGCGGAGCTGTACCGGGGAAACCTATTACGCTTTGGCGGATGGCCCCGCGCCGGGCGGACTGCGTTCCGCACTCACGATGCGCGATCTGGATCTCGACACCGCCATTGGAATGCTCACCGCGACCGATTCCCAAAGGCCCTGGTCATTTAACGCGCGGTATTTCAGCTCCCGCGACCTCGCCCTCTTGGACGAACTTGAAACCCTTTATAGAGACGCGCCTTCATGGGAGCTAGCGCTGGAAGATTCACATGCATGGTGGCGAGTCTACAACTCCCGTGGCGGCGTGGGGGCGGCAATCCCCTATGAGATGACGGTGGGTGAATCTGTCACGAATTCAAATCCGGATAAATCACGAGAATGGCCGAAGTACGTGGGTCGGTTACGTGCACCAGAATTTACGCCACCCGAGTATCGTGTTCGGTCAAAACCGAAGGTCCCTCCCGCTGAGGTATAACCAGTCGCACATCAGCAGCCGGGTCGTCGCTATTCCCCCTTACCTGGCAAGCTATCCAGCACCGGCTCAATTCTTTATCATCACGCCTTTTTTTACCGTTCCCGTTAAAAAGTCCACGCTTTTATTCGTCGTTAATGTTTTTTAGTTGGAGTTGACTATGACCGATTCTCTCGCTTTCGCACGGCAGGGCGACAAACAGAATTCCGCCTTTTTCGAAGAATACCTGCCGCGCCTGTTGAATGAGCGCGATCGCCTTGGCCTCACCGACATGGTGCGCGAGATCGACGCTTTGATGATCACGGTCGATCCCGGCCACAGCATCGAATACATCGGTGAACTCTGCCTGATGACGCCTTACCATTATCTGGTGACACTGGAAAGCGAGAGCCATCACACCCACATCCTGAGGGTGAACATGGACTATCCCGACCTGTTGGTGAGGGAAGTCAAGGACCCCAACACCCGCGGCATATTCCGCAGCCTCAACGAGGTCTATCCGATCGGCGCGAAGAAGCCGAACAGCCGCTACATGGGGGAAATCCTGCGAGTGACCAACCTGCACGGCGTGGTGGAACTGCAACAGTCCCGCGGGTTCCGATTCTTCTCCCAAGACGAGGTCCGTAAACTGGAAATGCCCGGCAACCTGGCAGTGAGCAAACCGTCCCCCTACACCCACAACGTGGTCGCCTACATGGAGCGGCAGCCCGAAGATATCCGCGTCTATTCCTTGGGACTCAGCAGCATTCGGCCGGACGTGCAGGAGATCTATCTCGCATCCAAGGAGCTCCAGGAAAAGCTGCAACTGAATGACCTGATCCTTCCCATCGACCACCTGGCAACCCGCGTTTACAGCCAGAACCGGGAAGTGGCGATTCTCGAGTGGCTGTCCTGGTCCAGTTATTATTACTGGGGCTCCTTCGACATCAAGGACCAGAATTCCTCGACCAATGTCACCAAGAGCGTGCATTTTGACGACGAACTGCGAAGCCCTGCCAAGGTATTCACCGCCAACAACACACCCTATTTTGTCAACCACCTGGACGGGCTGCCGTCGCCCACCGAGAATTTCGTCCGCAATTACGGCCCCCGCCTGCACCATATCGCCCTGGCTGTGAGGGATGGCGAGCGCGAGGGATTGGAAAACATCGACTATGTGGTGGGCGAAATCGCCCGTCAGGGGAAGAAGTTTTTGCTCGACGTGATCGGGTCTAAGGATGAAGGTCTAAAGCAGATTTTTTCCAGTGCCTCCGAGCATTCTTCCCTGATTATCGAGTATGTCCAGCGTTTCGGCGATTTTGACGGATTTTTCACCAAGCAGAATGTCGCCGGCCTGACCCATGCAGCGGGCGTGGAAGAAGAGCTGAATGTCCTTCAGGCTGAAATGACGCGGAATATCCCGATTTCAACCCAACGGCACTGATTCGCGATGAACAGCGGGGTTTCCACCGAAGTCGGCCAAATCGGGAGGCCGTTCGTCCTCCTGCCTACGTTGCTCAAGAAAACCTTATTTTGGAATGTGATCGGTAGGCAACCCGAGAGAACTTGGGGGCGGGTTGAACTGTACACCGAGTCTACGCAGAACATACCTACCACCTAATACTCTGACCCCAGTTCGAAATGGGATGCATGATTTGGTTGTAACCGGCGGTCCGGTACCATGAAAATCTGGCCGCCCTTTGTAGGCGCGGATGACCCCAGTCGCGAAGAACGTGATGGAGAGCTGTTCGATGCTGCCGTGCAGGCCCATGACGCGCAGCTGACCGATGCGGGTCTCGACATCTGGCTGGGTGCGGAACCCACCTTCACGGACCGCACATCCGTGGCGCCCGAGTGGTTGTATGTCGCTGAAGGCGAGGATAAGCGCCAGCGCGCCGAACTCGTGCTTGCGGATCTTGGCGGGCTGTTCGTTAAGCCCGCCGTATTGCGCACCATAGGACGCCAGTACCCCGAGGAGGATCGGCCGCGATGGAACTATGGCCTGTATGCGCACCGCAGCGGCCGCCCGCTCTGGTGCGGACCTCCCGATCCGGCATTGGGCGGGACTGCAGTTGACGAGGCCAGAATAGAACCTTTCTGGCAGCATCTGGCCGGCGCTTTGGAGCGCCATGGTTGGGGCGTCCGCACCTTTGTGGTCGAATCGCCCCTATCCTGGCGCATCATTGGCCGCCCAGATGGACAGCCACCGCCCGAACCAGGCACGGAGCGGCGTCTACGTCGCCCCGCCATCCAAGAGCAAGCGATCCCTCCGGAAGGGCTGGTGGATGACTTGGCACGGGAGGGGAATTATTTGTTCGCCTTGCATCAGGACGGCGGCCGGGCGGAAGGCCAACACTATGCACGCCTGGAGCTTCCTGATATTAAGGATGTGCCCTTGTTTCTCGCCTGCCTGGACCTGATCGCCGCGACGGCAGGAGAGTTGGATGTCCAAGGGCTAATACTGACCGGCTATCCGCCGCCCGTCGATGACAGCGTATGCTGGATGACCTTGACGCCGGACCCGGCCGTGCTGGAAATCAACATGGCGCCTGCATCGTCTGCCGCCCAGCTTTTGGCCTGGCTCCGTGTCATCTTCCGGTCGGCGGACGTGCGGGGGCTTTCGGCCTATCGCTTCCATTACAACGGTGATTTCACCGACTCCGGCGGAGGCGGTCAGATCACCTACGGAGGCCCTACGCCAAAGGCCAGTCCATTCTTCCGCTTCCCGCAGCTTTTGCCTCGCATTGTCGGCTACTTTAACCAACATCCGGCGCTGTCCTATTTCTTCACCCAGGAGGCGGTGGGCAGCAGCAGTCAGTCCCCTCGGGTGGACGAGCGCACCCGGGACGATTTCAAGGAATTGGCGGTGGCCCTCGACTTGCTCCATCGGCAGGCGAGCCTCCAGCCCGAAACCCTTCACCAAGCGCTCGCCCCGTTTCTAACCGATCTCACCGGCAATACGCACCGCTCGGAACTCAACATAGAAAAGCTTTGGAACCTCATGCTTCCTGGGCGTGGTTGCCTGGGCCTGGTCGAATTTCGCGCCTTCCGCATGGCGCCGTCACCGGAAATGCTGATCGCGCGGGCATGCTTGTTCCGCGCGATCCTGGCCATGCTGGCTCGATGTGAGGATCCCATTCCACTCAACGACTGGGGTGACGAACTCCACGATCGCTTCGCCTTACCCTTCTACCTAAGACAGGATCTGCACGTCTTATTGAAACAATTGGAAATCGCCGGCTTCGGCTTGGAACCGCCCTTGGTCGAACCTTTGCTGGGGGATGATTATCGCCTCAAGGGCGAGATCGAGCTGCCGGGTGTTCGGCTGCGGGTCGAACGGGCCCTGGAATTCTGGCCGCTGATCGGCGATGCCGCCTCGCAGGAAGCCGGCGGCTCACGTCTCGTCGACTCCAGCGCAGCGCGAATCCAGGTGACGCTCCAACCGCAGCCCGGCTTGCCCGACGATCTGGGGTCCTGGCGGGTGGCCGTGAATGGCTGGTCTCCGCCGCTGCGCCGGGAAAGGGACCCCGAAGGCCCCATCCTCCTGTTCGCGTTTCGTTACCGCAGCTTTATGCCTTGGCGCGGGCTCCATCCAACCCTCGGGCCACAGGGTCCCGTGACGATCCAACTGCATCGGCCGGATTTGGGCCGGAGCTGGAAACTGACCTTGCACGACTGGAAACCCGAAGGCGGCGCTTACCCGGGACTGCCCAGCGACTGGCCGGAGAGTGCGGCACGCCGCCAGGAGCGGCTGGTTATCGAGGTCTGCGAATCGGATCAATCCTCATCCATTCGCTGCCCACCATCCAACGCGGTGACGCCGTATTGCCTCGATTTGCGGCGCCTGCCATAGAAGACATCGATTCAGGGGTAATTTCAGGATGGGGCGGTCGCTCGCGGGATAAGAGCGTCTGGCTACTCGTCTGCCATGGGCTGGAGCATGGCTTTCGACTTGGAACCACTGTTGATCTCCCAAGAGCAGCTCTCGGTGATCGTGGCGGTTCCTCACAGCAAGGCGAAACTGCCGAAGCCAACGGGGTTGTTCGAATCAACACCGGTCAGCAGATTCCAAGGATAAAGGAGCGCACCGCAGCCATCTCGCGGAAGGGAGGGATGATCGTTCCAGGCCCGCGCTATCGCAACGGAGTCCGCCAAGCACAGTAGCCGGGTCTCGGACCCACCGCGTAAGCCCGCCCAGCGGAGTGCAGCGGCTATGCCGGTGATGCCGCAAAGAGACCAAGCTTCCCGGTGGTACGCGGCGAACAACGAGTTCGGATCGAAGGCGCGAAGCACCTCGGTCACGCGCTCGGCGCCTTTGCGGCAGAACGCTTCCGGGGTTTCCCCGAAAACCGGAGCATTCCCGTAAAGAGGTCCGCAATGGCAAAGATCGCCGGTTGCGACCAACAGGACCCCGTCTCTGGGGAGGACAAGATCAAGAAGCGCTGCGAGGCGCTCTGCCGTTTCGAGATCCTGGACGCGTATAGTCAGCGGCAACAGTTCGGGCAAAGCACGATTCCAAGCATACGGCTGATTTCCCCATGCGCCCGCAAACATCGCCGCCTGATATTGCAAGAAAGGAACCACGTTTTCGATGGCGTGCTCCCGGTCGTGCCCCGCTTCAGCCACGGTCAGCCAGCTCATAGCATCCTTTCCCTGCGCGGCCGCGCACAAGCGATCCACCAAGGCAAGATGAGTCGGTAGGCAACCCAGCGGGGTGACATAATCCCGCCGGGTTGCCGACACGGA
>DATIXD010000322.1:0-15113 GCA_035518875.1 Methylococcaceae bacterium | reverse complement strand
CGGCGCATCAGTTCCCGCAAGTCGCCGACCAGGTCGCCGAAAGTCAAGTGTGCTTTGCGCTCTCGAAACGGATAGGCCAATGTCGCCGCTCGGTTGTTTGTGGGCCTCCCATGCTGTTATACGGAAGCGGCGCGGTTTTGTCCAGCAGTTTATGCGGGGCTGATCTTTCAAAATGAGAATTGCTGCGTGCACTGAGCCATTTGCGCAGTCCCGAATCCATTGATTTGGCTGGTCTATAGCGCACCGCCAGAATCGTTTACCCCAATTTCTCGCAATAAAGCCTGGGTTTGAGGTGTGAGATTGGCGTTCTCGACGGGTTTTCACCCCAAGATTGATGCGGCGGGTCAGCGGTCGTCATGAGATAATTAACCCATTGATAATCCATGGGAGATGGGATCGTGGCTCAGGTTGCAGTGTCGCTATTTGATTGGGATGCCGTCGAGGCGCGTTCAGATCTGGAACGTTTCTTCCTGGTGCGCGATCACCTGCCGGACCGGGCTTTAATCCAGGCGCTGGAAGCCAAACGAGGACAGGGGCGGGATGATTATCCGGTGGCCGCGATGTGGAATGCGGTCGTGGCGGGAGTGGTGTTTCAGCATCCATCCATCGAATCGCTGAAGCGGGAGTTGTCGCGCAACCCCGCCTTGCTACAGGCCTGTGGCTTTGAGGTCTTGCCGCTGCAGAAGAAGCCGGTGGCGGAGGTGGTTGCAGATGCCCTGACGGGTCGGGCCAAGGTGATTTGGCCGGTCCCCGAGCCGCCCCGCTATGCGGTGCCGAGCAGCTGGAATTTTTCGCGCTTTCTGCGCAACCTGATCGCAGTGGAGACGAAGAACAGCCTGGTCAGCGGAATGATTCCCGAGCTGCGCCGGCAGTTAATGGTCGTATTGCCGGATTTTGGCCAACACTTGGGCTACGATGGTAAAGCCATCGAGAGCTACAGCACCGGGCGCATCGATGGCGAGAGCGGACAGCGTTCTGACCCGGATGCGGATTGGGGTAAGCACGAAACTTCCGGGGTGGACGCCCGCACCGGCAAGCTGTGGAAGAAGGTGAAGAGCTGGTTTGGTTATGGCCTGCATCTGATTGCCGATACCCGTTACGAAATTCCCGTGACCTTTCATCTGACGCCGGCCTCCCATTCGGAGCAGGTTGAGTTACGGGTGATGCTTGGGGAACTGTTCGAAGAGCACCCCGAACTCGCCGAGCGCTGTGCCGATTTCAGCGCGGATCGCGGGTTGGACTGCGCCGAAACCAAAGCCAAACTGTGGGACGAGTATCGGATTCGCCCACTCATCGACACGCGGGAGCTGTGGCGGGAAGAGAAGCAGGCGCCGGACTATGACCCCAGCCAGCCCATTACGCGTCCGCTCTACCCGGAGCGAGCGGATACCGTGGTCTATACCGAGAAGGGCGGCGTCCATTGCGTCTGCCCGATCACCGGCACGCAACGGGGCTTGGCGTTTCAGGGCTTCGAAGCCGACCGGGACACCTTGAAGTATCGCTGTCCGGCAGCGGCCTATGGCCTGCAGTGCCAAGGCCAGGCTCACTGCCACGCGGCGGGGCAGGTCAACCCGGGCGAGTATGGACGCATTGTGCGCATCGACATCACCGAACAGAATCGGCGCATCTTCGTCCCCACTCCGTACGGCAGTCCTTCCTGGAAGCGTGGCTATGCGCGCCGCAGTGCGCTGGAGCGCATCAACAATCGGGTCGACCACGGCTACGGGTTCGAACAGCACTTCATCCGCGGCCAGGCCAAGATGAAAACCCGGATTGGCCTGGCGCTGGCCATCATGATGGCCATGGCGCTGGGACATGTGAAGGCCGGGCGGATCGAGCAGATGCGCTCGTTGGTGCAACCGATTCAAAAAGCCGCCTAAGACTTAAAGAGCCAACAAAGGCCGGCTCGCCGGTTTTCGGGGAACTCTGGCTCAAAATCCACGCCAATGAGATTATTTCTCATCTATGAGCCCCAGTCAAATCGATTCTCGTCTTCTCAGGTATCTTCGCTGGTTTTCACCGCTGAAGACATTCAGCTGTGGCGAGCGAAGCCAAATAAAAACGGCACAGCGCAAATGGCTCGGAGAGTCTAGTCCTTTAATTGACTCAGACTTTTTGTTATCATTCGCGAAATTGACGGGCGTTGCCTCGGGCAACTGGCGAATGAGTACGATGTGTCCCGTATGGAATGGCCCTTAGGGGCTTTTTTCTTTTATGACGGAAAAAAGAACAACGATGGGCCTAGCGCCCATTTTTTGTGGGTAGATTTCAGGTGGCTTCATGAAGGTGCCGGAAAGATTGGCCCGGCTGGTCGAACCGGTCGTGGTTGGTATGGGGTATGAACTGGTGGGCGTCGAATTCGATTCGCGCCAGCGGATTCTCAGGGTTTATATCGACAGCAATACCGGCATCATGATCGAGGACTGTTCCAGGGTGAGCTACCAACTCAGCGGTGTTCTGGATGTCGAGGATCCGATACCCGGCGATTACCAGCTGGAGATTTCTTCGCCTGGCATGGATCGGCCGCTGTTTACTCCGGCGCATTACGAGCGCTTCAAGGGGAGTCTGGTGCGGCTGCAATTGCTGCGGCCCATCGAGGGGAGACGAAAATTCAAGGCCCGCTTGATTGGACTTCAGGCGGACAAGGTACTTCTTCAAGACGGGGAGACGAGGTTCGAAATCCCGTTGGAATCGATAGATAAGGCGCGGTTGGTGCCAGAGTTTGAGCACAAAGTTACCAAAGGATGAATCACGATGGCGAATAAAGAGATCTTGCTGGTGGTGGATGTCGTATCCAATGAGAAGGATATCGAGAAAGAGGTGATTTTTAGCGCGATCGAAGATGCGCTGAGAACCGCAACGATCAGGCGACATGACAATCGGCTTGACGTGCGCGTCGCGATCGACCGCAAGACCGGTGATTACGAAACATTCAGACGCTGGCTCGTGGTCGAACCGAATGACGATTTCGATTACGGCATCGAATCGCCGGAAACCCAGATGTTGCTGGCGGACGCCAAAAAGATCAATCCGGCCGTGGCGGCAGGCGAATACGTCGAGCAGCCCATGGACTCCATCGAGTTCGGCCGCATTGCGGCGCAGACGGCGAAACAGGTGATCGTGCAGAAAGTGCGCGAAGCGGAACGCCGGAAAATTGTCGAGGCCTATCAGGATCGGGTCGGAGATCTGGTGACCGGAATCGTGAAACGGGTTGAGCGGGGCAATGTCTATCTGGATTTGGGAGGCAACGTCGAAGCCTTTATTCCCAAGGATGAGATGATTCCGCGCGAGGCGGTCCGCAACGGCGACCGCTTGCGTGGCTATTTGAGGGCCGTCCGCCCGGAGGCGCGCGGTCCGCAGCTATTCGTCAGCCGCAGCGCACCGGAACTTCTGGTCGCCTTGTTCAGGCTGGAGGTGCCCGAAGTCAGCGAAAACGTGATCGAAATCAAGGGCGCGGCGCGCGATCCGGGCGTTCGGGCGAAGATTGCGGTGAAGAGCAACGACCCCCGCCTCGATCCGGTCGGTGCTTGCGTCGGTATGCGCGGTTCCCGAGTGCAGGCGGTTTCCAACGAGCTGGCGGGGGAACGTATCGACATCATCCTGTGGAACGAGAATGACGCCCAGTTCGTGGTCAATGCGATGTCGCCGGCGGAAATCGTCTCCATCGTGGTGGACGAGGACAGACACAGCATGGACATCGCCGTGGCCGATGAGAATCTGTCCCAGGCCATAGGCCGCGGCGGGCAGAACGTGCGCTTGGCCTCCGAACTAACCGGCTGGGACCTCAATGTTATGAGCGCCTCCCAGGCCGAGGAGAAGAACGAAGCGGAAGCGGTCAAACTGTTGAATTCGTTCATGGAGCAATTGAGCGTCGACGAGGACGTGGCGGAAATTCTGGTGCGGGAAGGTTTCTCCAGCGTCGAGGAACTGGCTTACGTACCCGCCAAGGAGATGTTGGAAATCGAGGAATTTGACGAAGACACCGTCGAAGAGCTCCGCAATCGCGCGCGCGATGCCTTGTTGATCAAGGCCATCGCCAGTGAGGAAAAACTGGAAACGGCGGAACCTTCGCAAGAGTTGCTCGACATGGAGGGCATGGATCGGAAGCTGGCTTACCGGATGGCGAGCCACGGAGTTCGGACAGTCGATGACTTGGCCGAACAGTCGGTCGATGAGTTGATGGAAATCGAGGGCATGGATGAGGAAAAGGCGGCCAGCCTGATCATGCAGGCCAGGGCGTCTTGGTTTGCGGAAGGCTAGGGAATTGATTGAAAGCGGGGCGAGAAGATGAGTAATGTGACAGTACGGCAATTGGCCGAAGTGGTGGGGATTCCTCTGGATCGGCTGCTGATCCAGTTGGGCAATGCAGGACTGGCGGTAGGTGGCGCGGACGACATCCTGAGCGACGCGGAAAAGTTAAAGCTGCTGGGCCATTTGCGACAGAGTCACGGCAAAGTACAGGGCGAAGCTGCGGAGCCGAAGAAAGTGACATTACAGCGCCGGACGGTGAGCGAACTCAAGCAGGGAAAAGTCCCGGGCAAGGCCGTCAAGACGATCAGCGTCGAAGTGCGCAAGAAGCGCACCTACGTGAAACGCAGCGAACTGCCCGAAAGCAGCGAACGTCGTTTGGAGGTGGAACAAGCCCGTCAAGCGTTGGAGCGTCAGCAGAAGGAGATGGAAAGCCAGGAAGCCCTGCGAGCCCAAGAAGAAATGCTGAAGGCGCAGGCCCTGGAAGAGTCCAAGAAACAACGCGAGCAAGCCGAAAAGGCCGAGCGCCAAAGACTCGAGGAAGAGGCGAGGAAAGCCGAGGAACAGCGCAGGATCGAGGCGAAGCCGGAGCCGGAGCCTATCGTCGCCAAGCCTTCGATCCCTACCGAAGTGGTAGCGCCGGTAACTCGCCCCGCCATACCCGCGGCCAGACCGGCGCCGGTTTCGGGTGTGGGGAGGGCGGAGGTCGAGCCCAAGCGCGGCAAGAAAAAAGCCGCTCCCGTAGTCATCGAACGGGGTTCCAAACGTGAAGAAGAAGGGCGAGAGCCGTTCCATCTGGATGTGGCGAGGAAGGGCAAGGGCAAGAAACTCAAGGCTTTTCGCGGTGCCGTCGTGCTGCCCGAACAGAAGCACGGTTTCGAAAGACCCACCGCGCCCATCGTGCACGAAGTGATGGTGCCCGAAGCGATTACCGTTTCCGACCTGGCCCAGCGCATGTCGGTCAAGGCGGGGGAAGTAATCAAAACGCTGATGAAGATGGGCGTCATGGCGACGATCAACCAAACCCTCGACCAGGAAACGGCCATGCTCGTGGTCGAGGAAATGGGACATAAGCCCATGGCTCAGGCTGAGGACAACCTTGAAGCCGAAATCATGGCCAGCATGACGATGGAAGAAACCGTCGAACAGCAGGCCAGAGCGCCCGTGGTGACCATCATGGGTCACGTCGATCACGGCAAGACCTCGTTGCTGGATCATATCCGCAAGAGCCGGGTGGCAGCGAGCGAGGCAGGCGGCATTACCCAGCATATCGGTGCTTACCAGGTCAAAACCGACCACGGGTCGGTCACCTTCCTGGACACGCCGGGTCACGCCGCCTTCACGGCGATGCGCGCGCGGGGCGCGCAAGTCACTGATATCGTGGTGTTGGTGGTTGCCGCCGACGACGGCGTGATGCCGCAAACCCGCGAGGCGGTCGAACATTCTCGGGCCGCCGGCGTCCCCTTAGTGGTCGCCATCAACAAGATCGACAAGGCGGACGCCGATCCCGACCGGGTCAAGCAGGAACTGGTCGGCTTGAGCGTGGTGCCGGAAGAATGGGGCGGCGATACCCAGTTTGTGAACGTCTCGGCCAAAACCGGGGTGGGCATCGACCACCTCCTGGATGCCATCCTGTTACAGGCGGAAGTCCTGGAATTGAAGGCGCCTTACAAGGTTCCCGCCGGCGGCGTGGTGATCGAGTCGAAACTGGACAAGGGGCGCGGCCCGGTAGCAGACATACTGGTGCAGAAAGGCATTCTTCGGAAAGGCGACTTTATCCTCTGCGGTCAGGAGTTCGGTCGTATACGTGCCATGTTCAATGAGAACGGCAAGCCGCTGAAAGAGGCTGGCCCTTCGGCTCCGGTGGAGATTCTGGGTTTGTCCGCGGCGCCCAATGCAGGCGATGATTTCATCGTCGTCGCCGACGAGCGCAAGGCCCGCGAAATCGCCCTGCACCGCGAGGAGAAGTTCCGCACCAGCAAGCTGGCGGCACAGCAGGCGACCAAGCTGGAAGACGTGTTCTCGCGGATGGAAACCGAGGAGGCCATCGATCTCAACCTGATCATCAAGGCGGACGTGCAGGGCAGCTTGGAAGCCTTGCGCGGCTCGCTCAGTGAACTGTCCACGGACAAGGTCAAGGTGAAGGTGGTGGCTGGCGGCGTGGGTGGCATCAATGAATCCGATGCCAACTTGGCGCTGGCCTCGAACGCCATCATGATCGGCTTCAATGTGCGCGCCGATGCTAGCGCTCGGAAGTTGATCGAGGAACGCGGTATCGACCTGCATTATTACAGCGTGATCTACGAAGCGATCGACGATATCAAGAAGTCGATCAGCGGTATGCTGGAGCCGGAGTACAAGGAACAGATCGTGGGCATCGCCGAGGTCCGCGACGTGTTTCGCTCGCCCAAGTTCGGTGCGATCGCCGGCTGTATGGTCACCGACGGTTTCGTGAAGCGCAATCTGCCGATTCGCGTATTGCGCGAAAACGTGGTGATTTTCGAGGGTCAGTTGGAATCCTTGCGCCGCTTCAAAGATGACGTGAGCGAGGTGAAGATGGGCATGGAGTGCGGAATCGGTGTCAAGAACTACAACGACGTGAAGCCGGGCGATCAGATCGAAGTTTTCGAAAAGGTGCTGGTGACGCGCTAACCGTGCTGAGAAAACAGAGGCTACAGATAACGAATGCCCAGAGAATTCACCCGTAGGGATCGAGTTGCGTCCCAACTCCAGAAGGAGCTGGCCGAACTATTGCAGTTGCATGTCCGGGACAAGCGCTTGGGGATGGTAACGGTTAGCGGCGTCGAAGTCACCCGCGATCTGGCCGTGGTCAAGGTGTTCGTCAGCTTCCTGGGGGCGAGCGAATCGGTGAAAGAATGCCTGGGAACGCTGTCCCATGCCGTCCCGATGCTCCGGCACGAGTTGGGCAAGCGAATTCGCATGCGAATCATGCCCGAGTTGCGTTTCGTTCATGATGAATCGATCGAGCGGGGCATGCGAATGGAGGCGCTGCTCAGCCGGCTGGAGTCGGGCACCGCCGCTGAGGATCTGGGCGAGGATTCATGAGCCGTCGGAGCCGGGGGCGCGACATTGACGGCATGCTGCTCCTGGACAAGAGTCCGGGCATGACCTCCAATGACGCCGTACAGCGGATCAAACGGCTGTTACAGGCGCGCAAGGTCGGGCATACCGGGAGTCTCGACCCCATTGCCACCGGCTTGTTGCCGATTTGCCTGGGCGAGGCCACCAAGCTGTCGTCGTTCCTGCTGAATACGGACAAACGTTACCGGGTGTTGGTTCGCTTGGGGCAAACCACCAGCACGGGCGATGTCGAAGGCGCGGTGCTTGAGCAAAAGCCGGTGCCGATTCTAACGGAAGCGTTGATCGAAAACTTTCTGGAGCGGTTCCGGGGTGCGATTTCCCAGGTTCCACCCATGCACTCGGCGCTTAAACATCAAGGCGCCAGGCTCTACGAATTGGCTCGCAAGGGCATTGAAGTGCAGCGCCCGGCTCGTCAGATCCATATCTACGAATTGAAACTGATCGAGTTCGGGCCGCAGCATCTGGATTTGGATGTGCATTGTTCCAAGGGGACTTATATTCGGAGTTTGGCCGAGGATATCGGCGCGCTTTTGGGTTGCGGCGGCCATGTGGAGCGTTTGCGCAGGACGGCCGTAGGTAATTTTTCGATCGCCCAGGCGGTGGGTTTCGAGCAGCTGGAAGCGCTTCCCGATGAGGCGCGGCTGGCGAGGCTGTTGCCGTTAGAGCGGATCGTCGCGGAGCTGCCCGCCGTCACGCTGGGTGAGGAGCCGGCTTTTTTTCTGCGCCGAGGACAGCCGGTGTGGGTGCCCAAAGCCCCGACGCAGGGGCTGCTCAGGCTTTATTCCGGACAGGACGCGTTTTTTGGGATCGGGGAGGTGTTGGACGATGGCAGAATCGCGCCCCGCCGCCTGGTCAGGGAAGTTGACGCGTCGCAGTGAGTTGCCCGAGGTCTGTGCTGGGTGTATAAAACCCGCTTCACCTTGTTTGAAGGGTGATGAAAACGTTAAAATTCCGCGTTTGTTTCGATGACCGATTTTTTTGGAGTTCAATGATGCCTTATACAACAGTAGAAAAACGCGCCGTGATGGAGCAATACCAGCGTGCGCCCAACGATACCGGCTCCCCCGAGGTTCAGGTCGCCCTCTTGACGGCGCGGATCAACCACCTCACCCCCCATTTCACCCAGCACAAGAAAGATCACCACTCCCGCCAGGGCCTTTTGCGCCTGGTCAACCAACGCCGCAAGCTCCTGGACTACCTGAAGAGCAAAGACTCCGAACGGTACCGTTCCCTGATCGAACGCCTCGGTTTGCGCAAATAATAATGTTCGTTCTGCTGATAAGGAAAAACTCGTGAATCCGATCCGGAAAGAATTCAACTACGGCGATCACCTCGTTACTCTTGAAACCGGCGAAATCGCGCGCCAGGCCGACGCTGCGGTCATGGTGGACATGGCCGGCACCGTAGTGCTCGTAACCGCCGTCGGCCTGAAGGACGTCATCCGGGAAGGCGATTTTTTCCCGCTGACCGTGAATTATCAGGAAAAGACCTATGCGGCGGGCCGGATTCCGGGGGGCTTTTTCAAGCGCGAAGGTCGGCCGAGCGAAAAGGAAACACTGACGGCTCGCCTGATCGACCGGCCAATCCGCCCGCTGTTTCCGGAAGGATTCACCAACGAAGTTCAGGTGGTCGCGACCGTTCTCTCCTTGAACCCCGAGGTCGATCCGGATATTCCCTCGATGCTGGGCGCATCGGCGGCGCTCAAGCTTTCCGGTATGCCCTTCCGCGGGCCGGTCGGAGCGGTAAGGGTGGGTTATCGGGACGGCAAATACCTTTTGAATCCCGGTAAGTCCGTCCTACAAGGCTCCGATTTGGATCTGGTCGTCGCCGGCACCGAGAAGGCCGTGTTGATGGTCGAGTCGGAGGCCAGAATGCTGTCGGAGGAGATCATGTTGGGGGCCGTATTGTTCGGCCATGAACAGATGCAGGTCGCCATCAGGGCGATCAACGAGCTGGCCGGCATGGTCGGCGTCAAGCCGTGGGATTGGACGCCCGCCGCGATTGACGAGCAGTTAAACCAGGCAGTGACCGCTACAGCGAAAGAACAGATTGCAGCGGCCTATCGGATCGCGGAAAAGCAGGTTCGCCAGCAAACCCTCAAGGAAATCCGCAGCGCCGCCATACTGAGCCTTACCGAGGATGGTCGCTACGCCGAAAACGCCATACGCGGCCTGCTCGAGCAACTGGAATACGAGGTCGTGCGCAGCAATATTTTGACAGCCGGTAAGCGCATCGACGGACGCGACATGAAAACCGTCCGTCCCATTACCATTCGCACCGGCGTTCTGCCGCGCACCCATGGCTCGGCGCTGTTCACCCGGGGCGAGACCCAAGCGTTGGTCGTCGCAACCCTGGGCACGGGACGTGATGCGCAGTTGATCGACGCGATCGACGGCGAATACAAGGAGTCTTTCATGCTCCATTACAACTTTCCGCCCTACTGTGTCGGTGAAGTCGGCATGATCGGTTCGCCCAAGCGGCGCGAGATCGGCCACGGCCGACTGGCGAAGCGCGGCGTGCAGGCCATCATGCCGAGTCAGGAAGAATTCCCCTACGTCGTGCGTGTGGTTTCCGAGATTACCGAATCCAACGGCTCCAGTTCCATGGCCTCGGTGTGTGGCAGCAGTCTGGCATTGATGGATGCAGGCGTGCCGACCAAGGCGCCGGTGGCTGGTATCGCCATGGGCCTGATCAAGGAAGGCGATGCCTTCGCGGTCTTGTCGGACATCATGGGCGATGAGGATCACCTGGGCGACATGGATTTCAAGGTCGCCGGCAGCCAGGATGGCATCACGGCCCTGCAGATGGACATCAAGATCGATGGCATCACGCCCGAAATCATGCGGGTGGCGCTGGATCAGGCCAAGGAAGGGCGTTTCCATATCCTAGAGAAGATGAATGAGGCGCTATCCGCGCCGCGCCAGGAGATGTCCGACTACGCCCCGAGAATCATGAGTTTCACCATCGATCCCAGCAAAATTCGAGAGGTCATCGGCAAAGGGGGCGCGACCATCCGCAGCATCACCGAGGAAACCGGGGCCAGTATCGACATCACCGACGACGGGCTGGTCAAGATTGCTTCCGTTGACAGGGCGGCCGGGGCGGAAGCACGTCGCCGCATAGAAGCCATCACCGCGGAAGTGGAGGTCGGCAAGGTTTATGAAGGCAAGGTGGTGCGATTGATGGATTTCGGCGCCTTCGTGACGGTCTTGCCGGGCAAGGATGGTCTCGTGCATATCTCGCAAATATCCGATGAGCATGTGGAAAAAGTCAGCGACAAGTTGGCCGAGGGCGACATCGTCCGCGTCAAGGTTCTGGAAATCGACCGTCAGGGCCGCGTGCGGCTGAGTATGAAAGCGGTGGATGCCTAAGCTTTTCGTGGGACGGCCTGAAGGCCGCCGGAGCTGGTAGATCAATAAAAAACCCTCGCCCTTTCGGGCGAGGGTTTTTTTACGTCCGGCGTTTGTGGAGTTCTCAGTCGTCGCCGCCGAAAATCCCCAGCAACTGCAACAGGCTGGTGAACAGGTTAAAGATCGAAACATAGAGCGAAACCGTCGCCAAAATGTAGTTGGTTTCGCCGCCGTGGATGATCGCGCTGGTCTGGTAGAGGATCATGCCCGACATCAGCAGGATGAACATGGCGGATACCGCCACGTGCAGTCCGGGCATGTTCGGCACGAACAAGGCAACGATGCCGGCGAGGAAGGCGACCAGAATGCCGGCCATCAACATGCCGCCCATGAAGCTGAAATCCTTACGGGTGCTCAGCGCATAGGCCGAAAGTCCCAGGAAAATGATCCCGGTACCGCCCAGGGCCGTCATCACCAATTGCTCCCCGTTGGCCACGTGAGTGACGTAGAAGTTCAGAATCGGGCCGAGGGTTAGCCCCATGAAGCCGGTGAGGGCGAACACGAACAGAATGCCCCATGCGCTGTTGCTGAACTTGCTGGTCAGGAATAACAGGCCGAAATAACCGATCAGGGTGATAATCACGCCCGGATGCGGCAGGTTCAGCACCATGGCAAGCCCGGCGGACGCGGCGCTGAACAGCAGGGTCATCGAAAGCAGGGCATAAGTGTTTCGCAGTACCCTGTTGGTTTCCAGCACGCCGGCCTCGGAATGCCTCAAAACGCCGTATTGATTCATAGATTAGCCTCCTTAAAATGGGAAATTCGAGTCTTTCGACTCGTAAATGGTACCCTAGTTTCCTCGGCCATGTAATCGGAAACCCGGGCTTAGGCGGCAGCCATGCCGGCGCTGGCAAGGAGCATCGATGTCTGGTCGGGATCAAAAAAGTCAAGCGTGTAGGTTGAACAAGAGTGTTTACGTCGATAGAATGATCGCCACTGACGGAGGGAACACCTGCAAGTATCCCTCCGACGGGGCCGTGGCATGCAGTCACGGCGGGCACAGACGCCCGTGTTCGAGCGTCGATCTTTTAATCAATCACTCCGTTGAGGTTAAAAATGGAAGGCGAAAAAGACAATTTTTGGGTTTATATCGCTGGCATTATCGTTCTTGCCATCGTTCTGGTTTTCATGCTCAAGAGCAGGGAAATGGAAAGCGTGCCGTCCGAAGGATATAAGCAACTCAAGGGTGAAGTAGAGCAGCAAATCCAGAAAGCCAAGTAGAAAAATAAAGTGCGCAATCAGATTGCATAGAGTCTGTTTGACGCACGTGCAAGAGATGAGAGGAAAATAATAGCTGCCAGGAGGAGAGTTGTTTTTGTTAGGCTTTGTTGTATGAGGGATATTTGGCGTCATCTTAAGAAGAACACAAAGACGTTTGTGGGTTTCTTTTATGCAACAAAGCCTCTTCTTAATCGGTTCGTCGGACAAATAATACGGCGACGAGCAAACACCTCATCGGCTGCCGGCCAATGGTCGGCGAAGAGGGTATCTCGACTAAACGCGACAAGCTGACTTAAGGACAAGCCTGTTCTGATCGCCTGAATTTCAATGAATATTGGCTCAGGCCAATAGCCTCAGGCCGGGCGGAAGTGCCTCGCCGAACACCCGTTTTTCGTCAGCCTCGGTGAGTTCCTTGACTTCTGTGACCATCTCGATCCAGGATTCCGGCGCCTTGGCGGCGTGCAGTCGCGCGATGATTTGCTGGCGCAAGGCTGTTTCGACGTCGCGTTCCCGGTCGCCGCTCCTGCGGGCGATGAGCGTAGCGGCGAAGCCGGCGAAAGTTGTCTTTTTCCAGTCGTATTCCAACAGGCTTGTCAGCCATTGCTCTGCGGTTTCCCTAGTCACGACGCTATGGGCGCTGCCGTGGAAAGGCACGCGCGCGCCGACGCGTCCCAGCGCCCACCAGGTTTCGACGGGCTCGCCGGCCTTGCGCAAGCGCTGGAGCAGCCAACCTCCCAGCGTGATCTTTTCAGCGGCGGACACCCGTTCGAGCACGGCCGCCAGCCTCACCATGTCCTCGTAACCCCGCCTCTTCGCCAGGATCGCCAGATTGCCCCGCTTCGCCGTATCGGGGTTGATGAAATCGGCGACGCTGGCGAAGATCCTGTTCTGTGCCTCGGCCGTCAAACCGCCGGCAATGCGGCGCCACAGCGTCCACCATTCGGCCCAGTTCTGCGCTTCATTGACGAACTGGATGCCTTGATCGTAGGTACGCCAGATTTGTTCGATGCGCCAGTCGTCCAAGGGGTAACCAAAGCCGGGACGCAGGCAAAAGCCGGTTAGACTCAACCAGACCCGTTCGTGCTCGGCAGAACGGCGGCGGTGCGGCAAACCCTCCAAAAGCGCGGCAAAAAGCTCACGCAACAGCGGCATATCCCAACCTTCCCGCTTGCCCAGGAGTTTTTCCAGTTCCGTGCGCAATCCCTTGATAATCTTGGGATCGACCGATTTGACCTTCTTGCCGTAGACCAGATGAATTTTCGAGCAAGCCTCGGCGCAGCGCGGGTGCAACCCGGTATCAGCAACGATCGTCGAAGTAGCCCGCTGTTGCCTAAGCTGAAACTCGACGTTCCAGCGCCGGCTGGGATTTTCGGCATCCACGCATTGAATCTGCAGGGTGCCGACTTCGGTTAGCGCCGCGGCTAATTGCACGGTGACTTCCTGGCGATCTTGGCTGTTTGCCTTGTCGAAGGCGACCGCCAACGGCGGCAGCTGGATAAAGCGATCGTCGTCGATTTCGACGAGCTCCCCGGGGTGGTAAAGCGTATCTTCGATGGACGAAACCAGATGGAAGCGGACGGGTTGCCCCAGGCGTAACGCGAACGCGCGCTCGGCCAAGAAGACCTCATGCCCTTCCTCGCTGCCGCGCGGCAGGAGACACACACCGTGCCGTATTTCCGCCCGATCCGTGTCCACCAACAGGAAATAGCTGCGCGCCGAACCTCCACCAATCTTCCGGATGGCCAGGCCGTGCCGAGCTAGGCCGTAAGCAACGGCGCCATAGGCGACCGCGAGGTCGGGGCGGTCATTCTTCAGATACTTCGGAGTTCGCCCGTGCCAGGATTCGATCAGCTCAAGCACGCGCTTCGCGATGACCGAGCTGTTGAAGACGCCGCCGTTGAGAAGAACCGCATCCGGAATCGGCTCCTTATCTGCGCCAACTGATTCCTGAGCGGCTTGGTGATGCCGGGTCAGAAACGCCGCGAGATGCTTGCTGATGGCCGGGTCGGTTGCGTAGGGCAGGCCGAATTCGACCACCCCGCTGCGCTTGCGGTCCGGCAGTTCACTCAAGTCCACCAGAGGGAAAAAGCCGTCCAGAACGATCTCTCGGACCTCTTCGCGGCGCAGTTCGGTGGAGCGGGCGCCACCGACGAGCCTTGACCCGGCGCCCAGTAGGGTGACGGGCGCCGCGTCCGGTGCGTCCTCGGACAGCAGGCGCTCCTTGGCGCTACGACATTGTTCCACCAGTTGCGACAATTCCGCCGCCGACAGGCGTTGTTCATCGGCAACTAACCGGTGCTCCGCAAGGTGTGCCAGTGTCAGGTCGATATTGTCCCCGCCCAGCATCAAATGATTGCCGACGCCGATGCGGCTCAGCTTCGGTTCGTCTTCGCCCGCCTCGACCTTGATGAGGGTCAGGTCGGTGGTGCCGCCGCCCACATCGACCACCAGCAACAAACTTATGCTGGAAAGATCCTTGGCAAGGGTTTTCCGGTGCCGCCACAGCCAGTCGTAACAAGCCGCCTGCGGTTCCTCGACCAGCCTGATCTCGGTCAATCCCGCCAGCCGCGCCGCGTCCAGGGTTAATGTCCGAGCCGCTTCGTCGAAGGAAGCGGGGACGGTAACGACGATCTCTTGCCGCTCCAGCGGAAAATCGGGAAAACGATGATTCCAGGCGGATCGGACATGAGCCAGATAACCGGCGCTGGCCTCCACCGGCGAGACTTTAGTCACACCCTCTGGCGCGCCCCAGGGCAGAATCGCGGCGGTGCGGTCCACCGCGCCATGCGACAGCCAGCTTTTGGCGCTGGCGATCAACCGCCCCGAGGTTTTCGCACCCAATACACGGGCCAGCTCGCCGAGGATGGGATGACCGGGACCGCCATTCTGCGGCCAGGGCAGGTGCGTGTCTGCCTCCGCCAATTCGCCAGGTGCCGGATGGTAGCGCACCGATGGCAACAAAGGCCGCAACGCGACCTCCCCAGGCGCGACCAATTGTTCGATCGGGAAAATCTCGATATTAGCGTTGGCTTCTTGGGACACATCGGCGTAGGCGGCCACGGTATGCGTCGTACCTAGGTCGATGCCGACGAGGTAGCGGGATTGGAAGGAAGCGGACATGGGTATGTTTCT
>DATIXD010000321.1:0-4396 GCA_035518875.1 Methylococcaceae bacterium | reverse complement strand
AATGTCACCGATCTGCCGGTCACCTATCTGGAATCCATGAACGAAGTCATCAAGGCCTTCGTCGAAGCCTTCAGCATCGCGATGGGCGCGATTACCCTCTTATTGCTGATCATTCTGCGCAGCATCAAAGATACCCTGCTGGTCCTGTTACCGCTGCTGTTGGCCTCGCTGTTCACCGCCGCGGCGACGGTCATCTTCGACGTGCCGTTCAATTTCGCCAACATCATCGCTCTGCCGCTGCTGTTCGGCCTGGGCGTGGACAGCGGCATCCACATGGCCCACCGGCTGCATTACCTGCATTCCACCGATGAAAACCTGTTCCGCACCAGCGAAGCGCAGGGCGTATTCTACGGCTCGCTGACGACCGTCTGGAGCTTCAGCAGCTTGGCCTTCACCTCCCACAGGGGCACCGCCTCGATGGGGATTCTGCTGGCCGTCGGACTGATGATGACCTTGATCTGCGCCTTGGTGGTGTTGCCCGCCTTCAGTGAATTAAGATTCAGGCGCAAACATTAATTCCCTTGTAAAATCAACCGTTCAATTATTCATTCGAGGTTGTGATGTCCAAGACCATTGCCGAATTGCTCAGGGAACGGGCGGGAGAGAATTTCGATCTGCACGAGCAGCATCTGAACACGCAGATGGTGCGCGTGCTGAAAACCATCGGCTACGACCGCGTCTACACCAAGGCGCGCGGGCCTTATCTTTATGACGACAAGGGCGCTGAATATCTGGATTTGCTGAGCGGCTTCGGCGTCTTCGCCCTGGGACGCAGCCATCCCAAGATCGTCCAGGCGCTCAAGGACGTGCTCGACGCCGAACTGCCGGACATGGTGCAGATGGATGTTTCCCTGCTGTCGGGCCTATTGGCGGAAAAAATCCTGGAAAAGTGCCCGCCCAACCTAACCAAGATGTTTTTCTGCAACTCCGGCGCGGAAGCCGTCGAGGCCGCCATCAAATTCGCCCGCTACACCACCCGGCGCGAGAAAATCGTTTACTGCGAGCACGCCTTCCACGGCCTGACCCTGGGCGCGCTGTCTTTGAACGGCGAGAACGTTTTCCGCGAGGGTTTCGGCCCGCTCTTGCCAGGCTGTGCTGCGGTGCCCTTCAATGACCTGAAGGCACTGGAAAACGCTCTGCGCAACAGGGACGTGGCCGCCTTCATCGTCGAACCGATCCAGGGCAAGGGCGTGAACCTGCCCCAGGACGGCTATCTGCGCGAAGCCCAAGCCCTTTGCAAGAAGTACGGCGCGCTGTTCGTCGCCGACGAAATCCAGACGGGCATCGGGCGCACCGGCAAATTCTGGGCGATCGAGCATTGGGGCGTTGAGCCGGACATGATTCTAATGGCGAAAGCCCTGTCCGGCGGTTTCATACCCGTAGGCGCGGTGGCCATGAGCAAGCAGGTGATGGAGGCCGTTTTCAACCGCATGGACCGCGCCGTGGTGCACGGCTCCACCTTCTCCAAGAACAACATGGCGATGGCGGCCGGTATCGCCGCCCTGCAAGTGATCGACGATGAAGGGCTGATCGAGAATGCGGCGCAGATCGGCGGCGAGATCATCGCCGGCCTGCATGCAATGATCCCCAAGTACGACTTCTTCAAGGAAGTGCGCGGCATGGGCCTGATGATCGCCCTGGAATTCGGCTCGCCCGAGGGCCTGCTGCGCAAGGCCGCCTGGACTGGATTGGAAGCTGCCAATAAGGGCCTGTTCAGCCAGACCATCACCATTCCGCTGTTCAAGAACCACCGCATTCTCAGCCAGGTCGCCGGACACGGCATGAACGTGGTGAAACTGCTGCCACCGCTGGTGATCGGTGAAAAAGACCGTGACTGGATTCTCAAGGCCATGGACGAGGTCATCGGCGACACACAGGAAGTGGGCGGCGCGATCCGCGATTTGGGGAAGAACCTCATCAGTCATGCTCTGAAAGCCAAGGCGGGTTAATCGCATTTTTTACCGTAGGGCGGGCTGAAGCCCGACAATCGGGTTGGCGGCCTTAAACACCGCCCATTATCGATATCCATTGACAGACAAGGCGCTTAATTCATGTTCAGATTAACCACTAACAGAACGAGAACCGTGATCGGCTCGATCATGCTCTGCGGCCTGTTATTCGGATCGGCCGCGGAAGTTTCGGCCCACGCCGTGGTCACCGAATCCTCGCTCAAGCACAAGCCCATCGAGGTCAATCAGCCCACCGAAGTGGTGCTTTATTTCAACTCCAACGTGGAGTTGGCCCTGTCGCGGGTGTTCCTGGTCAGTAAGGGCGATGTCTACCAGCCGGTCGAAATCGCCAAGGGAAAGAAACCCGGCGAGATGATCATTCATGTCCCTCCCCTCGGCGAAGGCGATTACGCCCTGAAATATAAAGTTTTCGCCGCCGACGGCCATCTCACGGAAGATGTCATCCGATTCAAAGTTTCAACACAGCGGTAACCCATCATGTACATGCAAGGTTTGGCCAATTTCATCGACGACTTCCTCGGCGGGCTCATGCTCATCAGCTACGCGCTGGTGGTCGGCAGCATACTCTGGAGCTTCGTCATTCTGCGCGTCCTCTCCCCGGCCCGAGCAGGCGACTCCATCATTCTGCGCAGCGTCAAAGTGCTCAACATCGGCGCGATCGCCCTCGCAGCGTCCGTGGGCAGCAAGCTGGTCATCAAGGCGGCGGTGCTGGCGTCCACCCTCGGAGACCTGCCGTTCGCCGCCTATGCGAACACCGTACAGTTCAGGGCAGGACTGTTGCGTTTCATCCTGGCACTGGCGTTCATCTGGATGGCCAAGCGTTTGAGCCGAGAACCATCCGAGCGCTCCACCTGGATCATGACGGCCCTGCTCACGGTTCCGCTGGTCGTCAGCGGCGCCTGGCTGGTGCACGCCGTCGGCCGATTCGAGTATCGCGAGCTGCTGATGGTCACGACCGTGGCGCACCAGCTTGCCGCCGCCGTCTGGTTCGGCTGCGTGGCCCAGCTCCTAGGCCTGTGGCGTGCCAGCCGCAAGGACGCCGAAGCGAAAGCGATGTGGCCGCTAGCCATCACGCGCTTCGCCTGGATGGGCGTCAGTTCCGTCGTGCTGCTGCTGGTCACGGGCATTCCGCTGGCATGGACGTATATCGGCAGCTGGGATGGCCTGTTCGGCACCGGCTACGGCAGCCTAGTGGTCACCAAGAGCTGGTTATTGCTGGTCGCACTCGGGTTCGCCTACCTGAACCATCGCGCCGGGCGGCGCTGGCGCCGGCACATCCAATCGTCCGGCCTGACCACCAAGGTTCCCTATTACATCGAGGCGGAAACCTTCGTACTGGTCGGCATCCTCTTCATCGCCGCGACGCTTTCTTCGCAACCGCCGTCGGTGGATATTCCAGACCGCACGGCCACCGTCTCGGAAGTGGTCAACATGTTCATGCCGCGTCTGCCGAAAACTCAATCGCCGACTCACGAAGACCTGCTGGCGGGCGAGGCCGGACGCGTGGCGGTGGTCGACAAGGTACCTTCGGTCGCGGCCACGGAATGGTCGGATTACAACCACAGCATCGCCGGCATCTTCCTGACCGCGATGGGGTTAGTCGCCATGTTGTCCTACATCAGACGATTCGGATGGGCGCAATATTGGCCGCTGGGATTCATAGGCCTTAGCATTTTCCTGTTTTTCCGCAGCGACGCCGAAACCTGGCCTTTGGGGCCGATCGGGTTCTGGCAAAGCACCTTCGGCAACGGCGAAGTGTTCCAGCACCGCATCGCGACCCTCCTCGCTTTCGTGCTGGGCTATATGGAACTGCGAGCGCGCACCGACAACAAAGCCCAAAAGCTGAGGTATCTATTCCCCGTGCTATGCGCGTTCGGGGGCATTCTTTTACTAACCCACGCCCACGCCGAATTCGAATTGAAGAGCGAGTTTCTGATCCAATCCACGCACACGACCATGGGCCTTTTGGCGGTCATCATGGCCAGCGGACGCTGGCTGGAATTGCGGCTGGCAACACCCGGAGGTTATGCGGAAGGCCGGATCGCCGGCTTTATCGGGATCGTGGCGATGTTCATGATCGGCAACATCCTGATGTTTTACCGAGAGCCCTTATTCTGAGGTCTTAAAAGGGAAAACAAAAAGGGCATCTTGCGATGCCCTTTTTTGGGTACTCTCGAATTCACATTCGCAGCTACGTTTGTTTGCTGGCGTAGTCGGTGATTTTCTGGGTTAGCTTGTTCATCAGGCTGTCGAAGCCCTCTCGGTCGATGACGCTGGTGTACTGGGCCTTCTTCAGGGCCAGATCGCTGATGCCGTCGACGATGATGTTGATGATGGCCCATTGCCCGCCAGACTGGGTCAGGATGTAATCGAACTTCACCGGCTTTTCTTTCGGCGCGATGAGCATGTAGCGCACCAGCACCCGG
>DATIXD010000320.1:0-4801 GCA_035518875.1 Methylococcaceae bacterium | reverse complement strand
ACATCAAGGATTTGCAGGCGGTGATCAACTACGAGCTGGCCCACGATCCGGAAGTGCATATCCATCGCATCGGGCGCGCCGGTAGCAAGGGGCCGGCCCTGAGCCTCTATACCCGCCCGAGGCGCACAAGGTCAATGCCATCGAGACCTATCAGAAAAGCCCGGTGGTTTCAGCCTTGCCCGAATCATTGAAGAGCAGGGAGGGCTTCAATCCGCAACCGCCGATGGTGACCCTGTGCATCGATGGCGGACGCACGAACAACGTCCGCCCCGGCGATATCCTAGGCGCCCCCACCGGGGATGCGGCTATTCCAGGCCACCACGTGGCAAGATCGACATTTTCGATTTCCACGCCTATCGCGCCATCGACGGTGCCATCGCCGACAAGGCCGTGAATCGGCTCGCAGAGGGCAAGAACAAGGGCGGCAACTTCAAGATCCGCCGCGTGCGTTATTCGAGCGGTCGGCCTCTCAGCGCCTTCATCTGGCCATGCCGGCTTTTGCTGTCCAGTCGCCTTTTCTGCGAACCACGGGTGGGTTTAGTAGCTTTGCGGGCCTTGCGCGTCACCGCCACGCTTATGATCAGCGCCACCAAGCGCTCCAACGCGTCCGCCCGGTTCATCTCCTGACTGCGGTGCTGCTGCGCCTTGATGACCACGCAGCCATCGCCGGAGATGCGCTGATCGCTCAGTTGCAGCAGTTTGTCCTGATAGAACGCGGGCAGGGATGAGGCCCGGATATCGAAGCGCAGGTGCACCGCGGAGGACACCTTGTTGACGTTCTGTCCGCCCGAACCCTGCGCGCGAATGGCCGTCAGCTCGATCTCCGCGAGGGGAATGGCGATCTGGTTCGAGATTCTGAGCATGGGTCAGTAATCCGCAGTCGGGCTGGCCGCCTCGGCCGCCGCCGACATCTGCCGGTTGCGTTCGACCAGCAGCCTGACCGTGGCCTTGGGCTGATCGATCTGTTTCTGCTGCTGGCTGACCACGCGGTTCAGGGCCAGGACGGTATCTTCGTGGTAGGAAAGCTTGGTTTCGATGGCGACCAGTCGCGCTTCCCTTTCGGTGGCCATGATTAGTTTTGCCGCTTCAGCAGATCGCCGAGACCGGCGAAGGCCTTGAAGGTCGTATTCGCATCCTGCCGCGCGCCGGCCTTGTCCTTGCCGGTCAGTTCGGCGGTGAGGTAGCGCTGATGCTCGTTATCATGACAGTAGACACACAACAGCTCCCAATTGCTTCCGTCGGCGGGATTGTTGTCGTGATTGTGGTCGCGGTGGTGAACCGTGAGTTCGCGCACATTCTTGAGCGTAAATTCGCGGGCGCAGCGGCCGCATACCCAGGGATACATCTTGAGCGCCCGCTCGCGGTAGCCGCGCTCCCGCTCTTCCTGGTTGAGGCGGGCCTCGGCGACGACGCGGTCAAGCTTGTTCAGATCGGGATTGGTTTTCTTGGTCGGCATATCTTTACCTTCGATTGCTCCGGGACGCCTGGAACAGACATCAATCGGACTTTTGCGTCGCCTTGCGGCCTGAATACACCACGAAACTAGGGCTTTCGTACTCACAATTGACCGCATCGGAACCGGCTTCCTACAGCCAGCTTGACTGGGATTCCAGCGTGCCCATTTTACCCTCTTTCTCATGCGACTCAGCGGCTCATTCAAATCCTCGTTGGAGACGCCACGATCCTTCACTTGAATCAGCAAGGTCTCGCGAAAACGCCTGTCGATTGCTGGTGTCGCTCCCAGTACAGGGACGGGGTCGATGAAGACGCCATCGTCGGTCAGGATCCGATGGCCCTTGCGGAAAAGCTCAGACATCTGCGCGTCGGTCAGATGATGAATCGAGCGCGTCAAGGATGTCATTGGATCAGGCCTTTCCTTTTACCTGACAAGCTGCGGGTGCCGGCGGCAGCATCACGCGCAACACCTTATCCTGTTGGGCACAAAGAACGGTGTAGACTCTCTGCAAAAACTCAATGCAGCGTGGGCTAGAGCAGCTATTGCAATAGTTGCTGCAAACTAAAATTGGCAATCGTTATTCGCTGATTGGTCGATCCGCTCGTTCGAATCTCTGCCGTCAACTCGATCACCTGCCTTCCATATCTGTCCATCGATCCACAGTGTGCAGGGCATGCCATGATTGTGGAACCGAGCTAGCAGGTCAGGAAGGTCATCGTCCTCAACGCCATACTTGGCGACGCTGCCATCCCCGAACTCTGCCCAGACTTCACGTTTCATCCTACAGTCCCGGGATTTGGCCCAAGTTGATCGCGTTGTCCTTTCTCATCAGTTCGAATCCGGCAGCAAGCCGTTCGGCTGTTAATCAGCGCGCAAAACTTGCCAGTTGTCAGCGTCAATATTTTCCAGATTAAACACCAAAATGTTGTTAGATCAAGGCATTACCTTTCGTGCGTTGGCAAATATCGCGGCAAGCCGAAAGTCTTGATGCAGATCAAGAAAGGCAGCGCATGACGCGTTAGTCCATCTGCGAACTTTGCTTACTATCAAAGACGTTGTAGCGAGGCTTTTTGATCATGAATGCACTTGAAAACTTCGTCGACAAATCCAGTGGTGGTGAGTCAGTCATCGTGCCGTGGTCGGATTTGCGCACAAATTTCTCGGGCGACACGAACCGTCTGCGTTGGTGTGCGATGCTGAACTCGACAAAAAAGGCGAAATTGCTGTTCGCAGCGAACGATCGTTCGGTCAAGCCTTCGGGCGAAATCGTGAGTACAAGCCTCGTATTCTGGATAGACCTACCGTAATGTTCAATCACTTTTCAGCAGAGTCCATAAGAATGATAGGGACATTCTCAATTTGATGGTTCCACGCGAATGTTCTCGCTCTGTTCTCAGCTAATGTGGTCTCATTCTCACGGAACGTAGGCTCAGGCGCTCGGATATTCGCAATTAATCGCGTCTCGAAACGGCGGATGTCGGCACCGCGGAGACACTGTTTGGTTTAATGCAACCACTACCGCATCGGCTCAGTAATGACAAATTGTACAACTTATTGGATTACAACTATGTTTTATGTTGGCATCTGGTTTGCTTCATGCTACGCAGGATAATTTGTCCGTTGCTTTTAAAACCAAAGAGGCGTCAGTCGTGAAAGTTTTGGATTCTATGATCGATTGGATTAGTGATATTGGTAGAGACTCTGAGTCAGAGCATTCAGGAAAATTTGCCCCAATCTTGCTGGGGGCATGTATGTTTCTAATGATGCTCACGCTGCTAATTTCTGCCTGATCGTAAAGCCGATTTTTTGAAATTTTGGCACCTTCCCGTTTTTGCCTGAAATGGGACTGGCTTTGGCCGAAGCGGAGTGCCTGGCCGATGGCGAAGCCCGTGCACGCCGTCGCGAGCGGGAGGCGGAACAGCGCGCGGAACTCGACCGGGACCACGTTGAGGGTTTCGCAAGGCGCGTGCGTGAGCTATTTCCGAACAGCCCTTCCGGAATGGAGCAGGCCGTTGCGGAAAATGCCTGTCTCAGGTATTCGGGACGGGTGGGCCGTTCCGCCGCGGCGAAAGCCCTCGACGAAAAAGCGTTGTGCCTGGCTGTGGTTGCCCACGTCCGCCAGGTCCGGACCCCTTACGACGAATTGCTCGCTGCGGGTTGTGACCGTTACGAAGCTCGCCGAGGAAAGCATGAAAACGTTCGTCCAAGACCAGGCCGAAGCAGGCCGACGTATAGCAGCCAAACCCGCGCCGGGAGTAGTCATTGCAAAGGGGGCTTACGGCCAATGGACTAAACCGCTCGCGCGGCAATGGTGCTTCGATACATCGCTGAAGGTAGTTGAAGGGGTTTGGCTCTGTTTTCTATGTTGAGAAATGAGGCAATCCGCCTCGGTTCACGGCAGGAGCAGAGCTATGAACGAAACGGCACCAACCATCTCACCCCTGCGCCAACGCATGATCGAAGACATGCGGATGCGCAAGCTCTCGGACAAGACCCCGTGCCACAATATTCGTGCCGTGCGGCAGCTGGCCGGCTTCCTGGGTCGCTCGCCTGACACCGCTACCGCCGAGGACCTGCGGCGCTATCAATTGTACTTGGTCGATCACGGCATCTCGCCGGTCTCGCTCAATGCAGCGATCACTGGGTTGAAGTTCTTCTTCGATGTCACGCTCGACCAGGCCGAGCTGATGGCGAAGATGCAACCGGTGCGGGTTCCCAGGACCCTGCCGGTGGTGCTGAGCCGTGAAGAGGTCGCCCGCCTGATCGCTGCGGCGGAGAACCTCAAACACCAAACGGCGCTCTCGGTCGCCTACGGTGCCGGGCTGCGCGCCAACGAGGTGATCGCGCTGAAGGTGGGTGACATCGACAGCCAGCGCAGGACCCTGCGCATCGATCAGGGCAAGGGCCACAAGGATCGCTACGCCCTACTTTCTCCGGTGCTGCTCGAGCGCCTGCGCGTCTGGGCGAAGCGCCGCGACTGAAGCGGCTGGAGGCGGATCGCCCGTGCCCAAGGCAAGATGCTGACGGCGGCTGGCTGTTCCCGGGCCTGAACGCCGGAATCACGTTGTTTCTTGTCCCCCGTATCATCGCGAAACCCAGCATGGCGCAGCGAGCACCAGGTATCTGAGCCTTATCGCCTTTCGGCTGACCGGCATGTCCGCCAGCTTCAGCCCAACGGCGAACCGTCAAATCCCCATAGTCATTGAGTCATACATGGTCGCCCCGTTTTGCCAAGCGGTCGGTGCCGATGTTGAGACAGTGGAGAATGCAGCCATACATTCGGACTCTTGCTGAGGGCGTTGCCCTCGGTCCCGGATGGAATCTGCTGGTTGGGTCCTCATCATC
>DATIXD010000319.1:0-34972 GCA_035518875.1 Methylococcaceae bacterium | reverse complement strand
CCCCCGTGTTACATGATCGGGGTAGGCTTTCTGCATATCATCCATAAGTCGTATGATAAGCAGAAACATACAATCGCTTGTTCGGCTGCAATAGCCCGTTCAAGAATATTGATTCATGGTTCGCGCGGTACACCAGGCTGTAACGTGCGGGTTCCCTTTACCCGTTTGCCAGGAATGGCGTTAAGGACATGAGCAGTTTGAAGTTGGCTATATCACCGCGACACACTTTCGGAGAAACACTATGGTAAGGGCACCGGTATTAAGTAAGCTAATAATCTTATTGTTGATTGGTGGGATGTCGTTTGGCTGTGCTTATAGGCAGTTAGTAGGGTCACCCATTGCAGAGGATAATATCCCGAAAATCGTCATTGGAAAAAGTACGCATGTTGACATTTTTAGGTTGTTCGGCAGTCCCTACCAAATCGAGTCACAGGGCGATAGGCAAGTCCTGACATATCTCTACGGCAAGCAGTTCCGCTGGGCGGTTGTTCTATACAGTGAGGAGCGGAATACAGCCGACGTACTTAAGATCTTCCTCGACAAAGAAGGCGTAGTCAGAGACTATTCCTTTTCAAAGGGGGTTTCGGCCCCAGACCTCTACAAGCGTGGACCATATGGTCCGTGAAACGGATTGAGAACGGGCTCAAGATATTTGCACCGTCGAGGTAAGGCGTACCGCCTTGTAATTGCCTAGCTATCGCATCAATCCGCGTAAGGCGGAACGCGGTAGCGCTTCCGCCGCATGATTGCAACAAGAGCTATTCGACATGCATTTTGAGCGGGATCCGAAAAAGGCAGCAGCTAACCAAAGCACGCATGGCATCACCTTTGAGGAGGCAACCAGTGCATTACGCGATTCCTTTTCTGCTACCGCTCATGATCCTGACCACTCAGAAGACGAGGAACGGTTTGTAACATATCGAAGTTTGCTGGCAATGCGAACATGCCATCGGTAAAAGGCATTCCTGGCCCCTATCGATTGTTCTTCTACAGCTTCGATTGTGGCGAGCCGAAGCATGTCCACGTGCAGCGGGAGAAGCTGCTCTGCAAATTCTGGCTGGAGCCGATTCACTTGGCGAAAAATGGCGGCTTTACTGCCAAGGAACTCCTCGCCATTCGCAGACTCATTGATAGCAACCTACCGAAAATCCTGGAGGCTTGGCATGAACACTGTGGTTAATGTGGCGGAACCCCGCCTACGTGATGTTGAGATTACGGAGGATGAAATTATTGCACATCTCCTGGACGGCCGAACCATCAGCGTTCCATTGATCTGGTCGTGGCGCTTGTCGGAAGCCACCGCAGCGCAACGGCAGCATTTCGAGATTGTTGGTGATGGTCAGGGCATTCACTGGCCCGATATCGACGAAGACCTCAGCGTCGAAGGCATGTTGCATGGCTCACCGGCACACCGCCCCAACAAGCCAGCGAAGCAGGTCGCCTAACGATCGTATATACCCGCGTAAAGGTAGAGCGCGATAGCGGTTCCGCCGGTCGAGCTGCTGCGGCATGGCGGGGGCCTTTGGTCTGGAAAGTGAGCATTATGAAGTGTCCATGCAAATGGCCGAGCTCTCGCTATTGCCGAAGGTGCGGCAGGCCGGCCCCAAGACGCTGGTGATCGCCAACGGCACCAGCTGCCGCCACCAGATCCATGACGGCGCCCAGCGCGAGAGCCTGCACCTCGCGCGCGTATTGCGTTCCGCACTCGCGAAACCATCCTCGACCGGTAAACTGCTGCCGGGAGAGATGGAGCAATACGAGCGGATCGATCGTACGCAAAGCCGTCCGGGACAGGAGCCGGACCGGAAATGATCCTGGTGCGTTTCGAACATGCCGACGGGAATCTAGGCATGCCTAATTATTGGGAACCGGGGATGCGATGGGATGGGAACGCGTGAGTTCGGCCCCTGTCATCCTATGCCTACTTGAAACGTTTAACCCGAGATGTCGAACATCCCCTCATGCCATATTCGCTTCGCCTTCGAATCAGACCTCCCCGACCTGGTCGCCTTGCTGCAAGATTTGTTCGCGATCGAAGCCGACTTTCAGGGCGACCCGGTCAAGCAGGGACGTGGCTTGCGCCTTTTGTTGGAAAATCCTAGCTGCCATATCTGGGTCGCGGAGGAACGAGGACGCGTCATTGGCTTCTGTACCCTGCAGGTGTTGATTTCCACTGCGGAAGGCGGTTCTGTCGGATTGATCGAAGACGTGGTAGTGGCATCTGACCGGCGCGGGTTCGGCGTCGGTCGGCAGTTGATGGCGGCATTGGAAACGTGGGCCGCGCAACACGGGCTGACTCGCCTGCAACTGCTGGCCGACCGCGAAAACCGCCCGGCGCTTGATTTTTACCGGCGGCTCGATTGGAAGGAAACGCAACTGATCGCCTTACGTAAGAACTGCTCCATCCATTCGCCGTAACGACGCAAAGGAGGACCCGGTGCGTGTCCCGCTATATGTCGCAGTTGCGATGCCGTCGGGCGAGCTTGCGGTGATTGTGACATCGGCCTCCCTTGGCGCGCATCTTCTGCCTCGTCAGACTTGCCTTACCATGGATGGCCGGAGATACTCGCGTGTGTTCGGAGGGTGGGAAACCCAAGGCCTAACCGAGCACGCTGTCTTCAGATTACCCGACCGTAGGCCAACACTGACGGGGCCAACAACCCGGCCCCACTTTCCCCACCGAATCACTCACTCATATCGGGGAACAATATCACCTCATCCGGGACCCCGTTGTCATTCTTCCGCAGATCCACAGCACCCACCAGTGCATAGCCGGTGTCGCCTTCGTAGAGCACGACCGCGTTTTTCGGCATTTTCAGCAAAGCTTCGATCAGTTGTTCAACCGTCATGACCTTCTCTCTTACAAATCATCCGAAATGACCTCCAGCGCAATCAGCTGCTCACGCAGGGCCATGTGCGCATGGAACCCTTCTGGGCCGTCATAGAGGGGATCCCGATACAGCGCGGCCGTCGCCGCTTCGTCCGACAGATACACCCGACACGCACGCAGATCATGGGCGATGGCTGCGACGCAGGCGTCGAATTCGGAAGCCGGCTCGGCCTGATAAACGCCCTCGCCCAAAAGGTAATCAGCCCGGTATAGCACCGTATCCCAGCCATACTCTTCG
This sequence comes from Methylococcaceae bacterium, assembly GCA_035518875.1. Taxonomy (GTDB): domain Bacteria; phylum Pseudomonadota; class Gammaproteobacteria; order Methylococcales; family Methylococcaceae; genus DATIXD01. The sequence continues at coordinate 31,844 of DATIXD010000319.1, read as the reverse complement.
GCGAGATCGAATATCCCGGCATACTCGGTACGGGCGCCGGGTGAATCCGGTGTATGGCCGGTCTTCTCGAGCTGCTGGCGCGGGGTCGCTGCGGCAAATAGGGTCCGATCGCCCGCGTGTCTAGCCTGAACCTTGCGGGCGAAATCCTGCTCTTCGAAGGCGAACCATGCGTAGGCATGCGCTTGATGGGGAAATTCAACGACATAGATCATGGTCTTTATCCATTTAAAAAGAGGGCTTGTGCCAGGAAATACGGGTCCGCCGCTGGGCGGCCAATGTCGGACAGCCAACAAGCGCATGCCCGTTTGTCGCATTCACAACACGCCTTCGCAAGAAAAAATTCGCGGTTAACCGGTCAAGCCGATATTCGCCCTATTGGCGCGTTATTTGCCTCACCATTGCAGGTCTTGTTCTCCCATGGAGGAATCCCATGGCATCTAGCCCAAAAATCGCCGGGCTTCCGGATAAAACAGGGCTAGCCGGTGCCAGGCATCACGCTCTTGAGTCCGATGCTTCTCTCAGGGCGCCCCCTTTCAAGCATTCGATGGTGAGCCTACATGCCGAAAGTCCCTCCCTTCCTCCCTTCTGAAGCATGCCGTCAGAGCATCATCAGTCGTTTTTGCCAAAAGCTCAAAGACTCGTGTGGCGGCATCAAGGCGCCCCATGCCCGCCATGGGTTTTTCCCCGGCATGTCCTATCCGGCCCATTCTACGGGCGATGCTCGTACCCTTAGGCAGCAAGCCAAGGAGGAATTGCACATCAACGCACTGCGGGCGCTCATGGCCGAAGAGGAAAAATTGCTGAGCCTGAGGGAGGCACTGTTTGGCGCCCTTTATCAGTTGCAGGGCCCGCTCAATGTTGTCGCCGCCACTCAAGACACACTGCGGCGACGCAACGGGGATCATCAGCATGACGCCCTCATTGGAGCCCTGCAGCAAATCCTCGATTCCGGTCAAGCCTCCCTGGCGACCATGAAGAACAGCATTCCGCCGGTCGATACCGAAAGTCCGGCGCCGGTGAACCTGAACCAGGTTCTGCACGACGCCCTCTCGCTCATGACGGCTGCCCTGCGCCAAAACGGTATCGTGGTCGGCTGGCATTCCGTCCCCGAACTACCCCTCCTGAACGGACTGGAGAACCGCTTGCGCGCCGTGTTCAAGCAACTCATCGAAAATGCGATCGACGCCATGAAGCACGGCGACAGCCTGCGGCGGGAACTGTGCTTTTACACCTGCTCGGATGGCGCCGAGATTCATGTGTGCATCGAAGACACCGGGCCCGGCATTCCCGCGCACTTGCGCATCAAGGTCTTCGAGCCGTTTTTCAGCACCAAGGCCGGCGTGGCCCGGCGCCATGCCGGCATGGGCCTGACCTGGGTCCAGGAAGTGGTCAACCAACACCGCGGCTTCATCCACATCGATCCCGAGTTTGCCCAGGGCTGCCGCATCCATATCCAATTCCCGATTTTTCAGCAGCAGGCCGACCCGGTGTCGGGTGTCGGCTAGCCTCATCGCACCCCGGCAATGCGGTTGAATCAAGGCGAAACCGCGGTGCGGTCGGGTACGCTGTGCCTACCTCAAGCCCTATGCCAGACAAGGGGCATTTTCCATGACCCGAACGACTCGTGCCGCATTCGGCCTCGCCGTACCATTTCGCGCGCCCGCCGACGATTCCGGCAGAGAGAGACGGCCGGGCGATGGAATCTTGAAGGTTTGGGAGCCCTCTTCACTCAGGAGCGATATTAAGCTGCTGTTGCCGGTCGACAGGCTGCGCTGCAGCAAGTCCCCTACCTCTTGATTGCACTTGCCGCAAGCGGTCCCGACCTTAAGGCATCGGGAAATTTCCTTGCGCGTGCATAAGCCGCTATGAATGGCGTCGCGGATCTGGTTCTCGGTGACGCCTTTACAGATGCAAACGTACATGAATCGCTCCGGTCGTTCTTGCCTGAGCATTGACAGGCATCATTCATGCCGTTGCCCCAATGCATGCCGAAGTCCTTCATGTTCGAGCGATTCGCATGCCTCGCACCGTCGAGCGCCCGCTGTTGCATTTGTTACACGTGCCTAAAGAGCGGGGCCATTTTGTAATGAATACGACAAATGGCGCCGCGTTTGTTCCGATCCAATCGCCCATGCCGCAAGCGACATCGGTTACAGACCGTGTGATCGTTGGGCTCCGGGCGCCCCATGACGATGGCCGGCAAAACGCACCATCCCGGGGAAACCCGGCGCGCACCGGTCCGCGCAGGGTTTGCTGAAGGCTTGTTTTGTTTAAAACAAGACAAACGATGCCATCGGCCCCCTCGCTATCCAGCATCATGAATCAATAACTTACAGGTAATACGCAAGATGGCTCGGGACTTGCATCCCATACAGCAACACTGCAAGGCCCGGCGCTCCCGGCGACGTGGCCTCGTTACTTGATGGATAGCGAAACTCGGAGAGCATGCTCATGAAGTTACCGGTTTATCTCGATTACTCGGCGACGACCCCAGTGGATTCTCGCGTCGCGGAGAAGATGATCCCCTTTCTGACCGAGAATTTCGGCAATCCGGCCAGCCGTTCCCATAGCTTTGGTTGGGTGGCCGAAAAGGCTGTGGAACAAGCCCGCGAGGAGGTGGCGAAACTGGTCAACGCGGATCCCAAGGAGATCGTCTGGACATCGGGCGCAACGGAATCGGACAACCTGGCGATCAAGGGCGCCGCCCATTTCTACGAGACCAAGGGTCGCCACCTGATCACACTCAAGACCGAGCACAAGGCGGTGCTCGACACCATGCGGGAACTCGAATCCCAGGGTTTCGAAGTCACTTACCTGGATCCCAAGCCCAACGGTCTGCTGGACCTAGAGGCCTTCAAGGCGGCACTCCGCCCGGATACCTCCCTCGTCTCCATCATGCACGTCAACAACGAAATCGGCGTGGTTCAGGACATTGCCGCAATTGGCCAGATCTGCCGCGAGAAGGGCGTGATCTTCCATGTGGATGCTGCGCAATCCACCGGCAAGGTGGAAATCGACCTGGAGAAGATGCCCGTCGACCTCATGTCTTTTTCCGCGCACAAGACCTATGGTCCCAAGGGCATCGGCGCACTCTATGTCCGCCGCAAGCCTCGTATCCGTTTGAAAGCGATGATGCACGGTGGCGGGCACGAGCGCGGTCTGCGTTCCGGGACGCTGGCCACCCACCAGATCGTCGGCATGGGCGAAGCGTTTCGGATTGCCCGGGAAGAAATGGCCGAAGAGTCGAAGCGGATCCGTGCGCTGCGGGACAAGCTGCTGGCGGGCATCAAGAACATCGAGGAAGTCTTTGTCAACGGCGATCTGGAACAGCGTGTGCCGCACAACCTCAACGCCAGTTTCAACTATGTGGAGGGCGAGTCCCTGATGATGGCCATCAAGGATCTTGCGGTTTCCAGCGGCTCGGCCTGCACCTCGTCGAGCCTGGAGCCTTCCTATGTGCTGCGGGCGCTGGGGCGCAGCGACGAGCTCGCACACAGTTCGATCCGTTTCAGCATTGGCCGCTACACCACGGAGGCGGATATCGATTTCGCCATTTCCCTACTCAAGAATGCAGTCCAGCGCCTGCGCGACATTTCTCCGCTGTGGGAGATGTACAAGGACGGTATCGATCTCGATACGGTTCAATGGGCTGCCGCGGCACACTAAGCGGCTTTCGTTACTCTCAAAGCATCAGGAGAACATCATGGCATATAACGACAAGGTCATCGATCACTATGAAAACCCCCGCAACGTCGGGTCCTTCGACAAAGAGGAAGACGGCGTGGGCACCGGCATTGTCGGCGCGCCCGCCTGCGGCGATGTCATGAAGCTGCAGATCAAGATCAACGATGAAGGCATCATCGAGGATGCCAAGTTCAAGACCTATGGCTGCGGCTCGGCGATCGCGTCGAGTTCGCTGGTGACCGAATGGGTCAAGGGCAAGACCGTCGAACAGGCCCTGGCCATCAAGAACACCGAGATCGCCGAGGCTTTGGCCTTGCCGCCGGTCAAGATCCACTGCTCCGTGCTTGCGGAAGACGCCATCAAGGCTGCGGTCTCCGACTACCAGGCCAAAGCCGGTGTGACCGAGGAAGGCTACGAAGTTTGCAAGTCCGCGGCATAACGAGGAATCACCATGACAGCCATGACCAGTATTCAAGATTTGACTCCTCCGGGCCCCCCGCTGTTTTTTACCAGCAACGCGGCGAGCAAGGTGAGCGAACTCATCGCCGAGGAAGGCAACCCGGACCTGAAGCTTCGGGTGTACGTTTCCGGCGGCGGCTGCTCCGGATTTCAATACGGTTTTTCCTTCGAGGACGCCGTGAGCGAGGACGACACCACGGTCGAGAAGGATGGCGTGACCTTGCTCGTGGACCCCGCCAGCCTTCAGTATCTGACCGGCGCCGAGATCGACTACCAGGAGGGCCTGGAAGGTTCGCGCTTCGTCATCAAGAATCCGAATGCCTCCTCGTCCTGCAGTTGCGGCAGTTCCTTCTCGGTGGACGGCGGTTCGGCCTGTTCCTCTCAATAAGCCCTGGCCTTTAGACGGAGCAAGCAAGATGGCAGTAACTTTGACTGAAAAAGCGGCCAAACAAGTACGAAAGCACCTGACGGCCCGCGGCTCCGGCCTCGGGCTTCGGGTGGCGGTCAAGACATCCGGTTGTTCCGGCCTGGCCTATACCCTGGAGTTCGTCGACGAACTCACCCCGGAGGACCAGAGCTTTGATAGCTTCGGTGTCACCGTGTTGGTCGACCCCAAAAGCCTAGCCTATCTCGACGGGACGGAACTGGATTTTGTCCGGGAGGGCATGAACGAGGGTTTCCAGTTCAACAATCCCAACGTCAAGAACCAGTGCGGCTGCGGTGAGAGCTTCAACGTCTAATAGAGCTCAGCATGATCCCAGTAGCGAGCAGCAATTACTTCGAGCTATTCCAGATGCCTCAGAGTTTTCGCCTGGATCTCGGCAAGCTCGACAGCCATTACCTGGAACTGCAGACGCGGGTGCACCCTGACAAGTCGGCGCATTTGAGCGACGCCGAACGTCGCCTCTCGTTGCAATGGGCAACCCTTGCGAACGAGGCTTACCAAACCCTGAAACGGCCGCTGGAGCGGGCGCGTTATCTCCTCAAGATTCAAGGGGTGGACACTCGGGAAGAGGACAATACGGCGATGCCGACGGAGTTCCTGCTGGAACAGATCGAGTGGCGTGAAGAATTGCAGGAAGCCGTGATCCTGCGAAATCAACAGGCCATGGAGAGACTGGCGGGTCGCCTGAAGACCGAAACGGACAATCTGTTCGATTCGCTCGGCACCCTGCTTGACGACGAACGGCAACATCCGGCTGCGGCTGTCATGGTCCGCCAGTTGGCTTTCCTGGAAAAACTCGGCCGCGATCTTAACGACGCCTTGGCCGCACTGGAGGACTGATGCTGCTGCAAATTTCTGAACCTGGCGCCAACAAAACCAAACCGGTACGTCGGTTAGCGATCGGAATCGACCTGGGCACCACCAATTCCCTGGTTGCGACGGTCCAAGAAAACGGCGCCACCACGGTGCTGACCGACGCCAAGGGCCGCGCTTTGTTACCTTCGGTGGTCCGCTACCACGCCGATGGCGAGGTCGAGGTCGGCCATGGCGCCAAGCTCTACCAGAGCGAAGATCCCGAAAACACCTTCGTTTCCGTCAAACGCTATATGGGCCGGGGCCTGGAGGATGTGGTCACCCGTCAGGACGCCCCTTATCGCTTTGCTGACACGCCGGGCATGGTGCAGTTCGAGACCAAGGTGGGGCTGATCAGCCCGGTGCAGGTCTCCGCAGAGATTCTCAAAGCCCTGCATCAGCGGGCAGTGCAGTCCCTGGGCGGAGAGATCAGCGGGGCGGTGATCACAGTACCTGCCTATTTCGACGATGCCCAGCGCCAGGCCACCAAGGACGCGGCGAAGCTGGCCGGCCTGGAAGTGTTCCGTCTATTGAACGAACCCACCGCAGCGGCCGTTGCTTACGGACTGGATCAGGCTGCCGAGGGCACCTATGCGGTCTATGACCTGGGCGGGGGCACCTTCGATATTTCGATCCTCAAGCTCACCCGGGGCGTGTTCGAGGTGCTGGCGACCAATGGCGATCCGGCCCTGGGCGGTGACGATTTCGACCGGGCCATTTACGACTGGCTGCTGACGCTGAACGGTTATTCCGAGCTCTCCACGGGTGACACCCGACGTCTTCTGAGTGCGGCTCGCGAGGCCAAGGAACGGCTGTCGGAGAGCACCGAGACAGAATTTCTCACCGAGATGTCCGACGGCTCCGTCGCGACCATCGCCATCAATCGTGAAGCCTTTAACCGCCTGACCGAAGCCCTGGTGAAACGAACCCTGACGCCGGTGCGCAAGGCGCTGCGCGATGCGGGTTTGTCGGTGCAGGACATCAAAGGTGTCGTCCTGGTCGGCGGCGCGACCCGCATGCCGATCATCCGCAAAGCGGTCGGCGAGTTTTTTCAGCAGCCTCCTCTCACCGACTTGGACCCGGACAAAGTAGTTGCGCTCGGCGCGGCTATGCAGGCGAATTTGCTCGCCGGGAATCGGACCGGGGAGGACTGGTTGCTGCTGGATGTGATTCCTCTCTCCTTAGGGATAGAAACCTTGGGCGGCTTATCCGAAAAAATCATCCAGAGAAACTCCACCATCCCTGTGGCCCGCGCCCAGGAGTTCACCACCTGGAAAGACGGCCAGACCGCCATGAGTATCCATGTGGTGCAGGGCGAGCGCGAACTGGTGAGCGAATGCCGTTCCCTGGCGCGCTTCGAATTGCGTGGCATTCCGCCAATGGTGGCCGGCGTCGCGCGGGTCCGAGTCACCTACCAGGTGGATGCCGATGGCTTGTTGAGCGTCTCCGCTGCCGAACAGACCAGCGGGGTCGAAGCCAGAATTGAGGTCAAACCCTCCTATGGCTTAAACGATGGTGACATCGCCCGCATGATCGAGGATTCCTACACCCACGCCAAGGACGATCTGGCAGCGCGACGCTTGCAGGAGCAAAAGGCCGAATCCGCCCGCCTTCTGGAAGCTACCGAATCCGCCCTGGCCGAGGACGCTGCGCTGCTGGACCCTGATGAGCAGGCGGTCATCGTCGAGGGTATGCAAGCGCTGCGCTTCGCCCTGGAGGGTTCGGATTGGCAGGCCATCAAGCAGGCGGCCGACGCCCTCAACGAAGTCAGCACCGAATTCGCCGGACGTCGCATGGACTACAGCATCAAAGCCGCGCTGACCGGGCAGAAAGTGGATGCTATCAGGGTGTGAACACCCGTCCTTGCGAAACGACTTTCATGGCAATCGAACCGGGCTGAAGCATGCCAAAAATCATCGTTCTTCCTCACGCCGAACTTTGTCCCGAAGGCGCCGCGGTCAAGGCCAAGTACGGGCAGTCGATTTGCGATGCCCTGCTGCACGCGGGCATCGAGATCGAACACGCCTGCGAACACGCCTGCGCCTGTTCCACCTGCCATGTAGTCATTCGCGAGGGATACGCCTCGCTGAATTCCCCGGATGAAAACGAGGAGGACATGCTGGATCGGGCGTGGGGCCTGGAGCCCAATTCCAGGCTATCTTGTCAGGCCTTTGTGGGTCAGGCCGACCTAACCGTGGAAATCCCCCGCTACAGCCGCAATCTGGCCAAGGAAGCTGCGGGCAAGAAGGGGTAAATCATGAGAACCACCCGTCAGACCATCATCAACGACACCACGCTGAGAGACGGCGAACAAACCGCCGGGGTTGCCTTCAACGCCGAGGAAAAGCTCGCTATCGCCCGGGCCCTGGCCCTTGCTGGCGTCCCCGAAATGGAGGTTGGCATACCGGTCATGGGCGCGGAGGAGCAGGAGGTGATCGCCGCCATCGCCGGACTCCATTTACCCGCCCGGCTCATGGTGTGGGGGCGCATGTGCGAGGCGGATCTGCACGCGGCGACCGGTTGCGGGGCCCATCTCGTCAACCTGTCCATTCCGGTCTCGGACATCCATCTGCGGCACAAGATCAATCGCACTCGCGATTGGGTCCTGGCGACGGTTGCCCGCTTCGTGGCGCGCGCGCTGGATACCGGGATGCAGGTTTGCGTGGGGACCGAAGATGCTTCCAGGGCGGACATGGATTTCCTGGTGCAGGTGGCGGAAACGGCGCAGAAGGCCGGCGCCAGGCGACTGCGCTTTGCCGATACCCTGGGAATACTGGACCCGGTCTCCGCTTTCGAACGTATCCAGAGGCTAACCCAGTCCGTGGATCTGGAGATTGAAATGCATGCGCATAACGACTTCGGTATGGCGACGGCGAACACCCTGATGGCCGTTCGGGCCGGGGCCAGCCACGTCAACACGACTGTCAACGGCTTGGGTGAGCGGGCTGGCAATGCGGCCATTGAAGAGACCGTCATGGCCTTGCATCAGTTGTACGGGAAGGAAACGGGTATCGCCGTGGGGCATTTTCCCGCGATTTCCAAACTGGTGGCGCAAGCCTCCGGCCGTCCCGTGGCGCCCAACAAGTGCATTGTCGGTGAAGCGGTGTTCACCCACGAGGCGGGTATTCACGTCGACGGCCTGCTGAAGAACGTACTCAACTATCAAGGCGTGGACCCCAAGGAGTTGGGCCGCGAACATCGGCTGGTGCTGGGCAAGCATTCCGGTTCGCACGCCGTCGTCAGGAGTTACCGGGAACTCGGGATCGACCTGAGCGAAGCCGACGCCACCCAGGTTCTAAAGCGCATCCGGATCCACGCCAATCAGACCAAGAGGGCGCCCAACGATCACGAACTCAGGGGTTTTTATCGGGATACGGCACGCAACGAGCGTCCCGGTGTGTTCAGTTGAGCGCGCGATGACTTGCAAATCACATTGAAAAGGCACAACCCATGAATCCCCTATTGCAACGCATCCAGGCATTTTCCGCAGCCGAGGAGTTCCTTGATTTCTTCGGGATCGAATATCAAGTTTCGGTCGTCCATGTGAATCGCCTGCATATCCTCAAGCGCTTCAACCAATACCTCGGCAGGACACCGATCCCCGACGAAATGGACGAAGCCACCGCTTGGGATACCTGCAAGAAGCTACTTACCCAGGCCCATGACGATTTCGTGAGCTCCACCGCAGCACAGGAAAAAGTGTTCAAGGTGTTCCAGGAGCAGGACGGCAAGAGCATTTCGCTGGACAGCATCAAGGTCAGCCTGTCCACCCGGGCGCAAAAAGCTTGAACGGTCCCGCCCTCCGGCAAGCCCCAAGAACAAGCATACAAAACCCCTTTATTAAGCGTAAAGGAATGAATGTCACTTTGCTCGTCATTTCGGCATGGATTGCTCATCGCATCCATGCGGCTCGCCCTTGCAGGGCCAGCCTTCCGGCTGTCCAAATCCGCTCCCGGCGGATTTGTGCCGCAATCCAGAAACCAGGGATGGCAACGCTTTTACATCCCTATAACCTGGCCCCCGGCATTCCCTGCCGGGGTGACGGCATGACTTTTCTTTCTTAACGCTTAGTACCCAACGATGGACCCAGGAGTTAGTGATGCCCAAACCGAGTAAACATGTATTCGTCTGCACGCAGAGCCGGCCACCGGGCCATCCCCGCGGGTCCTGCAGCCAGCTGGGCTGCACGGCGGTCTTCCAGACCTTCATGCAGCAATTCGATCAGGGGCAGCTTTATGGGCAATTCGCCCTCACCGGCACGGGTTGCCTGGGCGCCTGCGATTTTGGCCCGGCCGTGCTCGTCTACCCGGAAGGGGTGATGTACACGAAGGTGAAGCCGGAAGATGTCTCCGTGATCGTCGAACAACACCTGAAAAACGGTCAACCGGTCGAAAGCCTGCTGGCGCCCGCTGCGGTGTGGAGCTGATCGGTCACCACTCTGCGGAGTAGCGGATTTGGAACCCATGCGCGCCTTTTATGCCGGAACCTTGCCTGCCAAGGCCAGCGGCTTGCTCGATGAGGCCATGAGCGTCTATGCGGACACCGCGCGGGCTGAAACCCTGCTCAAACAGGCGCAGAGCGAAGCGCCGGATGCTCTGCCGGTGCATTTCTCCTTGTACAAATTCTATTTCTACAAGGGGCGCCTGGAGGACGCCGAACGGTCGGCGCGACTGGCTCTTGAAACCGCTGCCCGTCAGGGCGGGTTTCCGAGCGATTTCCGCAAGCTCACGGCGGAGACTGTGGATTGGAGTCGCCACGACGGCCCCCAGCATTTTTATCTGTTTTCTCTCAAGGCGTTGGCGTTCATTCGGCTGCGCCAGGGCGACAAAGAGGGTTGTGAGCTGATACTGGAAAAGCTCAGAGAACTGGATAAAGCCGACACCGTGGGCGGCTCCGTCATCGGCTCCATTGCCGCCGGGCTCTGACCGCGGCTTAGGGATGGAGCTCTCGATGACGCCCGCCCCTGTATTGCCAAGTCTGCGAATCGGTTTCGCAGTCCTTGATTTTTTAACCTAAGACCTAAGAGGAGTGTGACTAATGTCTACCGTAACCATCATGCCTTCCGGAAAAACCGTCGATGCCGAAATCGGGAAGAGTCTTCTGGAAGTTATCCTGGCTGCCGGGGAACCGATCCAACACAAATGTAACGGCAACGCCGAATGCGGCAGTTGCCACATCTTTCTGCAGTCCGGCCGCAAAAGCGTGTCGAAGATACAAGCGAGCGAGAATCAGAAACTGGATTCCATCGTCGGTGTCGGATCCAAGTCTCGCCTGGCCTGCCAGTCGCGTATCGTCGGCGACGAAGACATTACCGTCGAACTGCTGGGTTTCGCGTCGGGATTCTAAACGCCATCGACGCGGCGTAGGCTTGAACATCTAATCGCGAGAGGTTCGGGAGTACGGTGGAAAACGGATCTTCGGCTGTTTGAGCGGAGAACGGGGAACAAAGCCGCTCCTGGTACATGCCTTGCAAGTCACCCGGCCAATCGTCACACACATTAACCGGCCTTACACCGGCCCTGGAAATGCACCCATGACTATCGAAGAAACCATACGCGATCAAATCGCCAACCACCCCGTCCTCCTGTACATGAAGGGTGTTCCCGACATGCCGCAGTGCGGATTCTCCGCCAAGGCGGTTGCCTGTCTTCAGGCCACGGGCGTGCCTTTCGCCTATGTCAACATACTGGCGGCGCCAAACATCAGGGCAACGCTTCCGAGTATTTCCCAATGGCCGACTTTCCCGCAATTGTTCGTTAAGGGCGAGTTGGTCGGAGGCAGTGACATCGTCGACGAGATCGCCAGAAAAGGCGAGCTCAAGCCCATGTTGGAAAGTGCGGTTGCTAGCCAAGCGGAAGGTTAGGCCCTATGGAAATCGCCGAAGTCCGCCAACTGATCGAGGCCGGCATCCCCGGCTGCGAAGTGACCGTCTCCGGCGAGGGCTGTAGCTTCTCGGTGGTCGTGGTTGATGAAGTATTTTCCGGCATGAGCCCGGTCAAGCGGCAGCAGAGGGTATTGGCAACCGTCAGCCAACCGCTCTCGACCGGCGCACTGCATGCCATCAGCATGAAGGTATACACGCCGTCGGAATGGGCGCTTGAACAGAATAAGCAGGCGGTAGAGCGATAGCGCTTGCGCAATGCCTTGAATCCAAGGCCGCCGAGAGCCCCCTATCCAATCTAAGATGCCGTTTTTGCAAGAGAATTTCCATGCCACTCTACGATTATCGATGCAAGGATTGCGCTAAGACATTCGAGTTACTGGTCAAGATGTCCGATACGCCGGTTTGCCCGGAATGCGGCGGTCGGAATATGGAAAAGCAGGTGTCCCGACCTGCACCACCGGGGCAGACGGCGGCCCTCATTTCGAAGGCCAGGGCGCAGGCGGCAAGAGAAGGCCATTTCAGTAATTACAAATCCTCGGAGAGGCCGCGCAATCGCTAGAACGCCAACAGATCGGCCACCCGAAGAGGCCGCTTGCAACGGAGTCATCGTGAAGGTATTTGGCCGATGCGCGGTGGTGCCGAACGCACTTTTGGCAATTTCGATGACGATGCATGAATCACGAAACCTTCTTCTGTAAAGGAAGCGCTGGACCTGCTCGGGACGGAAGTTCGTTTGTGCCTTGAGCGCGGGGGTTTGCCGATTGGAACTCCGGGACGCATCGTTCAGGTACGCCGGCATGGCCAATGCAAAAGCGGATTTACCGTCGCCGTGCAGTGGCAGTCCTCGTGCCGGCATACCCAAGGGGAATTTACAAAGACGGAATTCAAGCGCTTTTTGATCGTCCCCTTGAGTACCGCATGACAGGAAAAGTGCTCAGCGACATTGCCAGTCAAAGCCATGACTTCCAGCCCCAGCGGTACGTAACACATCACTGCGACGAAACAGATGAGACTTCAGATTGAGCGGCCGTACATAGAAGCGATGGCAGCAGCGTTCCCGGCTCTGGCGTCGTTGAAGGATCAGTTGCGCTTCGGAAACAAGGTCGAGGTGCCGTTCGCTCAACTCGCCAACGCCGAGGTGGCGTTCTTGCGGAACCTCTATGAGGAAGCAGGTCCCGACATGCGCGCGCGTGCCGCCCAGCTGGCCACTTTGCAGAAGGCCCTGAACGACGATGGCGTTAGGTTCGAAGGCGACGATCTGGAAATGCTGGTGCCGGCCATCGCCCGCTATCTGGCCCTGGATGCGATCCGCGGCTGGCTGTTCAGCGCGCAGGTCACCAGCAGGCCCCTACCCTACGTCATCACCCGGCTGGACTATACCCCGGCGTCGAACGATGAGATCGGCAAGGTCTTCATCGAATTGAAGGCCAATGCCAAAGGAGCCATCGCCACCGCGACGATCCGCATTTCAGCCAGCGATATCGTCAATAAAACGGTCGGCGAGATCTTCGCCGCCAAAGGATTCCTGAAGGAAACGCCTGAACTGATCAGCGCCTACGACGAGACCGTGGAACGTTACTTCGACTGGCGCGCCCGCTACGGAGCGCAGTTTTCCGGAAAGGGTACCGGGTTTTATGCCGAAGACCCCACTTCTTCCCATCGGAACACGGACTGGTCGCGCAAGGACGTGGTCGTGTTGTCCTCCGGTGGCGGCAGTGCGCGTTTGGTGAATGACGAGGGGATACTGACCTCCCGTGCTTTGACCCTGGATGCGACGGGAGACATTCTGGGGCCTTATCTGCGCAAGGCGGCCAAGAGCAATCACTACGAAGCCGAGGACGAAGTGCAACAGTCGCAGGACGCGATGCCCAAAGACCTGTTTACCCAACTCCCGGTACACGCCTACATCCTGATGTTCCACCTGGAGCTGCATCACTACCTGTGGGTGCATGTGGACGACATCAAGCCCTATCGCTACCAGCCGGAGCTGAAGCAAAAGCTGGTGCTGCCGGAGGAGCAGACCGATCTCATCGACATCCTCACTGCCGAAATGGATGTGCTGATGGACGATATCGTGGCCGGAAAATCCGGCGGCACCACGGTTTTGTGCGCGGGTCCTGCCGGCGTCGGCAAGACCCTGACCGCGGAAGTCTATTCCGAAATTATCCAGCGGCCGCTGTACCGAGTGCACTCCGGGCAGCTCGGCCTGAACGTGGCGGCCATGGAGACGGCGCTCAAGGACGTGTTGACCCGGGCCCAGCGCTGGGGTGCCGTCATGCTGATCGACGAGGCGGATGTCTACATCAAGCGGCGCGACGACAACATCACCATGAACGCCGTGGTCGGTGTGTTCCTGCGGGTGCTGGAGTACTTCAACGGCCTGCTGTTTCTGACCACCAACCGGGTGGACGACATCGACGAGGCCATCGTGTCCCGCTGCATCGCCCTGATCAAGTTCTACGCCCCTGACGGCGAGGCCAGGCGCAAGATCTGGTCGGTGATGACCGAACAGTTCGAGCTGGCTGTGGAGGCACCGCTGATCGACGAACTGGTGGCGACCTTCCCGACCGCGACGGGCCGGGACATCAAGGGACTGGCAAAACTGGTGGCCAAGTTCTGTGCGCAAAAGCAGGTCGCCCCTTCGCTGGAAGTGTTCAAACGCTGCTCGGTCTTCCGGGGCATGGATTTAGGCGGGAGTCTCGCTGATGCAAGGGCGGCTTGAGATGTCGTCCCGTTTTGTCGTGGCGGAAATGAACACCCACCATTTCATGTTCAGGGGGGCGGGACAAACCAAGGAAGACGCCAGATCGGCGCTCTTGCGCGCGTGGACGCTGCATCGCGGCGAATTGCTCGCGCGTTACCCGGAACGGGCCGATTCCATTCCGGAAGCGGGCAAGATGGAAGCACATTTCAGGATTGGTTATCTGGAATTTGAACTGGGCGCGGGCTATCGCGATGGCGATCGCCTGCTGTGATTGACTAGCCGGGGCGGTCCACCGCAGCCCCCATACTTGCAAGAGTCCCGATTGATGAACTATGCCTTTCCGCCCGCTCCGGTGGTCACCCTCGAAGCCATGTCGAGCAATCCCTTCCCGGTACGCCGGATTTTCTGCGTCGGCCAGAATTATGCCGATCATGTGCGGGAAATGGGGGGCGACCCCGACCGCCAGGCCCCCTTCTTCTTCATGAAACCGGCCGGCGCCATCCTCCGGAACAATTCCATTCTCCCCTACCCGCCCGGGACCGATAATCTCCAACCCGAAGTGGAGCTGGTGGTGGCCTTGCATAAGGGCGGCCGAAACATCCCCGCCGGCAAGGTGGATTACGACTACGTGTTCGGCTATGCCGTGGGTCTGGACATGACCCGGCGCGACCTACAGTTGGCCGCGCGTGAACAGGGCCGCCCCTGGGACATGGCCAAGGGATTCGATCATTCCGCCCCCTGCTCCGCGATCACGCCGGAGTTTTATTCGGGGACGATCGCGCGGGGAAAGATCGAGCTCAAGGTGAACGGCGAGGTGCGCCAGAGCGCCGATGTCGGCGACATGATTTGGAAGATTCCGGAGATGGTCAATTACCTGTCGAAACTGGTCGAGCTATTTCCCGGCGACCTGATCTTTACCGGCACCCCCGCCGGAGTCGCACCGGTCGTCAAGGGCGATGTAATCGAAGCCACGGTAGCGGGACTGGAGCCGTTGATCATCACCATCGGCTAGCGTTCGCGCGCCGCACGCATTCGTAGCATTGACCTCAAATCTGCTGTGGAGAGACGAACATGCGCGTCACGACAATCCTTGTGAATGACGTCCCCAAGGTCGCGGTGCGTCCCAACGACCGCAAAGACCTCGGTCGGTTTCTGCGCAATGGGCACAAGTACCTCAGCGCCGGTGCCGCGGACGTCGTCGTCACCCACCGGGATGCCGACGAACAGGAAGCCGCCCGCTGGCAATCAGCCCTGCAGCTGCATACCGCCTGGGGCGGCAGCGAGGACACCTTCTTCGGGATTCCTCTCTAAGCACGCTACCACCAGTTGACTTCACTCACCATACGGGAGACTTGAATGCCTGCAACCATGACTATCGCGAGCGAGCGAGCAGTGTTCAGTATCGAGGGCAAGCATGCGGAATTGGCATCGCCGGACCAGATAGCCGATGGTATCCGGGCAGCCAAGGAGGTCTTTGCCCTTAATAATGCCGATCCGCTGGCCTGCGCCGCTGCCATCGAAAAGATGGAGAGCGACCAATTGCTGACCCGCGAGGAAGCGCTGCTGTGCGTGATTTGGGACGAGGCCGAGGATGCCGCATTCCGGGCGGTTACCCTGGGATGGTTGAGCCGGGATGTCGACATCAGGATCAAGGTTACGGCAGGGTCATGAAGTTCTACATGACCCCCGGTTCATGCACGACCGGCATTCACATCCTGCTGGAGGAGATCGACAAGCCTTTCGAAGCCTATATCGTTAACCTGCCGGCGGGCGATCAGTACAAGCCCGATTACGTCGCCATCAACCCGAAGTCCACCATTCCCACGCTCGTACGTGATGACGGTACGGTGCTGACGGAGTTCCAGGCCATTGCCTGGTGGCTCGCCCGCAGCAACCCAAAATCAGGGCTGATGCCGGACGACCTGATCGGTGAAACACTGGTGATCGAGGCGATGGACTACATCGTCGGTACGATACACATGCAAGGTTTCGCGCGTCTCTTCACCACCGCCAATTTCACGCCAAGCGAGGCCGACTTTGACACCGTGCAGACGCGAGGGCGGGAGATCGTCGACAAAGGCTTCGCGGTCATGAACGATGTGCTCGCGGACAAGGACTACGTGGCCGATACCTTCTCGATCGCTGATGCAGCCCTGTTTTATGTGGAATTCTGGGCGGACAAGCTCAAGATTCAATTGCCGCCGAATTGTCTCGCCCATTACCGCCGCATGCTAACCCGCCCCGCCGTGCAGCGCGTGCTGCGCGAAGAGGGCTATTACTGAGGCGCTCGCCTTGGCGGCTTCCGGCCGTTCCGTTTAAGGCCGCGGGTTGCTATCCAGGCAATAAGGTTGGGGTGACGAAGGAACCCCAACAACACGGCTTACGAGCGTCCAACTCCTCTTGAGTGGGATGGGGGATGGAATGTGCGCAGGTTGGGATGGCAAACCCGACGAGAATGTTTTTTAGGCTCCATCAACGCCAATCAAGGCAAATTTTTCGGTACGGAATGACATATTCGTCCGGCTTGGGGATGGCCGATTTGGGCACTTAAGCGACGATTGACGCTTGGGTGCCTGTCATACCAGGATTGGTCGGTACTCCTCTAACGCCAAAGCCGCTGGTCAAACGTAAAGGCTGTCGGAGGATGTACGAGCAAGCTGACGAAGTCAGGGTGCTCCGGATTGAATATGTAGTTGGTTTCAGTCGGAATGATGGCGGAGGGAACGGCGAGAACCGCTGATCTGCACTGCTCTATCCACGTGCTGCCAAGAGTTTGGCAACTTAAAGGGGGATAGGCCTCCCGCCAATTCGGCGCAAGATCAGCGAGTGCGACGCATTCCGTTGCGATCTCATCGGGGATGTCGACGGCAAACGCGATAAAGTCATTGGGAACCAAGTCGGTATCGACGTGAGCCAGTATTTCCAGCGCTGCTAGCGATTGAGTGGAAGCTGCGTACACTGCGGATTGGCCTTTACGATTCCATCGCCCACCGTAGCGGCGGGCACCGTCACCACTAAACGCTGTGGCTTGATGCGCAGCCTGGCATAACCGCCAAGCCCGAATCAACTAAAAACCCCGTGCTCCAGTCGCCCCAGCACATCATCAACCTGGGTTGCGCCTATGTCGGTATCGAGTAGAGCCAGGGGGATGGCCCCATTTAATGCGCGGTTGGGACGGTGTAACCACTGCGTCGCTTTGACCCGAGTGCCAAGGACGTCTTCGGCATGGGCTAGTACGCGACTGAAACGGTACAACCGATCCGACTCGGCGGCCGCCAATCGTTGGGACTGTTTACGGCGAGTCAGGGTTCTGGCCGGCAAATCTAAAACGTCAGCGATTTCTTCACGCGATAAGGCGAAAGCCTCCATGATCCGTTCCAGCGCGACAAAGGGTAAGCCCTGGCGCAAGAGTGGGATCAATTCATGTTCTGTATGTACGGCACGTCCTAGGATGGAAGGGCCACCCCAGAGGGCGATAATGGAATCAGTGGTCGTCATCGTCGAAATCCGTTGAGCCAAGTGGCGTCTACTATAGCGCAATCTGGCTCGCGATGACATTCCGATCAGGCGGCAAACTGATTCTAGTCGGCGAACAGTCGCTGTGTGGCCAGGAGCGGCCGCTCAAGGGAAAATTACCAATCAGCAGACGGACCACACACGGGAACACCAGCCACATCCATTGCTTCTCGTCGACACTGATCAGAGGAGCGCAGCTTGAAGGCGTGGGCTCCGGTTTACTTGCGACTCGCTGTATATCATCCGATTTGGGATATTAAACAGATCCTTCAATCACTTGTTAGCGCCCGCGAAACATTGGGGCGCGGTAATGCTTTGCCATTTAGTCGTCAGAATTAAGGGGGTAACTCATGGAAGTCGTAATTACTGAGAATACAACCGGCGAGGTCGTAGCTACCTACACAATCAATCTAGGAGCGCTTAACTACACGCCATCTGATGAAGAATATTTCTCTGAAGCATGGCGTTGTGCAGTTGAAGACGGAGTTGTGTATGTTCATAGCCGCGGCGACTACAGTTTTAGCTTTGGCAAGTAGGTTATGGGGGCCATGCGCCAAAACATCGGTGCTAATTCACGTTAAGCTTTTCACGTGGACAGCCAGACATGAGCACAAAAGCTGATTACACATGGCAGGTCACGGCAGTGAATGGGTTTCTCCTGATTGTGGCTGCAATGACTCTTGATGGCGTAAAAAGTCACTATTTTATCCTTGATATCGCTACGCCTATTCAAACAGTGGCTGGAGTTATGATTGTATATTTACTGTTTTCTGGTGTACTCACTGGTGTCTTGTATCTTGCTAGCAGAAATAGGGAACAGTTTAGAGTCCGACGATGCTTGATAATATCAGTGTGGGCTCTTGTAGGTCTGCAATCTTATCCCCTTATTTCCTCAGGAAAAGACCAAAGTAATGCACAAGCGCTCAATAATGCCTCTACTCTAGTAGGCACAAAAGACTTTGCGAAGCGGTTCGACAATCCGCTCATGCAAGCTGCTATCAAACCCAACGAGCATCCAGCGTAAATAGCGGAGTATCTGAAAAGTTCATGATGGATTATTGCAACTGTTACAGCGAGCAGGTTTACAACGACCTAACTTACGAAGATATTAGGCGGCTAGAGAAAATCCAAGGCATGGAGGTACCTCCACCAAATGACATTCAAGAAAAAGTGAATCGAGCCGGTAAAAGTTGCATGAAGAATATAATTGATAAAATGTCGCCGAGCGACTTAGAAAAAATGGACGGGCTTTACAAGCAAAACACGCAAGGAAGATAGCTTTTCTATCCAGATAGGCTGCACGACAGCCCGCGTAGGTCGGAACCGTCTTTTCTGGTTCCGACGCATGGGCTGGTTCGCTGCATCCATGCGTTGCAGGAGGCGGTGCGCCGGACACGACAACAACGCCCTTTCCATATCGA
Organism: Methylococcaceae bacterium; assembly: GCA_035518875.1. Lineage (GTDB taxonomy): Bacteria > Pseudomonadota > Gammaproteobacteria > Methylococcales > Methylococcaceae > DATIXD01. The sequence continues at coordinate 12,879 of DATIXD010000319.1, read as the reverse complement.
TGCCTGGATGGTGCTTCCCGATCATTTCCATTGCGTATGGACGCAGCCTCCAGGGCGATTACGCCCATTGAATTTCTTAGTCTTTTCTTCAAGCCCCGCCCATGATCAGGTTGAAAGCCTGGCGCAGTAGGTTCAACTCGATCATCGGGGTGCCGCGCATTTCGCTGATGGGCTTGAAAACCCCACCGTGCGCTTCTAGCGCCTCGCGGGGGGCATCGAAGCTCGTGAAACGGGCGAGATGGATGCGAATGGGACCTGCGACGCTCGACATCCATTCCTGGAAGTTCTCCACAAGCGTCAGTTGAGCCGGGTCCAGGCGATATTGCGCTGTCAGGGCATTCAGCACCGTACCGGGGGCGTATTCCTCGCCGGTGTCGCCGGGTTCCGGCATGACGCTCGCCGCTTCCGGCAAGGGTGAGGGGGCAAGTACGCTGGTGCCGTATCGGGCAAATAATAAAGCGGTGCTATAGCTGTCGAAATGGCACAGGATCACACGATTATGGTCAAGAATCTTGTGGTCGTTCATGGCGGCGATTCATCCGGTCAACAGTGGTGGGGAAGGAAGGCACGAAGACTCAGGGACAGTGTTGTTGAATTAAGATCATTGAACCTTGTCTATGCGCGCGCTGCTCTCGTCGCCTCCCCTTTGAAAAAGGGGTACCGAGGGGGATTTTGGGGCCTTCGTGGTACTCCTAGCGTTCAAAGACCCCCCCGCCCCTCCTTTGCAACAATGCCGTTAAGCTAGCGACTGAGCTTTCTCCTCCCCCAACGGGGGAGGTTGGGTGGGGGCGATCTTTACAGAGGCTCCTGGCGTTTTGATCTCCCCCATCCCAGCCTTCCCCCGAAGGGGGAAGGGGTCGGAATCTATTTGTCCGAATAGCGTTCAGCCTTAACTTAACGGCGTTGTCCTTTGCAAGGGGGTAACGCCTTAATTCAACAGCATTGAGACTCAAGCGTCAGGGGTTGGCGCTCCGGTACGACAGGCGGCGACTCGGCAGTCTGCTTTAGTGATTTGGGAAAGTCACCTCCGACAGCGGGACGGGTTGATCGGCTGAAAGCCAGCTGTCGTCCGGTTGCTCATCCCAAAGCCGTTTGAAACAGGTGTCTAGCCTGGACAATCGTCGAGTGACCGATTCCAGGCGGTCGAACTGCGGAAAACGCGTGGCGTCGCCCTGTTGGTACCAATGCTCCATGTCCCGTTTCAGGTTCTCCCTTTCCTGCGCCGTTTGCGCGATCATCTGGCGCGCCCAGACCTTGCTGGCTTCGATGCTGATCGCCGCGACCCGGTAACGCACTGCACTGTCGAAGATCCGCACCCCACCGCCTTCGGCCAAGGTGCAACGGAGCTCTTCGGCATCCACGACTTCCACTCCGGCGAGGTAGTCGATGCCGAAATGATAAAGTTCGGGCAGCCAGGGGGTGGTCGGTCCCATCAGCACGGTGACGGCATCGCGCGACAATTCCGCCAGACGGGGAAAGGTTTTGTTGGGAATCGTGCTTGCGGTGATAAAGACCCATTCGGCTCTTGGCAACCGATATTCGCAGGCGCAGTCCGGCAGATCGTTCCCTTCGGGCTGTCTTTCGAGTACCGTGAGGTCCAGGTTGTGAGCCGCGGCAAAGCGATCGAGCCCGGGATAACGCCCGATCACGACGACGCGCTTTCCGGTTATCTGCGGAAGAAAGTGCTCGAAAACGGCGAGGTTGTTGCCGGCCCCTGCCCTGGGCTCCAAGTTAAGGCCCTCGGGCAACAGGCGTAGCCGGTTGATGCCGGCATTGACCGCGGCCATCCCGACAACCGCTCGGTAAAGGTCGAACTCCCGGAGCCAGCCGCCAATCTCCGGGAGCGACCTGCCCCGAAGCGTACCGGCCCAGGGAAGAGTACGCGTCGCGACACCGGGACTCATGGCCAGGCCCAGGGCATCGTCCGCTTCGCAAGACGTCCAGACCAAGCCTATGACAACCGAACGGACCTTTTCCGGACTGCAGGCGTAATCCTGAAGCGCGTCGTAGAGTTCGTATGGATCGGCCATCTATCGTCGCGCCTCCAAGGCGGTTGTGCTCGGATGCGTGGCGTAAAGGGTACCTGCATCTTCCCGTACCCGAACCCGCCTTCGCGCGACGGGATGTCGATCATGCCCTTTATTCACCCGGGGCCGGCAACAGCTTGGCCTCGCTCTTGATGATGTCATCGCGGCCCCAGGCGACCACGCCCTCCACGAACCAGCGGGGATCTCTCGGGTGCGGGAGAGCGACATCGTATTCCGCATAGAACGAACCGTCACCGTGGAACTTCATTTGTCCTATACGGTAGCCGCGCGGGTTTTGCCAGTAAGCGCAAAGGGTATCCTCGCCGCTGTAGGGGTCCTTGCTCGTTTCGAAGCTCGCCTGATCGTAAACCGGCGCATGCGGCCGTTGTTCCGGCATGAATCCCAGTTTGTGGATCTCGCTCAGCAGACGGGCGCAGACGGCCTCCCCCTGCTGTTTCCGAATTCGCTCACTCATTTTCGCGATCCTGGAACGAAAGGCCCACCGTTTCCGCCAGGGTTCGGATCACGGAACCGCCGAAGCGATCTTCCCTATCTAGTCTCAGCAAGTGGGTCAGTATCGCCCTGGCATCCACCATCTGTTGTTGACACAATTTGATGAAAGCCAAGGCTTTCAGCGAGACAAGATAAGACAGGCCGGCATCGCTGGCATAGAGATCGACATGCTTCGGCCCGACGTTCAGCTTTTCCCAATCGGAATGGAAGCCGCCCTGCCGGGCGGCTTCGGCAAGGGCTAGCCGCGAGGCGCGTGCAGCATCATTTAACCGCCCCGCATTCGCATAAAACTCGTAAAGGGCAAAATACACCGGCAGGCAACTTGGATCTTCCGCCCTTGCTTCCCAGAGCAGTCGCTCCGCTTCAAACCTTTTTCTTCGCCGGGGTACAACCGTCTTTTGCGGGCGCCAGTTGGCGTCTCGAATAGTGCCGACGCCGAACAATGCCGGCTCATTTATAAACTCGTGAACACTCATGTCAGTTCCAGATGAAACAATCCCGCCCCTGAAGCTCCACGGGGAAGAAGCTATTCATGACACCACAGCTGCGTTGGGAGAGCCGAAGCCAAGTGGCATGGATTTTAGAGGTTGGATTGCAGATAGTTCTGCAGTCCGATCTTGCCGATCAATTCGAGCTGGGTTTCCAGCCAGTCGATGTGCTCTTCCTCGCTCTCCAGAATGTGTTCGAACAACTCGCGGCTGACGTAATCGCCGTTCTGTTCGCAATAGGCGATGGCCTCTTTCAGCATCGGCAGGGATTCCAGCTCCAGCTTCAGGTCGCAACTCAGCATTTCCTCGGCGTTTTCGCCGATCTTGAGCTTGCCGAGATCCTGCAGGTTGGGCAGGCCCTCGAGGAACAGAATGCGCTCGATGAGCGCATCGGCATGCTTCATCTCGTCTATGGATTCCTTGTATTCGTGCTCGTTGAGCTTGTGAAAGCCCCAGTTTTTGAACATGCGGGCATGCAGGAAATACTGGTTGATCGCGGTCAGCTCATTGGTCAACACGCTGTTCAGGTAGGAAATGACTTTGCCGTCACCTTTCATGATGTTTGCTCTTTGTTATTCATTGGTTAAATGGAGCTCAACTGACCGCCATGGGCCGCATTCCAAGCAGCGCCGCTTCGTGGCATATCGGTTTTGGGTGCACGAGTGCAATAACGCGCGAACCTCTCCGGTTGCACTTACCGCAATCTCTGCCGACACCGCGGCAATGCACAAGCGCCTTGCGGGTGCACAGGCCCCGGCTCATCGCCTCCTTGATCTGGCCGTCGGTCACTGCCTTGCCGATGCAAACATACAGCGTCCATGCCCCTAGTCGTCATCATCGTCATCATCATCGCCTATACGGCGGCGTCGCACCGTCTTGGGATCGGCGATGATCGGACGGTAAATCTCGATGCGGTCACCTTCTTTGACCGGCGCGTTCAGTTTGACGAGCTTGCCGAAAATGCCGACCTTCTGGGTGCTCAGGTCGATCTCCGGAAACTGTTTGAGAATGCCGGAATGGCGAATGGCATCCTCGACCGAACTATCATCCGGCACCTCCATCTTCAGCCACAGCTGACGGTCGGAATCCGCATAGCACACTCCCACGTTCATGATCGGAAGCCCCGCGTTTATAAGCCTTCCGGGACGGAATCGCCGATCGCGACCGCCTTGAGCTGTCTTGCCGCCAACTTGCGATCAATCATTTTTTTCCCCGCCAGGATAAAGCCCAGCATGAGAAAACCGCCCGGCGGCAAGGCCATCAGCAGGAACCCCCGGTAGTCAGGGATCACCACACTCTCCAGCCAGGTGAAGGATTCACCCATCAACAAAGAAGCGCTAGCAAACAGCGTTCCAGCGCCCAGAATCTCCCGCGCCGCCCCAAGCACCACCAAGGCCAGCGTGAAGCCGAGGCCCATCATGAGGCCGTCCATTGCCGCGCTGGGCACCGGCCGGCGCGACGCATAAGCCTCCACCCGCCCCAGGATGGCGCAATTGGTCACGATCAGGGGAATGAACAAACCCAGTACTTTGTGCATCTCGTGCAGCCAGGCATTCATCAGCATGTCCACCAGGGTAACCACCATGGCGATCAGTACCACGAAAATCGGGATGCGGATTTCCGGTGGGATCAGGGTTCTGCCGTAGGAAATCATGGCATTGCAGATCAACATGACGGCGGCCGTGGCGAGTCCCATGCCGAGACCGTTGGTCGCGGTGCCCGTCACAGCCAACAAGGGACATAATCCAATGCTTTGGCTAAACACGATGTTGTTGTCCCATAAACCGTCGCGGGTGATTTTGCGAAACTCTTCGTTCATGCCCTGACCTCTTACAAATCATGTAGGGTGGGCAAACGGCTCTTGGTTTGCCCGCCGCTTTTTGGTGGGCAGCTAAAGCCTGCCCGCCGTACTCTCAAAGCCAGCGCTACTCGACCAACTCCGCGCGATGGCGTTGGAAAAATTCCAAGCCGGCCTGAACGCCGCGCACCACGGCGCGTGGCGTAATCGTGGCGCCGGCGAATTGGTCGAAATCGCCGCCGTCCTTTTTCACTCGCCAGCGCCCGGCTGCGGTGTTTTCCAGGGAACGCCCATCGAAGGATAGGATCCAGTCGGACTTGTTCCGATCAACCTTGTCGCCCAGGCCGGGCGTCTCCGCGTGGGCGATCACGCGCACACCGAGAACGGCGCCGTTACGATCGACACCTACCACCAGGGAGACGGGGCCGGAATAACCTCCCGTTGCGATCCATTTGAATGCGACCGCGGTCACCTCGCCTCCCTTGCGGGCAAGATAAACCGGCGTTTCCCCGACCCCGTTTTGCGCGGCGTCGGATACCGTTTTCACATCCTGCAATAAATCGTTGTCGTGAAGATCGGACGGCAACACCTGCTCCAGGGTCGCCAACAGATCTTCCGCCTGGCGACGTTCGATGGAGCCGTGCGTCGCCAGATCCGCAAAGCCCAGCAGCAGACTGGCCACAAGGCCGGCAGCGGCAAGCAGATAGGTCTGATAATCCAGGCGTTGACGCAGGCTGTCCAGATCCTCGAACTGCCGCATCAGCCACCGCCAGCGGCCGGCGGCAAATCCGCGCAGAGTTTCCAGATTGACGCTGCTCATTCATTACCCTCCGGCAGCTCCAGGGGTCGCCCCTTGCGGTCGCGTCCGTAAATGCGCGGGCGGATATAATGATCGATGACCGGCGTCAGTGAGTTCATCAGCAGCACCGAGAACCCCGCGCCCTCCGGGTAGGCGCCCCAAGTGCGAATGACATAAATGATCAAACCGCAGCCGGTGCCGAAAATGAGTTGTCCTCGCGGAGTGCTGGGCGAAGTGACATAGTCGGTGGCGATGAAGAAAGCGGCCAGCACGAGGGCGCCCGAGCTGAGGTGAAACAAGGGGCCTGGATAGCGTTCACCGTCCACCAGGGCGAAAACACCGGCCAACAACGCCACCGTCGCCAGCATGGAAAGGGGAATATGCCAGGTGATGACCTTTTCCCTCAGCAACCAGATGCCGCCGCCTGCCAACAGGAGGGTGGAGGTCTCCCCGAGGCTCCCGCTGATCCACCCGAGGAAAGACTTGAAAAAGCCATAATTGGCGGACGCGAGCGCCTCGCTCAGACCATGTCCTTGAGAAAATTCGGTTTTCACATAGCCGATGAGGGTCGCCCCGGTCATGCCGTCGGCGGCGGGCGCGCCGCTGAAGGTGATCGCGAAGCTTTCCAGGAGGCCAGGCGCTGTCGAGGAAAATAAAGGCGCCGGCTTAACCCAGGTGGTCATTTCCAGGGGAAACGAAACCAACAAGGCGACCCGCGCCAGCATGGCCGGGTTGAACAGATTCTGGCCGATACCGCCGTAGACCTGTTTGCCGACGACGATCGCGAGGGCAGAGCCGGTCACACCGATCCACCAGGGGGCCCAAGGGGGCAGACTCAACGCTAACAGCCAGCCGGTCAGGAGCGCAGAGCCGTCCCACACAAAGGCGGAAGCGGGTTTTCCCGAAAGCTTGAGGCAAACCGCTTCAAACAGCACCGCCGAGAGGGATGTCGTGACGAACAGGTTGAGCGCCGGCCAGCCGAAAATGAAAATCCCGAACGCGGTAGCCGGCGTCAAGGCCAGCATGACCGTCGCCATGATGGACTGAACCTGACTGTCGGAACGGGTGAAGGGAGCACTAAACAGGTTCATTTTTTAGGCCGCTTCCTCGGTCGGCTTGGATTTGGCCTGGGCCTTGCGCTGAGCGGCCAAAGCCGCCAATTCCTGTTTCTGACGATTAAGCCGCGCCTGTTTTTCCTCGGCCAGGCGCTTGGTTTGATCCGCCTTCTGCTTGGCCTGCTGGCGCGCCATCAGTTCGCCGCTGGCGTATTTGAAATAATGCACCAGGGGGATCTGCGAAGGGCACACGTAAGAGCAGGAGCCGCAACTGATGCAGTCCTTCAAACCGTAACCTACCGCCGCATCGAACTGACCGGCGCGGATCCGGCTCGCCATCTCCAGCGGCAACAGTCCTACCGGGCAGGCGGTCACACAGCGCGAGCAGCGGATACACGGCTTGGCGTCGGCGCTGGCAACTTCCTCGGCAGTCAAGGCGAGGATACCGCAAGCACCTTTGACCAAGGGGACGCGCGTGTGGGGTAAGGCATTGCCCATCATCGGGCCGCCCATGACGTAGCGGGCGGTTTGGCCGGGATCATGGGCGCAAAAAGCGAGCAGTTCGGAAAGGAGCGTCCCCAGGGGCGCTTCCACGTTGCAGGGCGCCTTCACGGCGCCACCGCTAACGGTGACGACGCGGCTGATCAGGGGTTTGCCGTGGCGTATGGCCTCATGTATTACGTAGGCCGTCGCCACGTTATGCAGCAAAACCCCCACGTCAGTTGGCAGGCCCCCAGCCGGCACCTCGTGGCCGGTAAGGTAACGGACCAGTTGCTTATCCCAGCCCATCGGATACAGCGATGGGACCTGGGTCACTTGGATCAGGCCGAAGGGCCGGGCGGCTTCCACCATGGCGCGGTAAGCCTGGGGCTTGTTGTCTTCTATGGCGACGATGGCCTTCCTGCAGCCCAAGCCGTGCAGCATGATGCGGATGCCATCGACGGTGCCTGCCGCCCGCTCCCGCATGAGCCGGTCATCGCAAGTGAGATAGGGCTCGCACTCCCCGCCGTTGAGAAGCAGGGTGTGAATCTTCGTTTTGCGTCCCAGATCGAGCTTGACGACGGAAGGAAAGGCCGCTCCCCCCATCCCGACTACGCCCGCCGCCCCGATCCTGGCGCAGATTTCCTCCGGTTCCAGGTCGAAGGGGTCGATCTCCTCGGGCTTGTCGATCCAGCGCTCTTCACCGTCCGGCTCCAACACGATGGTCGGGGTCGCCAGCGCGGAAGGGTGCGGCGCCGGAAATTCCATGACATCCAGGATGAGGCCGGAGGTGGGGGCGTGCAGCGGGGCGGAGACATGACCCTGGCTCGCCGCGATCCTTTCGCCTTTCAGGACCTTCTGACCCACCTTGACGATGGGGTCGGCAGCTTGACCGATGTGCTGCTGCAAGGGGATATAGAGTTTTGCCGGCAACGGGAAATCCCGCGCGATGGGTTTTTCCGCCGTCTCCGCCTTGTGGGATTCGGGATGAACGCCGCCCCGGATCTTCGGCTCCTTCCGATTCCAGTCGAATTTGATGGACAAGGGCCACATGACTTACGCTCCCGCCTAGGCCGCCGCGGGTTGCAGCCAACGCCAGTTGCGCAACGTGACTTTGACCGGATGCATCTGCAGACATTCGGTCGGACATACGTCCACGCATTTGCCGCAAGCGATGCAGGCGTCGGCGACGACGGCATGAATCTGCTTCGGCGCGCCGACCAGGGCATCGGTCGGGCATACCTTGAAGCAACGGGCGCAACCGATGCAGTTGGATTCGTCCACGCGCGCCACCATCGGTGCCTGATCTTGTACACCTGACAAATCGAGCTCGAGGGATAATTTATTTGCCAGCTGCTCAGCCAGTGCCCGCCCACCCGGAGGGCACAGGGTAGCCGGTGCTTCGCCCGCGACCAGAGCTTCCGCCGCCGGCCGGCAACCCGGATAACCGCATTGTCCGCACTGCGTGCCGGGCATCAGTCGCTCGATCTCGTCGACCAGCGGATTCTCTTCCACTTTCAAGTAACGCGAGGCAGCACCCAACAGGAACCCGAGGGCACAGCCCATTGCGGTCAGGCTGATGATAGCGAACAGAATGTACATACGCGCCTACCTTGCTCCTAAGTCGAAGTCAATGCGTGTTCAAGCCTGCAAAGCCCATGAATGCCAGGGATAGAATGCCCGCCGTGATGAACGCGATAGGGGCTCCGGTAAAGGCCTCCGGCACGCTCATCAAGGCCAGGCGCTCGCGGATGCCGGCGAAAATCACCATCACCAGGGTGAACCCTAAGGCGGAGCCGAAGCCGAACAGGGCACTGTGCAGAAAATCGTATTCCTGCTGGATGTTCAACAAGGCCACACCCAGCACCGCACAGTTGGTGGTGATCAGCGGCAGGAAAATACCCAACACCTGGTAAAGCACGGGGCTGGTCTTGCGCACCACCATCTCCGTAAACTGAACGACGGCGGCGATCACCAAGATAAAGGACAGTATGCGCAAGAAGCCGATTTCCAACGGCGTCAGAATGTAATGCTCGATAAACCAGCTCGCCACCGCGGTCAGGGTCAGGACGAAGGTCGTGGCGAACCCCATGCCGATGGCGGAGTCGAGTTTCTTCGACACCCCCATGAAGGGGCATAACCCCAAGAATTTCACGAGCACCACGTTATTGACGAGGGCCGTGCCCAGCAACAACATCAAGTAGTCATTCACGCCGGTTTTTCCTCAAGCGATTTACCCTGATCAGAAGCACAGGGCATGCCATCGGCTTGGAAATGTTTTTAACCCAGAAATTGTGAGGGCTTTAAGAACGATCCGACTTGAAACTGGCGCTTGGCGACGTGTCGGAAAAATCACATGGGTTAACTTTTTGAGCGTCTTTGTCATCTTTGCAACAAGGAATGGTCTTTGTCATCTTCAAGACATCCGGTGTCGTCTTGAAGTAGGACGGCCGACTACGGCGTTGGAAGCGTTGCAGGTCGCTGTCTGCGGCATGCGATGCGTGGGCCTCGGCTGAATGTGAACCGGCCGAACCGAGTCGATAGGGGTATCGACCGTTTCGGCGTCGATACCGCCGCCTACGACCCGGCCAGCATTTGCGCGCCACCTTCGATCAACAACACATCCTCGGGGAACAGTTGCCTGCCGAGCGAGGACCGTTCGCCGTTATCCGGCAGAGGGTAAATTCTCACGTCGTCCTCGCCCTCGTCGATAATCCCCTTCAGCCCCCGCAACAGGCGGCTTTGCTGCTTTTGCGTGAGCCTGAGGGTGAACACCGAATACTGCATCGGCACCCCGGCACGGCGTAAATAGCGGTGCACGCGCAGCAGTCGCTTGGGATCGGCGATGTCGTAACAGACCAGGCAGAGACGGGCTTGATGGATCGCCATCAGTCTCGCTCGATCAGCCAGCGGTGCAAACGATGGATGAGTCCGCGCACCAGCTTTTCGGACCGTTCCCGGCGCGTCTCGAAAAACCCGACGATCTCGGCGCGCGGTGGCGCCTCGACCGTATCCAGCCGTTCCAGCCGCTGTTCCAGCCAGCGGAGCCGGGCGAGCTGAAAATCCCAGAACAGCACATCGGCCAAATCGGATGCCAGGTTGAATTCAAGGCCGTTGCAGCGGGCGATATCGATGCGGCTGTTGGTCAACCACTGCGTCACCAGGGCGACCAGCAGACTATGGACCTCCCGCCCGATCCGCTCGTAGGCGAACTGCGCGTTCATGGACGCCGCGCCCTGCCGAAACAGGCGCCGCAGCGCTTGCGGCTCGGGCCTATCGACCAACGCCAGGCCGCTGCGCCGGATCACGCTCCTCACCGCCATGTTCTCCACTGCTGCAAGCCACCGGGCGTACAGCTCCCGCCAGTCGGATTGAAACAGCAGTTGCTCCAGCCGCTCATGCAGACGGTCGTGGGCATCGACGCGGCCGATGCAACGGGCGATCAGCATGCCGTCGCCGTCCAGAAAACCGATGGTCACCCCTTGCCCGGCACACGCCAGCACGGCGGCGGTTTCCCAGACCACCACGCTGGAAGACACCACCCGCGACAAACGCCGCAGCGGAAACCAGCGATCGGCGCTGGTCGGGGTACTGATGCGCAAGGACGGACCATCCAGTCTCACCTGCGTATCCGCGCCATGGACATACAACGGCCTCATGCCGCGTCCCCATCCGCCAAAAGACGTTTGGCCACAGACAGCGCGTAACGCCGCAACAGCCGCCGTACCGGCCGGGCAAACAATTCGTATTCCAGGTAAAACGTCTGGCGGCCCGCCTTGCCCAACAGACAGGCGTCCTCCTGCCGGGTGAAAGCATCCCCCCGCAGCTTGCGTTCGGCGAACAAGCGCCAGGCCCACTCATCCAGCCGTGCGCGAACCGGCTCGATCAGATCGGCGGCGAGAGACTCGCGATTATGCGCGGGCTCGTGAAAGAACCCGACGAAGGGATCGAGCCCGGCGATATGGCAGGCGCTCACCGCCTCGGCATGCAACATCGTGTAACCGAGGGAAAGCACCGCGTTGACCGGATCCTTCGGCGGCCGACGGTTGCGGCCGGTAAAATCCAGACTCGCCGGGAACAGGAAGGTAAAGGCCCCGAAATAAGCGCTGGCCGCCGCCCCTTCGATGCCGCACAAGCGCTTTTCCAGGCCCGGTTCAGGCGCCAGATGGCGCAATCCGGAGAGACCGCGCTCGATCTGATCGGCCCCGTCCAGCAGCGGCTTCCGGCAATCCGGACGCTGCAGGGCCGCCCGCAGCAGAAGCCGGCGTTGCGCGCGCAATTTCAGCCCGACCAGCGGCAGAGACCAGCTCGCACGGTACCCCGCATCATGATGCCAGCGGTACTGGGCAATACGCCGCCGGACGTCGCCGTTGGGCTTGCCCAACAGCATGGCGGCCTGGCGGTTGCTCCGCCCAGCCAATACCAACAGCCCCACATTGTGGTCCGCCAGGCGTCTCAGCACACCGGCGCTCAACTGCACGGCACCGCGCAACACCACCCGCTCCAGCAGGGTCAACGGCACGGTCGAACGCCGTTCGCCGTTCTCGTACAGACAAAGATGATTACCCTCATCCCTCAACTCGATATCCGTGCGATCGACATACAGAATACCCATGCTGCGATACCCCGCTTTCAGCCCACGTAATAAAATTCGGGATCGATCGGCTCGACCGCGATCCCCAAAACCTGCACCCGACTTCTCGGGTCCAGCCGCAACAACAGGAAGCGATCCTCGGTTTCGTCCATTACCGCGCGGATTTCGTCCAATAAGTCCTGCTTTTCCGCCGGAGTCAGAAAACATTCAAACACCGACTTTTGACCGCCGCTGGCATAACCCCGTAACACGTGGAGGGCCGCGCGCAACCGGCGCGGGTGGCAGATATCGTAGGCGGCGATGTAAAGGATGCGCTTGCTCATGGAACACAGCGTAATGACCGCAGTGCACCCAGTCCGGTTTGGCAAGCTTGTCAAAATGGAACGGCTAAAGGATGGAGATCGGGTTCGCTGCTGATAGTCGCCATACCGGCAAGGATTGCCGGCGTGCAGAGCACACGGATGTGTTCAGGTCGACCCGTCGCGGTTTTTCGGTTCCGGCGTTCCCTGCCGGAACGACGGAGATAGCGTAGACACTCCAGACGAATTTCCCGTTGAGACTTTCGTCGCTCCGACATCTACACTATCCAATCCCTTCTAATCGGTCTGCTTTATTACAGAAGGGTACTTTTAGGCATGGCATTCCATCAGGTTCTTAATCCCTCCTGTAAGTACCCAACAAGACATCCGTTTGCATAGTCCTGCGTAAGCCGTCATTCCGGCATGGATTGCCTGAATCCAAGGGCCACGGATGGCACCCAAATCACATCCCTGTGCCCTGGATTCCGCCACTCGCTGGCGGAATGACGACGATGACAAACGAATTTAATGTGCTCTTCTAAATCAGTTCTCAACTTTAGACACTCGCCACTCTGCCGCAGGGAGCTGCCGCGGAGCAAGAAGCGGATAACGAAGCCTGGAGGAGCAACTGGGTAGCTACCAGTGAAGGTGCTACAACCGCAATCGGGGGTCAGCCGGCTGTTCCGGGAAGCTGAATTTCTGAGACTTCCGGTCAAAACCGTCGCGGAAAGGAAGTCCGGTAAATTCGATACGCAGCCATTGGGCGATCAGTCCGGCGGTTAGAGGCTGTTTGGCGCGCCAGGGTGCAACGGCATTTATGGGGAAG
>DATIXD010000318.1:0-27389 GCA_035518875.1 Methylococcaceae bacterium | reverse complement strand
GTGCTGCTGCAGGAGGAGGGTCTGGAGAATTCCTGGAAGCGACATCAGGATCTGCACCTGGCGCTGCGCGCGGGTTTCGAGGCCATGGGTCTGAGTTTCATCGTGCCGGAAGCGGCCCGCCTGCCGCAGCTCAACGCCGTCAAAATTGCCCAGGGCGTGGACGAGGCGAGGGTGCGTTCGACCCTGCTAAACCGCTACAACCTGGAAATCGGCGCGGGACTCGGCGCGCTGGCCGGGGAAATCTGGCGTTTCGGCCTGATGGGATTCAGCGCCTCGACCCGCAATGTGATTTTCTGCCTGAGTGCGCTGGAAGCGGTGCTGACCGAGATGAAAGCACCCATCGAGCGCGGCGTAGCCGTTCAGGCCGCGCAGACGGTCATGACCGAAAAAGGGTACTGATGGAAGGGCGGCCTTCGGGCCACCCGCATTTTTGCAATCGTGGCGCGGCGAAAGCCGCCCGCATGATCACAGAGACGCCGTTTTGAACCTCCGCGAAGCCCTGTTTTCACTGCCGCAATACCTGCTGCCGCAGCATCCCCTTTCCCGCCTGATGCACCACCTCACCGCTTGTGAAAATCGGGCCTGGAAAAATGCGTTCATCAAGAGTTTCATCCGGGTGTACGGCGTCGACATGAGCGAAGCCCTGGAGCCGAACCCCGAGGCCTATCCCTGCTTCAACGCCTTCTTCACCCGGCCCCTCAAGCCCGAAGCGCGCCCCCTTTGTGCAGAGGGCGACGCCCTGCTTTGCCCTGCCGACGGCACGATCAGCCAGATCGGCGACATCAGCGACGAGCAAATCTTCCAGGCCAAGGGCAAAGCCTTCAGCACGACGGAACTGTTAGGCGGCGACGCCGATCGGGCGAAGCCTTTCTTGAACGGCAAGTTCGCGACCATCTACCTGTCCCCGCGCGATTATCACCGCCTGCACATGCCGCTAGCCGGAGCCTTGCGCGAGATGATCCATGTGCCGGGCCGATTGTTCAGCGTCAATGCCGCCACGACGAACTTCGTACCCAAGCTGTTCGCTCGCAACGAGCGTGTGGCGGCTCTGTTCGATACAGCAGCCGGGCCGATGGCGCTGGTTCTGGTCGGCGCGATTAACGTCGCCAGCATCGAGACAGTCTGGCACGGCGTCGTTACCCCACCGACGGCAAAAAGCATTCGCATTTGGAATTACGCCGAGAACGCACCTTCATTGGCCAAGGGGGAGGAAATGGGCCGCTTCAACATGGGCTCCACGATCATCATCCTGTTCGGCAAGGACGCCATCGCATGGGAAAACCATCGGGTTCCCGGCTCACCGGTGCGAATGGGACAAGCCTTGGGCCGAATCGCCTGAGCCTCGGGAAATCGGCTAGCGGTTTTTCGCTCGCCCAGCGCCTATCCCGCCTCGAATCCTAAGCGTTTAAATTTCTACGGTCTTTACCGCATCGAAATCGGCAACCAGGTGGGCGGGATGATAGCCGCGAGGATTGCACAAGATGCGCGCGCCCGAGCAGCGGTAATCGGAGACCAGATGGGTGTGGCCGTGAAACCAGGCGGCAATCTCGAAATTGTGGAAGATCTCCTTGAGATCGTTGCAGTAGGCGAACCGCTTGACGCTGCTCGGACTTTCGTGCCAACTCCAGGGCGTGGGCGCATGATGGGTAATCACCACGGTCTTGCCGTCGAAAGGCTGTTCCAGCTCGTTGGTCAGCCAGCGACGGGATTCCCGGTGCATCAACACATAGTCGCGAAAGTTCAGCACGTCCCGCCGATAGCGGATTTTCTTAAAATCGTTCACCAACCGAAGCAAATCCTCCAGTTGGTCGTTTTCATCGCCGCCGAGTTCGGTCCACAAAGTGCAGCCGAGGAAACGAACATCACCGGAAATGAAGCTTTCCCGCTCCAGAAAATGGACATTGCTCCCCCTGGCCCCGACGTGCAAGGCGTCGATCGTGGCGAAATATTCGCGTCCGTAAAATTCGTGATTGCCGGCGACATAGACAACGGTCTTTTTTATTTGCTTGAGCCATTCAAGTCCCATGCAGCCGATGCCGATGTCGCCGGCGGCGACAATCAGATCGGCGTCGGTTTGGCCGATTTTCAAACCGCAGAACTCCAGATGGATGTCGGAAAAGTACTGGATGCGCACGAGTTCCCTAACACTTGAAAAGGCTAACTATAACGGACAACCGAGTAATTCTCTCGGAAATTGTCCTCCGCGTCTTTAAGCGACAATGACTTGCCTATAAAATAGCCCGAACAATCCGCAATTGCTCCGAGGACTGAAGAACATGAATCGTAAAAACACCGTCGGCGTCAAAGTCGGTCACGTGCAGATTGGCGGCGGCGCCCCCGTCGTCGTTCAATCGATGACCAACACCGATACCGCGGACGTCGATAGTACGGTCAAACAGGTTTACGAACTCGCCAGGGCCGGCTCGGAACTGGTTCGCGTCACGGTTGACCGGGAAGAAGCAGCCGCAGCCGTCGCGCGCATTCGCGAAGCCTTAGACAAAAAAGACTGCAATGTGCCCCTGATCGGCGACTTCCATTTTAACGGCCACAAGTTGCTGGATAAATATCCGGATTGCGCCGAGGCCCTAAGCAAGTATCGTATCAATCCGGGCAACGTCGGCCGTGGGAGCAAGCGCGATCCCCAATTCGCCCAGATGATCGAGTTCGCCTGCCGTTATGACAAGCCGGTACGGATCGGGGTGAACTGGGGCAGCTTGGATCAGAGCGTGCTGGCACGCCTGTTGGATGAAAACGCACAGCTGGCCGAACCCAGAGCTTTGCCAGAAGTCATGCGCGAGGCGGTCATCACCTCGGCGCTGGAAAGCGCAGAAAAAGCGGTCGATCTGGGGATGCCGAAACACCGCATCGTTTTGTCCTGCAAGATGAGCGGGGTGCAAGAACTGATCGCCGTCTACGAATCCATGGCCTCGCGTTGCGATTACGCGCTTCACCTCGGTCTAACCGAGGCCGGCATGGGCTCCAAGGGTATCGTCGCCTCCACCGCCGCACTGTCCGTTCTTCTCCAACAAGGCATCGGCGACACCATCCGCATCTCCCTGACGCCGGAACCGGGCGCGGATCGCAGCCTGGAAGTCATCGTCGCGCAGGAGATTCTGCAAACCCTGGGTATCCGCTCCTTCACGCCGATGGTCATTTCCTGCCCCGGCTGCGGTCGCACCACCAGCGACTATTTCCAGAAGCTGGCCCAACAGATTCAGAGCCATCTGCGTCACAAGATGCCGGAGTGGAAGAAACAATACCGGGGCGTGGAAGACATGCACGTCGCCGTCATGGGCTGCGTGGTAAACGGCCCCGGCGAAAGCAAGAACGCCAACATCGGCATCAGCCTGCCCGGCACCGGCGAACAACCCGTCGCCCCGGTGTTCGAGGACGGCGTCAAGACGGTCACGCTGAAGGGCGACAATATTGCGGACGAGTTTCAGGCCATCGTGGAACGTTATGTCCGTAGCCACTATGGCAGCACCGAACCCCTGGCTGCCGCCAAACAATCCCGCCTTCGTTAGTCATCGCCCCGGTTGTCGGCAACCGGGGAAACCTGCGTTCTAACTCAAGGCTTCTAACCGGTCCAATTCCCCGTCGCTGAAACCCGCCTTTCTGCGAAGATTGAAATTGAACGGCCCGCGCGTCTGACCTCGCAGGTGCCGGTCGATCAGGGCGAAATATTCATCCTCCGGCGCCGATCCCCTTTGCTCGCACACCCGCAGGAACCAACGCGAACCCAATGCGACGTGCCCGACTTCATCCTCCAGGATTCGGGTCAAGATGGCGACGCTTTCAGGATCACCCGCCTGTTCCAGCTTTTCAATCATCCCCGGCGTCACGTCTAACCCCCGCGCCTCCATGAACCGCGGCACCAGGGCCATACGCGCTGCCACATCATAGGCCGTCTCCGCGGCGATGCTCCACAAACCGCCGTGGGCGGGCAATTCGCCGTAATCCGAGCCGAGTTGCCGCAATCGCAGGCGGATCATCTCGAAGTGTTCGGCCTCCTCGCGGGCCACGCCCAGCCAGTCGCGGTAGTAGTCGAGCGGCAGTCCCCGGAAGCGATAGAGGTGGTCCCAGGCCAGGTGGATGGCGGTGAATTCGATGTGAGCAACAGCGTGCAGCAGAGCCGTCCTGCCCTCCGGCGAGTTCAGCTTGCGCTTCGGGAGG
The DNA here is from genome assembly GCA_035518875.1 of Methylococcaceae bacterium. Lineage (GTDB taxonomy): Bacteria > Pseudomonadota > Gammaproteobacteria > Methylococcales > Methylococcaceae > DATIXD01. The sequence continues at coordinate 23,216 of DATIXD010000318.1, read as the reverse complement.
TCGCGGGGCTCGACCAGAATCGGCCGTTCCGGAAAACACGCCGCTGTTATGGGCAAGGGTTCGGAACCGGATTCGAAACTCAGCTCGCCCTCGCCACTCAACCGCCAGGCTTCATGGGTAAGCGAGAGCTTGGTTTCGATGTCGGGCGAACAGAGGCACTGCTCGGCGACGGCGAAAAGATCGCTCATCGTCGGGGTTTAGCGGCGTCCCCCACCCTTCAATCCCCGCCCAGGATTTCCATCGTCCGGCGGCATATTTCGCGCCCGTAGTCCGTCCACAAACCTTGCCCCCAATAGCGATAGCAACTGGTTTGAGCGGTCATCAAGTGGAACAGGGCATTGCGATAACGCGGATCGCTGCTTGGAACATTCTTCTTGAGTATCTTCTCGTAGAAGCGTGAGCTGGCGTCCTCCATCGGCCCGAGGATATTTTCGTAACCTTTCACCCAGGAGATGTTATTGGTCCAGCTGCCCCCCTCCATGTGGAAGCGATGATCCTCCTTTTTGATCTCGGCAATGGTTTTTTCGAGCTTTTCCGCGCCATCGCCGGGCGTGAAGCGATCCCAGATGGCTTTCTGCCAGAGGGGCTGAATGACGGGAAGGTCGTCCTCCTTGATGCCCATCGCAAACAGGTGCTCAAGATACTCGGTGGCGTTCATCAGCGGACTCTCCGACCCGCTGGCCTCGTGCACCACCTCCATGTATTTCGACGGGAACTCGTTCATCATCACCCCGCCGTTTTCACCATCAGCAATCTGGGTGACCAGCGGCGGCACGCTTTTCCCCGCGAGCTCCCAGCGCGACACGCTCTTGGCCTCGTAATAAGGCTGCATTTGCGCGACCAGCTTGGTGTCGCTGCCCTGGGTCTTGAGAATCGCGATGATGCTGGCGGTTTCACCCCTGGAGCTCGTACAGACGAGACGATGCGGCAGGTGTTTCTTCTCGGGCCCGTGGCCGTTTTCCGGCCGTTCGACAGTGTGTTCCTGGATCAGCACCCAGGCATAACCGCAGTCGCGCAAGGTCTTAACGTATTCGTAGGCCACGTCGGGATGGTTGGGCAAAGCCATTTCCGAGGGCGAGAATCCCCGCACGCGACTCAAGGCCTCCAGGCCGAATATGGCCGCGAAATGATGCTGCCAGGCTCTCACGTGCAAGCGGAAATCCTGCACCGGCGTCGACGGAGCGACGGCGTGTCCCCAGGGGCAACCCAGCCATTCCACGGCATGGCGATAATCGGGATGACAAGTGATGGTTTTCAGACTGTCTAAAACATCGTGCAGTCCCATTTTTCTGAGGCCGTGGAACAGAGTGCCCGAATACTCGAGCATGACCCGCGGCTGCTTGCCTTCCCGGATCAACTGCGGCACGAATTCACCCATGCGCTTGTAGCACCAGTGGAAGACCGGGGCATTGTGGTTGTCGCCAAAACCCTGGTTCTCCATCATGTACTGGAGATTGCTGATGATGTCGGCGCTATGAAGATCGCCGCCGCCTGCGGGTATCAGGGGTTGGTGCATGTGTAGCGCGATCGCGCAGGCGCTCTTGATCCGATCGAAGGAAATCCTACTATCCTTCAAGAATACGGTCTGTGGTCGCTGTTTCAACGCCTGCTCGAGAGCCTTCTCCTCGCCACAAATATTGGGCAGGCCGTCGACATATTCCGCTAGTTCTGTCATATGAGTTCACTCCACGCTAAGAACGTTGTAAGAGAGAGCGGCGGCCCACATCGGCTTAAGCCTTTAAGGAACGCGCCCGATCGAGATTTGCGTCAGTTTACACGAAAAGAACCGCTGCGATTGAGAGGCGCGTTGATGCAGCGCTGCTTTCCAGTAAACGCTGTGTACAATGCCAATCACGCTCTAAATCAGGCAGCGGGCGATCCCGCAATACAGAACCTCGGAGCAACCAATTCGGCGATGATCAGGGCCTTACAAATCGTTGCGGCATGTCTTGCGACACTCGCCGGTTGGCAGGGTGGACATGCCACCGACCTGCCTCGGGAGCAAGGGATCGCCGAGGAAACGACCGCGCGGGCGGGCGCCGGCGAAGCGATTTGGCTGGAAACGGCGGGCGTGAAATTTCAAGCATTCTACCGGGAGGCCATCAGCCGGGAAACCCGGGGCGGCCTGATCCTGCTGCATGAGCTGGACGCCTCAGCCGACGCGGCGGACATCCTGCAATCCATGCGCAAGCGGCTGCCGGAGCGGGGCTGGGACACCCTCGCCCTGCAGGGGCCTATGCGGGAAGCGGGCGCCGACCTACAAGACCACCTCGCCTTGCTGCCGGAAGCTGTCGCGCGTATCCAAGCCGGCATCGACTATCTGAAATCCAAAAATCATGATCGCATCGTCCTGATCGGACATGGCACCGGCGCACTCACGGTGTTGCGTTACTTGGCACGCACCCCGGATACCATAACGACTGCCGCGATCATCATCGATTCGCCCGCATCGAGCGCGGCCGAGCGGGACGCTGCCGGCCTGGCCGATCTCGGCAAGGTGAACATTCCGTTGCTGGATATACTGAGCCGCCGCGACGAAATGGCGACGGAGGAAGCCGCGCCAACACGCAAGCGGATCATGAAAAAAAATGAGGCTTACCGACAAACGACCATTAACGACCCGGAAGCCGATTTCAAAGATGTGGAAGACCTCCTCATCAACCGCATCCATGGCTGGCTGGTACGGGTATCGCCGGCAGCACGGAACCCGCGGTAAAATCGGCTTACGCCGTTCAATCCGGACGAAAGACATGAGCGAATTCTCAAAACCCTCCGAAGAAAACGCCTTTCTGGCCGACCACATCGCTCTTTTGCGGACCTCCTATCGTCACTGGACCGGGCGCGAGTTGGTCAGCCCCCGCATGAGTGACGAGGAAGCCGCCCGCTACCTTTTTCATGCGCCATTGGCGATGGTTTCCCATGATGCGGCGAAAGACCCGATTTTCAACTACGCCAACCGGGCCGCGCTCGAACTGTTCGGGATGAGTTGGGAAGAACTGACCGTCCTGCCCTCGCGACTCTCGGCGGAGACGGTCAACCAGGAAGAGCGCACGCGGCTGCTAGCCGAAGTCAACCAACGCGGTTATATCGAGCATTATCGGGGCGTGAGAATCGGACGGCACGGACGGCGCTTCTTGATCGAAGACGCGGTGGTCTGGAACCTGTTGAATTCCAGCGGAGTCCCTTGCGGACAAGCGGCCATGTTCCAACACTGGAAACATTTGTAAAAGTTGGGTTCAAGCCATGAAGCGTCGGCGGGGCGCTCGTTCAGCCGCTGGCTGTATCATCCTCGCGGACGATCTCGAACTGGCTGAATTCACTGGTAGCCTCCAGCAGTTTCGCGATCCGATATTTTTCCCTGCGCCCGTCCAGTTCAACGGCAAGACCCTCGCCACTGCGTAGCTTGAGGGGTGGCAGTATCAGCCCGTAACATTCCTTTCCGGCGGCTGCGGCTTTGACGAACAAAGCTTGGCGTCCGATCTGCGGCGCGGTATCGCAAAAAATCCGGGCCAGGTTCACATCACTCGCCAGCAATTCGAAGCCGTCAAACGAACGAGCACCCTCATGCCCGCTGCCGCAGACCCGACCAATCTGGATGAGTTTGTTGTCGGTATTCAGCCCAACCAGGCGACCCACGCGCAACGCCCCTGCGGCATGATCCAAGAGGTAATAGCCCGGCGCTTCGGTGCGGTGCACCTGGCAGGGAAATTCCCCCATCGGCTGGCTCCAGATGTCCCCTCCGACTTGGGGTTTGACCGATTTTTTTAAGAATGGCGCAGAAGTGAACGTACCTGCCGACTTCGAAGATTCCAGTCCCGGACCCGCACCGGTGTGATCGCTCAAAGGCACGAGTTCGAGCTCGGTCATGTCGGCCCAGGAAGCCCGATGCTCCGATTTCACCAGCAGCTTGGCCAAAGCCAAGACTAAGACGTCGAACCCCAAAATCAACACCGCGTTTCGGCTTTTCTGCCCCGCCATCAGCGGAGGCATTGCGCCCAAACGCACCTGAAGATAAACCGACAGACTCTCATTCAGTCTGGCGCCGGCGGGCACCGTCGGCTGACGCAGGGCGTCGAGCTTCCCCACGAATGCCCCGAAAAGCACCTGAGGGATATTCCCCCGATTATCGGCAACCCGAATCGGAGAATGCGGCACCCGACCAGAATTCGGATCAACAGACAACTCCGCCTGCCCACCCGCCTCGCCCGGATTCCGGCCGAGGTGAATGAGCCCGTCGTACTGCCGCAATAAGTCGTAGTATTGCCGAATGTCTTCCTGGCTCAGGCGGTTGGGCGCTGCCAACCGGAAAGCCTGGATGCGCTTGAACAGATCGCTGATACTCGAAGCGGCATTCGGCGAGCAGTCCGGATCATTCAAGTTCAAGTTGTGGACATCGGCCGCCTCGGCCAACCGGTAAAGCGCATCGAGCTTCTCCGCGATGGACGAAGACGGCATTTCATACGTGTGCGCGAGATGCAGCAACAGCAGCTCGTAGGACTGCAGGGCACGATGGATGATCGTGGCCTGCTCCTTCGCTTCGAACAACTCGGCAAAATTATCTCGCTTTGCAATCGTCTCGTATCCTTTGGCCAACTCGGCGTGAAACTGGGCGCTCAGCTTGGCCAGCTTGCGTATCTTTTCACCCAGAGGCAGTGGCTTGCCCACGAAATAAGGGATGAGATTGCGAGCCTGGAGAACGACCAGAGGCCTGAACCTTTCCAACGCCTGCAACCGCAATGGCGGATCGAGCTCGTTGCCATTCAGTGCCTGCAAGCCTGCATAAAGTATCCGGCAGCATTCGCGGCTGTTCGTAACGGGTAAATCGGCCAGCCAGGAATCAATCGAGTCGAGCCGGAGCGGGAAAGGCAGTTGTGGAGTTTCGCTGGATGACATGGCCGAGTCTGAATCAGTTGCTCATTTAATGAGTCTAACCGCTCAGCGCATTCTTACAATGACGAGTGAAGCGAAATCGTCAGTACACTTCAGGTTTTACATTCTTTCCCCAATCGCTCATCCGCTTATTCCCCGCCCCCGGTTTCGTCCATATTCTTTTCGATGGCCCGAATGGCTTCCAGCTTTTCCCGTAGAATCCTGGCGTCATCGTTTTTGGAATCCGCCGTAGGATGAACCGTCTTCTGTTTCCGCTCGACCGCCGCCTGCTTCCTGGAGAGGTTATTGAGCCGTTTCAGGGCCTCCGTATGAAAGACGACCAGCGATTGGACCCGGCCATCGGGGAGTCTTCCCGGCGGGATGGCGTCCAATGATCTCAACAGCTTGGGGATATCGCCGCAGGCTTCGGAAAGCACCCGGCCCATCATCAGATGCAATTGGACCCCTACGCTGGAGGCATCCTGTTCGCGCCCCAGCAACTGCCGGCATTGCTCCGCGCGGGACGCACCGGTTTTCTTCGCAAAATCAGCACCGAACCGCAATAACTCGTCGATGTCCGAGCGCGCATAAGCATCCTGGAAACCGCCGTAATACGGCGTGTAGGGCCTGGTGGAGTAGAAATCCGCGCAAGCGGTCAGTAACAATAAGGCAACCAAGCTTGTAATTCGTACTATCGCTTTCATTCAGACTTTTCAAGGAGTGGAATTTGGACCAGGATGCGGGCACCCTGCTTGTCTTGACGCGGCTCGACGACCTCGATCATCCCCTGATGGCTGGCGACGCACTCGCCAGCGATCGCCAAGCCCATGCCGGACCCCTTAGCCTCGAGGGTGTTCGCCGCCCTGCCCCGGAAAAATGGCTCGAACACGCGCGAGCGTTCATTGGCGTCAATGCCGGGCCCATCATCTTCGACCTCCAGTTCCATATTGGATCCGGAAGCGCGGAGAATGACCCTGATCTCCCCGCCCATCGGCGAGAACTTCACTGCATTGGAAATCAGCTCATCGACTAGGGTTCGCAACCGCTCGGGAACACCCGCCACCTCGATCTTTTGAATCAATTCCTTGATCTTCAGGGACTTGTCTGCAAGGCGCGCCTGAGAATCCCGGATGACCGATTTCACCAATGCCTCCATGTTGACGACTTCTTTGGGATGTTTCAACGAATCCGCGCTGAACCGACTGTAGCGAATAATATCTTCGATCAGCGCTTGCAGTTCCTGCATGCCGCCGGTCAGCTTCTGGGCGATGTCGCGTTGTTTGGGATTCAATTCGCCCACCGCCTCGTCCGCAAGCAGTTGCGATCCTTTACCAATGGCCACGAGTGGCGTCTTGATCTCGCCGGAGAAGTTGTGGAGGAATTCTTGCCTGGACTGTTCCAGAGCCAACCGGCGCGTGCGTAGCCACTCCAGCCGCTCGCCGAGATATCGCAAATCCTGCGGCCCCGCGACTCTGATGGGCTCCATGAAATCCCCGGCCCCGAGCCTTCGGATCGACGCATCCAGCTGCCGGATCACCCTGCTGAATAGGGTCGTCAGAATCACGATCAAAGCGACGGAAACCGGCAATAGGATCGATAGCTGCATCAGGAGGCGCTGTCGAACCGATGTGGAATGTTCCTGAAGCTCGCTCACTTCGCGCTCGACCTGTTCTGCGATCACGCGCCGCAGGTCATCGGCCAAACCGTGCAGGGACCGGAAAGCCTCCTCGACCGGAAGCCCATGATTATCGGCGGTTTGTGAACCGACAACCTGCTGGTAAATCAGCCGTTCCTTCTCCGTTAACTGGTTGATATACGAAACTAAATTTTTGTCGACCTCCAGGTGCCGCAATTCCTCCAAGGCTTGCTCCAGCGACGTCCGGACGCCTTCATAAGATTGACGTTCATAGGGATCACGCAGGGACGGTTCCGACAAGAGCGAGAAATACTTGGCTTTGCGCTCGACCTCTTTGACCCGCCGAATCACCAAACCAATGGTTTTTGACTGGTTGAGCACCTGGTAGATCGCCGCCTGCCCCGAACCCGCCACTTCCTCCACGGCGAAAGCCGCATCCACCACGGCGATCAGGAGGGGAATCAATGCGAGGCAGAACCCGAAGGCCGCCAGGTACTTCAATGAGAAAAGACGTTTCAAGGTCATCCGTCTTGAGCCCTCGTCGACGCGGATCGATTGGCCCAACCGGGATGATGAGACTTTAATCAAGGGCCGATCGCCAGAAAGCAATAAATCGGGGTATGTTCGATGGTTCGGCAAAATGAAAATCGGGCAGGGCGTTCGGCCATGTTATCAAAAAAACATCCCTTCGGAATGTCCGATGCTTTCCAATGGCTTAGGACCCTCGAGCGGGCCGGCCATGCAAAATCGATATAATCGGCCGGAACCCCGAAGGCAAGGGCACGCAGATTTCGGGGCAGTCGACGAAGCTGATCTAAGTGGCGTATCGGGGGAGCATAAATCGCATGGCGAAGCAGATATCGGGTAGCTGGATCGCAGTCGTTACGATCGTCTGGATGGCCGCTGCAAGCGCCGCCGAACTCGCCGGACTGCCGGTACGAGGCAGCGCCGAGCAACCTTCTCTTCTGCTCGAGTTAGGCGGCGAATCGCCGTCCGTTGCGGCGAAGGACGCGACCACTCGTGTCTTTGCGGGAGAAATCGCCGCAAGTCGAGGGGACACCTCGATCCGAACCGACAAGGATGAAGTCACCTCGCTTCACCCGGGTTTCGGCGCATGGAACGTGGCATTCCGATTTAGGGTGAAGCCGGGGCTTGCCGCCATCCCGTACACGTTTTGGGCGCGCTGGCGACAAGGCGGGGAGCCCGATGTCTGCGTGCAGACCTTCGAGATATGGGCCGGCCCGGATATATCGAGGCTGGAACAACGCGCCGCCTTCCAGCTGAAACCCAAGGGCTGGGAATACGCCTGGATTGCGGCCGAACCGCCCGTGACGCTCAAGGCCGATGACGCGGTCATCGAAGTGCGCAATAGCGGCGCCGGTCACGATGCGAAGATTTTCGACGCCTTTCTGCTCGGCCCGCCCCCACCGCCGCCAGCGCTTCCTGCGGCGGGCACGACGGACAGGCCACTGGTGCTTCTCGATTTGGGCAAGACGCCTGTCCGGGCGTCTTCCGAGAAGAACACAGCCGTTCAAGTCCGCCTCGGGACGCCCACGGCGCAACAAGGGGCGGATTCCCTTTTGACCGAAAAGGACGAGGTTCAAGTGTTCCACAAGGGCTTCGGGGCCTGGGGCGCGACCTTTCAGTTCGACTTGAAGCCAGCCATTCCGCCCGGCCTTTACAGCTTTTTCGCCCGTTACAAGAGCGGGGGCGAAGTCTCGCAGGTCGCCCAGACCTTCACGATCAAGGCAGGGGCCGATCCCAAAAATTTGGCGACCCGCGGCACTTTCGTGTTCACCAACACCTCGCCCTGGGAATATCAGTGGCTCAAAGGCGAATCCACCGTCGCGGTGCTGCCGGGCGATACGATGTTGCAGATCGAAAACGCCGGCAAAGCGGACGGCGCCAAGGTATTTGATGCGTTCCTCCTCAAGCTGGAAACACCGCTCGGCGATTGGATGAGCCCGTCGCAGGCCCAAGTCAGAAACCGCTTCCTGGCGCTGACCAAGACGATCCCGAGCGCTGACAAACAGCTCTATGTCCTGGACGGCAAGGGCGAGAAGGGTGAAACCCTGTTTCGGGGCCTGGCCGCCGATGCGGTGCGCCCTTGGTACGAAAAGCTCCAGGTGAGGTATCTGATCGGCCCGGATGCGCAGGCTTTGGCCCGCGGGCTGAACCTGCCCATGCTGCCTGCCGCGGTGATTACCGACGACCACTACGGAGTCCTCGGCACCTTGGTCAGGCCCAAGAGCGAAACCGAGGTCGCCCGGTTTCTCGCCGATCCCGGAAAAGCCGGGGTAATGCCTGCCCTCACGTCAAAGAACGCGGATGTGCCGAAACCGCTGCGGAAAGGCGTCCCGGACGCCTGGCTGGTCGGCGGTCTACAGGACGGGGTCGCGGGTGTCTCGATCTACGGCCTGGATACCGAAACGGTATTGCGCCCCAATCCCGATCAGTCCTACCTCAGCACCCAAATGATGGGGGGAGAAATGCGCACGTGGCAGAAGGCGCCCACCACGGCAAACGGTGTCGCGGTCATCGAGGCCGCCACGACTCATTCGTATGGTTGGTCGGGTGGGACCGGCTATGCCCAGCTCTATATTCGCGCGGATCAACCCACGCGCGCATTCCTGCATGTGCGCCAATTCGGGATCAGGACTGCCGGCTGGATGGATGGGCAGCCCCTCGGATTTGTCAGTGACCCGAACCCACCGGCCGAATTCCCCTCTCCGGGCGATCAAGCCAAGACCGCGTTGAAGGGTCTGACCACCGAAGGTCTGGCGGTGACCGCCATAGCCGAGCGAGCCGAAGCGCCGCAGGTCGCGAGCCTGGATCTTGCGCCGGGTTGGCACAGCCTGCTCGTCAAGCTTGTGATGCAGCACGATCAGGGCCAGAGCTTTTTCTTCGCCGCCCGCTTCACCGATGAGGCCGGCCATCCCCTGGATTCGATCAGGACCCAGCTGACCGACCCCACCGCCGACCTCGCCCTCAACGGGGTGGCGGCGAAACTACGGCCCCTAGTTTATGTCGATTCCCCGGCCAATCTGCCCCACCCGGGCGACCCGCTCAAACTCCGGGCCGACATCCGCTGGCACCCGATCCTGGAGGAGCCCGCTTTATCGGCTCCGCTGCCCAGGTTCCGGGCCAAGCTGAGACTGCGCTTGGTCGACTACAGCGGCAAGGAGATCGGCGTGCGCGAGATACCGGGCCTGTTCCCCGGGGAAGTGGTCGCCGATTTCGGCAAGGCGCCGGAGGCCCGCTATTACGCCGTCTATCCCGCCTTGCACACGCCCGAAGGCAAACTGATCATGGCCTATCCGGCCGACGGGTTCACGGTGGTACGGGGCGTCGTCGCCCAGAAGGAACGGCTGGATAAGAAGAAGCTCTGGAACAATGACTACTACGCCTTGACCGACGGCGACAAAGGCTTCCGGCACGAAGGCGGATACTTCGACTGGCTGGAACAGATGGGCATCTATAAGAGTTACGGGTCCTATCCCGGATTCGAACCGCAATATCGTCCAAAATGGGAACTCGCGAGAAAACGCGGGATTATCCTGTTCGGCGACACGGCGGGAGACAGCCACTGGCTCAACGACAAACCGGAAGACGGGCAGAAATTCATGGATGCCGTCGCGCCCTACACCCGCTTTTTCAAGGCGAACAACGAGATCGACATTCGCCGGGAAGCGGAATGGCAAAAGCTGCGCGATCCCGCCCACTGGGTGCAGCGGGCCGAGCAGGAGCACGAGCAGGTGCATAAGGCTCGAAGCGACGGCCACTACGTGGGCGGCAGCCTGGTACGTCCGGGCGACATGGGGAACAACTCCGACTATGCAGGCGGACTGGGCGCAGGGAAATGGTTCACGGAAGTGCTGAAACTCGGCCTGGACCGATACCAGGATGCCTGGGATATCCACGCCTATCCCAAAAATCCACCTCGCTTCGGCGGGCCGATCGGCAATAGCGACAGCGAAGACGAGCGCGGCGTGCTGGCTGCTTATGCCAGCCTCGGGCGGAAAAACACCCTGCCCTTCTGGCTTGGTGAGACCGGTGCCAAGGCGGCCCATGGGTACACAGGCCGCCGCTGGCAGGCCGAACAGGCCGCGAAAATGATCGCCTGGGCCAACAGCCGTGCCGATTATCTGGGAATTGCCTTCTGCCTCGGCCACGAGTACGACTCGGGCTACGGACGGCTCTGGGACTACGCCATGGGCCACAAGCCCGGCGAAGCGGCCTTGTATACCGCCGGAGCGCTGATCGACGGCCTGCCCTACAAGTCCGTCAATACCCAGGATAACAATATCCAGGCGGCCTATTTCGGCGAGACCTTCATGATCTGGCGAGCGGATGAAGCGATCAGCGGCTGGCGGCTACAACGCGATCCTTCAAAATCTTGGGTTATGGTGGATGTGGTAGGGCATGTCGAACCGCTAACCGTCGACAGGGAGGGCAACGCGATCGCCAGAATATCTGCGAGCCCGATTTATATCCTAAGCAAGGCCGACTATGAGCGGCTGACGCGGAATTAAACCGGGATTTTTGTCTCATCATTACAGCAAAAAGCAGGAGGGTGCTACGCGATAGCAGTTCCCCGATGGATGCGCTTGCAGGAAATGAGGGTAACAGTTAAGGTGCGCACTCCAGCTGTATTCAATATTCCGATTGGCATTGGGAGGACTTATGAGCTTATTCAGTTTCATTCGGGAAGCCGGCGAAAAGCTGTTCGGCCATGACACGGGCGCCGACGAGGCGTCCGCTAACCGCTCCGCCAGCGCCGCAATCACGACGTATATCCAATCTCTGCAATTACCGGTGACCGAACTAATGGTCCAAGTTGACAAGGCCGCGCAGAAAGCTCGGGTATCCGGCAAGGTACCCGATCAGGCAGCGCGCGAAAAGGTGATCCTCGCTTGCGGCAACGTGGAGGGCATCGGCGAGGTGGAAGACAATTTGGTTTTGGCGGGTCAGGCGGGTGGCGAAAGCCAATTTCACACCGTGGAGCGAGGCGATACCCTGTCGATGATCGCCAAGAAATGTTACGGGAATGCCAACGCATACATGGTCATTTTTGAGGCGAACAAACCTATGCTGAAACATCCGGACAAGATCTACCCTGGCCAAGTATTACGCATTCCCCCGCAGAGCTGAAAAGCCTTGCGGCAAGCAGTTGGCGGAGTGAGAGCGGACCACGGAAAGTTGAACAAAGGGAAAAGTCGATCAACTGACCCCATTACCGCATGCAAAACGCCTTTTTTGGGCGCGAACGCTCAGCGGAAGACCGTGCCGGAATTACTCGACGACATAGCGGTAAAAGCGCTACGCAGGCGGACTGGGCGCGGCCTGTTCCGCCTGCCAGTGGCGGCTGCAACTCAATCCTTACAAAGCCCTTCGTTGCCGTTGAGGTGGTGGCGCATGTCGAATCGCTCACACTCGACAAAGACGGCAACGCGACCGTCAAGGTATCGGCAAACCCCTTGTAAGTTGCTCGCGTGAAGTTCGTTCGTCTTGCGGGTGGGAAATGCCGGTACCTAGCCGACAGCGACGTTGACTTGATCCCATGCACAGAGTCTGGATTCCGGCAACCCATGCCAGAATGACGCATTTTCTCAGTATGCCGACTGGTAGCGAAATAAACAAACGAACATCCTGTCACGAACATATTCCGCAAAATGCAGATACCATCATGCTCAGTCATGATGCGAGACATGACCGTGTAGGCGAAAAGGATCACGTCCCGCATCTCCGGTGCTTCCTTGAGCATCGACAGCGCAACGTGCCCCGCATTCATTCATCTAATCTGAAAACGGCTCCGAATTAACCGTTTCGTCCACCCAAAGGATTCGCCGCATGGAGACGCCCGCAGTCCACCAGTTCTTTTTCTACCTGATGGTCATCCTGCTGACTTCGCGCCTGTTCGCGGAGGTCTTCGCGCGTCTTAAAAGCCCGCCGGTGGTTGGCGAGTTGCTGGCCGGCGTGTTGCTCGGCCCGAGTCTTTTGGGGTGGCTGGAAGCGGATCAGGTCATCAAGCTGCTGGCGGAGATCGGGATTATTCTGCTGTTGTTCGAGGTCGGTTTGGAAACCGATATCCGCCAGCTCGTGAAAACCGGATTTCAATCCCTGTTCGTCGCAGTCAGCGGGTTCATCTTGCCGTTCGTTTTCGGCTTCCTGCTCAGCCGGAACCTATTCCAATTGAGTCTGCTGGAATCGCTGTTCATCGGCGGCGCCCTGACCGCGACCAGCATCGGCATCACCATCCGCGTGCTCACCGACCTGCAGCGCCAAAATAGCCCGGAAGCCCATGTGGTGCTGGGGGCGGCGGTGATCGACGACGTCCTGGGGGTGATACTGCTGGCGATGCTGTATGAATTTTCGCAGGCCGGCGAGGTGAACCTCGGCAACGCCGGGCGCGTCATGTCATTCATCGCCGTATTCTTTCTGCTGGCGCCCGTGTTCGCCAAGCTCATTTCCCTGATCATCAGAAAATTCGACCGTGTCAGCCAGACCGACGGGCTGATTCCGACCACCATCGTCTCGCTGGTGCTGTTTTTCGCCTGGCTGGCGCATGCTATGGGCGCGCCGGAGCTGCTGGGAGGCTTCGCGGCCGGCCTCGCCCTGTCGCGGCGGTTTTTTATGCCGTTCGGTCTGGCGTTGCGCACCGACCCCGATTTCGCCGGACGCATCGAGAACCAGATGCGCCCCATCATTCAGTTGTTCGTGCCGATTTTTTTCGTGATGGTCGGCCTGTCGCTCAACCTGCGGGTGATAGACTGGACGTCGCCGTTCATCTGGTCGTTCTCGCTGAGCCTGTTCGTAATCGCCGTACTCGGCAAGCTGCTGGGCGCCTTGCTGTTGCGTGGCCCTTGGCCGGCGCGCTTTGCCATCGGCATCGCCATGATTCCGCGCGGCGAGGTGGGTCTGATTTTCGCGGAACTGGGGCGAGTTTCCGCAATTCTAAACAATGAACTCTATGCGGCGCTGATCATCGTCATCGCCCTGACCACCCTACTGGCGCCGATCCTGCTGAGGAGCCTCTACCGGCGCATTCCGTTAGCGATTCTTTGAAATTTCAATTCCAAGGAGAATGTCATGAAACCCTTTGAAAAGCTGTTGCTGGAAAACAAGGCTTGGGCCGAAGAGAAAATCATCAGGGAGCCGGAGTATTTCGAACGGCTCGCCAAAGACCAGACCCCTGAATTCCTTTGGATCGGCTGTGCGGACAGCCGGGTGCCGGCGGAGATCATCGTCAATGCGGAGCCCGGCGAGATCTTCGTGCACCGCAACATCGCCAACCAGGTCATCACCACCGACTTCAACAGCCTGAGCGTCTTGCAGTACGCGGTCGACGTGCTCAAGGTCAAGCATGTGATCGTCTGCGGCCATTACAACTGCGGCGGCATCAAGGCGGCGCTGGGCAAGCAGCGCTCCGACCTGCCGCTGGTCAACAAGTGGCTGATGCACATCAAGGACGTTTACCGCCTGCACCAGTCCGAAATCGAGTCCCTCGACACCCACGAACAGCAGGCCAACCGGCTGGTGGAGCTCAATATCATCGAGCAGGTTCAACGCCTGTCCCACACTTCGATCATCCAGCACGCCTGGAAACTGGAACAACGTCCCGTCCTGCACGGCTGGGTTTATGCGCTCAACGACGGCATCATCAAGCAACTCATCACCCTGCCGCCCGGAAGCCTGATCAGCCCGATCTATCAGTACGCCGATCCGCCCGCCGGCTAGCGTCGCACTTCATGGCGCGGACGGTTGTTCGCCTCGTCAGCGGGGCAGCCCCGAGGCTTCATGGGATTTGGGATAATCCGAGCCGACGCTGACCACGAAGCTGGTCACGTCCTCGAAATCCAGTTCCGACTTGACCACCTTGGACTGATGGACGATCACGGTGAAGCCGTTGGTGGGATTCGGCGAAGTGGGGATATAGAGCACATAGCGGTCGCCCTCCCGGTTGGTCACGTAAGCGGGCACCCACACACCGTCCTTGGGGTATTCCACATACACCACTTCCCGGGCGGGATGATCGCCCCGACCGCGGAACATGTCGATGACCTTCGTGGTCACCCGGTAGACGGTATTGAAGAACGGCACCCGGCCGATGACCAAATCGAAGACGGACAGGATCAGCGAGCGCCGGTGTTTGGCGATTTCGTAACCGATGTACGCCAACAACGCGTAAACGCCAACGAACACGCCGATCGTGATCGAATAATACCCTGTCCGTTGCTGAAGGTTGAACACGGTACTCAGCACGAAGTTGACGAGCCAGACGAAGATCTGAACCACGATGTAGAGGGGTATTATGGCCAGAACCCCGAACAGAAAGTGGTTGAGGTTCGTTCTCAAAATATGCGCAAATGTACTCATCGATTGCCTCCGGCGGCGGTGTCAGGAAATCATTAGACTCTCATTCTTTTACGCCCGCGAAAAGGCCGTGGCCTGTATGACGCACCTTCCTAACCGAGACACGAAGTGAAAGCTCGCACGCCTCAGATGAATAAATAAAGCGTCGCCCCCATCGCGCCGACCATGACGGCGACTCGAATCCAGCCGACATGACCCCAGGCGGCCTTGGCCGAGCCCTTTAGCGCGCACCAGCGCATCTGGGCGACGGCGAAGGCGCGCCGCGCGGCGTTATGGGCCTTGCGCGACAGGTACCAGGATAACCAGACGACTAACGCCAAGCCAGTCCAAGCGATGCTGATTTGCGCTTGTCTTGGCGTCAGACCAAAGGATGACTCCAGGGAGTGCTCCAACGACGATTCGATCACTTCGAGCAGGAGATGCAAGCCATCTCCGAGCAGCGGCAAAAGGCTATCACCAAACAAAATCAAGACCGCGAACGTCGCCAGCAGGCCGATTGTTTTTCTGTCGATGCCGTGCAACAGAGTGCCCAAAGGGGCCCAAAACCCGCTTAACGTCGTTTCTTGTATTCGCATAAACGCCTCCGCGCTAGATGCGTGTAGAACAGGGCACCCCGATTCGGGCACGACCGCAGAAAAAATGCGCCTACGGCATACCCATTGTAGTCAGTCTGGCCCGGCACAACGGTCAGGTTGACCGAGAATCTGGAGAACTCGCCTCAAGATTGAAAAGGCCGTCTTGAAATTGACGCCGCGCTCACGATGCGGATGCGAGCGGGAGAACGAACTGCGGTCGTATTTCTGAACCACCCGCTGGTTTGCCGGCAAACCGGCGCACCTTAGCCATCAGCTGATCCGCCGTGATCGGGCGAAAAATGCCCATGGGATAACCGGCCGCCTCCAGGGCACGCGCCACCCAGGTATTGCAGGTGTTGAAAATATGAAATCGCCCCCGGGCGGGATAAAAGAGACTGTCGCCGTAATGCCTTGGCCCGACCGGCGCGGCCTTCTCCGCCCCGCGCCTGACGAAGCCTCGGTGGATGTAAGCTACGAGCCCCGCGAATGCGGATGGTTCCAGCTCGAGCCGGATGATTTCATAGCCGGCGTACCGGCCCGCGACGGAGCCTTTGATGCCGACCACATTAACCACGCTGGCGGTAGGCCAGAGGGCGGCTTTGAGGGTCAGCCAGAGACCGGGGGCATCCGCCTGGTAATAATCCCAATCGCCCCAACCCAGTTCCAGATAGTCCGCTCCAGGGAAATCCGCGCTTTCCGGCAAAAGCCCCCGGGGAATGTCCGCGGGTCGGAGGATCAGTCCCGCGTGTTTGCCGTGGTTAACCACATAGATCGAGGAACAAGGCCCGCCTTCCACGCGGAGGGGAGGAGCTTTCATCGGTCCCGCGCAGGCACAGCACAGCAGGCACAGTAGGAGTGCCGCGGGCCGGTTCATCGCGCCAGAAAATCCGCTATCGCCTGAAAGCGTCGGCGCCGGATTGCGGGGTCGAGGTCCTGCAGCGGATGGGCGAACTCGGGGGATTCCAACACGAAACCGCCGCGTTCCCGAACGGTTTTTGCCATCGCCTCGATTTCCCAAGACGGCACCACCCGATCCCGCAAACCGAGGATAAGCATGAGCTTGGCCCCGTCCGGAGGGAGATTGAGCACGGGATCGTATTCCTCTGGACAACCCAGATTGGAAATCCGGCTGGGGGAGGAGTCCACCACCAGGGCGTCATACTCCCCGGTTGGGCCGACGGCATCCAACAGAATGACACCGCCCATGGACATGCCGTACAGATAGCGGCGGCCGTAGCCCTGTCCGTTCAGGGCGGCGACGATCTCCCGATAATCGGAAACGATGGCTTTGAGCCGGCTTTTACCCTCGGAAAGTCCATAGCCCCGGTAGTCGTAAACGTAAACCTCGAGTCCCGAATCGCGAAAGAACGCCAGCACGCCCATGATCTGATCGGCCAGCATGGCGTTGCCCTGGGCAACCAAAAGATAACCGCGGGGCTTGGCGTGGCGCAGTCGGTAGCCGCCCAAAACCCGGCCGTCGCGGGTAGTGAACGAAACCCGTTCGACGCCCGGAACACCGGCCACGCGCCCGGCATTCGGCCGGCCCGCCGCCTCCTTGAAGGACCAGAACGCCAGAGGCTCGTTCAGAAAGCCGCAGACGCTGGTTTCCAAATCGGTTTCAGAAGGTTTTCCTGGACTCATCGCGCAGCAGTTCAAGATCGCGGCCAGCAAAATGCCGGCCTTGAAATCCGGGAACATCGTCGACTCCGGTTTACGGCTATCGGTCGTCCGTTCATCATCCTGGGAAAACGCCGTTGACTCAACACGGATCGGCCGAATCGGCTCATCGAGCACCCTCCTTCATCCGGTTTTCGCCTTCGTTCGTGGGGTTTATACCCCCAAATGTCTTCAACTGCATTATCATTGTCCGGTTGAGCGCGGTTTCCCTCTCCGGAAATCAGGACGGCTCATTCACCGTGACCGCCATTACAGGACCACCGATCGATGACATCTCCTTCCAAGACGAAGGCCGGCAACTCCAAATTCAAAGATCCCTTCGCCGAACGCGAGGCGGAAAAATACGCGCGGCCCATTCCCAGCCGCGAACTCATTCTCCAGGTCGTCAAGGAACAGGGCGTCCCTCTCCGGCTGGAGGAACTGGCCGGCCTGCTCGGCGTGAGCGAAGAGGAGGATATCGAATCTCTGCGCCGCCGCCTCAACGCCATGGAGCGCGACGGCCAGTTGCTCAGAAACCGACGCGACCGTTATTGCTATATCAACCACAAGGATCTGATCACCGGACGGGTGATCGGACATCCGGACGGGTTCGGTTTCCTGCGGCCCGATGAGGGAGGCGACGATCTGTTCATCTCGCCCAAGGAGATGCGCCTCCTGATCCACGAGGACCGGGCGGTGGTCAGCGTGCAGGGCGTCGATCGGCGCGGGCGGCGCGAAGCCGCAGTGGTCGAGGTCCTGGAGCGCAACACAAATCGCCTGGTCGGTCGGCTGTACGTGGAGAGCGGCATCGCCTTCGTAGTCCCAGACAGCAAATATATCCCCCGCGATATCCTGATCCCGGAGGATTACGTGGGGCAGGCCGCGCCGGGCCAGATCGTGGTCGCGGAAATCATCGAACAGCCCACACGGCGACGAGAGCCGATCGGCAAGGTCGTCGAGGTCTTGGGCGATCACATGGCCCCCGGCATGGAGATCGAAGTCGCCATTCGGGCTCACGATTTGCCGAATACCTGGCCGGATCCCGTGCTGGGCGAGATATCGGGTCTGGGCCGCCTGGTTCCCGAAGAAGCCAAAGCCGGGCGCGTCGACCTAAGAAAGCTACCCCTGGTGACGATCGACGGAGAGGACGCACGAGATTTCGATGATGCCGTCTATTGCGAGCGCACTTCGAAAGGCTGGAAGCTCTATGTCGCCATCGCCGACGTGTCGCACTATGTCGCCCCGGGCACCGCGCTCGATCAGGAAGCCCACAAACGCGGCACCTCCGTCTATTTCCCGGAGCAGGTCATTCCCATGCTGCCGGAAATCCTCTCCAACGGGCTTTGCTCCATCAATCCGAATGAAGACCGGTTGTGCATGGTCTGCGAGCTGCTCCTCAACGCCGAAGGCAAGATCAACCGCTCCAAGTTTTATCCCGCCGTCATGCGCTCCCATGCCCGGCTCACCTACAACGAGGTCGCGAAAATCCTGGTCGACGGCGATCAGAACCTGCGGCACACGCGCAAGAATCTGGTTCCCCATCTGGAAGAGCTGTACCAGGTCTATAAGCTTCTGCGGATGGCACGGGAAAACCGCGGGGCAATGGACTTCGACACCCAGGAATCGCGGATCATTTTCGGCGAGGACAGAAAGATCGCGACCATCGTGCCGGTGGTACGCAATGACGCACACCGCCTGATCGAGGAGTGCATGCTCGCCGCCAATACGGCCGCCGCAAAGTATCTCGCGCGGGCTAAAATCCCGCATCTGCTGCGCATACATGACGGCCCGTCCGCAGAAAAGCTGACGGATCTGCGCAGCTTTCTCGGAGAACTGGGCCTGCATCTGGGCGGGGGCGAAAAGCCTCAACCCACCGACTATTGTGCCCTGCTGGACAAGATCGCCGACCGGCCGGATGCACATCTGATTCAGACGGTGCTGCTGCGCTCGCTGTCCCAGGCGGTCTACAGCCCGGAGAAGAAGGGCCATTTCGGCCTGGCCTTGGAAGGCTACACCCATTTCACCTCCCCCATCCGGCGGTATCCCGACCTGCTCATCCATCGCGCCATTAAGCACGGGCTCGAAGGCAGGCCGGCGGAAGAGTTCGGTTTTTCCGTGAACGACATGACCCTGTTCGGCGAGCATTGTTCCGCCGCCGAACGCCGGGCGGACGAGGCGACCCGCGATGTGGTGAGCTGGCTGAAATGCGAATACATGCAGTCCAAGCTAGGCGAAGAATTCCCGGGGGTGATCTCGGCAGTCACCTCGTTCGGCTTTTTCGTGGAGCTGACCGACATATTCGTCGAGGGCCTGGTGCATATCTCGACTCTCGACAGGGACTATTTCCATTACGATCCCATCGGACACCGCCTGCTGGGAGAGCGCAGCGGGGTCACCTACCGCCTGGGCGATGCGGTCCGGGTGATCGTCGCGCGCGTCGATCTGGACGAGCGCAAAATGGATTTCGAATTGATCAAGCAGGTCAAACGGGAAAAGCCCGGGGAAGGCGCGCCACGCCGCTCGCGCAGAAGACGCGGCAAGAAATGAGGTCGACGCGCCGGATCGTCGGCCTTCATGCGGTTGCCGCCGCCCTCGAGCATACGCCCGACAAGCTGATCGCCGCCTGGCTGGACGTCCAGCGGATGGACGGACGCATCGCCAAGATGAAACAAGCGCTCGAAGGGTTGGGCGTGACGATTCATCCGGCCAACCGCAAGCAGCTCGACAGCCTGGCCGAAGGCCGCAATCATCAGGGCGTCGTCGTCGAACTGGATATGCCTTGTGAGTTGGGCGAGGCGGATTTGCAGGACGCGCTCGAGCACTGCGCCGGCAAGGGCTTTTTCCTGGTACTGGATCACGTTCAGGATCCTCACAATCTCGGGGCTTGTCTCCGTACGGCGGATGCCGCGGGAGTTCAGGGTGTCATCATCACCAAGGATCAGGCGGTGGGGATTACGCCCACCGTTGCTAAAGTGGCCTCGGGGGCGGCGGAAACCATGCCGATCTACAAGGTCACCAACCTGGCGCGGGCACTGGTCTGGCTCAAAGAAGGCGGAATCTGGATCGCGGGCGCGGCGGGCGAGGCGGGTCAGAGCGTATACGAAACCGACCTTGATATTCCTCTGGCTCTGGTGGTCGGCGCGGAAGGCAAGGGCCTGCGCCGCCTGACCCGGGAACATTGCGACTTCCTCATCAAGATTCCCATGTACGGCCAGGTCGAAAGCCTCAACCTTTCGGTCGCGACCGGCATCCTGCTGTTCGAGGCCGTACGCCAGCGCCGCGGCCGCTCGACAGAGGAGTGAGGCGAGACCGATGAGGATCGCCAAACCTATCGGTCGCTCTCGTCAATCCCGTCAACGCCGCTCGGTTGTCCAATCTGAATGGTCGGAGCCGGTTCCGACGGGTGGAAGCCTCTCTTGATGAGATCGAAGTTCGCGTAAATCAAAGGAAGCGTGAACAACGCGGCCAATCCAAGGCGATGCGCGGCTTTCTTGAGGCAGCTTTTGGGGTTGAAGCGCGTCCACAGCCAGAGGTAAATTTCCATCACCATGGGCACCCCCTTCCCGAACAAGGGTTCGTTCTCAACACAATTAAGATTCCAGCAAGCAGTGAAAAGGCTCACGGAGTTCTCGGGGTTGGCAAAATGTCTCCTTTCAAACCGATATAAAGAGCTGGATCACTCCGTGACTTAACGGGCCATGCCCGAACAATTCGACCGAGTACGAGGAAATTAGTGCCCGGTCAGTCTCAGCCAACGGTGTCGTGCCTACAAGTGTTTGGCCTCTGCGGCGCGGCACTTTAAAATGCGCAATTTAGAATAACTCTTACCATCCCTACTCGATCATATGGCTCCCGGTTCGCAAATCCAATCCGCAAACGACTCCGTGCGCGCGCTGCAATGGGTCGACGATGGCTTGCGCGTGCTGGACCAGCGCAAGCTGCCTGCGGTGATCGAATATGAAACCTGCACCACGGCGCAAAGCGTGGCCGAGGCCATTGCCAGCATGCGCGTGCGCGGCGCGCCGGCCATCGGTATCGCCGCCGCCTACGGCGTGGTATTGGCCGCCCGAGAACGCTATCGCCAGGATTCGGGCAACTGGAAGGAATCGATCCGGCAAGATCTGGATGTTCTAGCCGCTTCACGCCCGACGGCAGTGAATCTTTGCTGGGCAATAGACCGTATGCGGGAAGTCATCGCACTGGCCGAAGGCGATCCCTGCGTAGCGCTGCTTGGTGCGGCCACGGCCATCCATGAGGACGACATCGCCGCCAACCGCCGCATGGGCGAGTTGGGTTCGGCTCTTTTGGGCGGGGCGAGCGGCGTGCTCACCCATTGCAACACCGGTTCGCTCGCCACCGGTGGCTATGGCACCGCCCTGGGCGTGATCCGTAGTGGCTGGAAAGCGGGCCTGAAAAAGGTCTACGCCGCCGAGACCCGCCCCTGGTTGCAAGGTGCGCGTCTGACCGCGTGGGAATTGGATCAGGATCGGATTCCCGCCACCCTCATCGCCGATTCGGCGGCGGCTTATCTGATGCGCTCGGGCGCGGTGCAATGGGTGATCGTCGGTGCGGACCGCATCGCCGCCAACGGCGATACGGCCAATAAGATCGGCACTTATTCCCTGGCCGTGAACGCACGCCATCATGGAGTCAAATTCATGGTCGTCGCGCCGACTTCGACCATCGACTGGGCTACCGCCTCGGGCGAAGCCATAGCGATCGAGGAGCGAGACAAAAAAGAACTGCTCGGCGATTATTTCTTGCAGGAAGGGCGTCTGATCGACGCCTGGAATCCGGTTTTTGACGTGACCCCGGCGCACCTGATCGACGTCATCGTCACCGAGCACGGCGTGGTGTTGGATCCCGATGCGAAATCCCTGCAAGGATTGGCGGGCGCGCGGCCCATGATGAGATGATTGCAGCCGAAAGGCGCCCACCCTATCGTTTTTCCCAAGCTAGCGGATAGGAACCCAACATGATGACATCCCTGAACGCCACGATTTTCGCCTGCGCCGGCATGCTGGTCCTATCCGCCTGCGCCCCGGTCCGGGAGGTTCCCCCGGAAAATTGGGCCAAGGCTTCGAGGGCATGCCCTGCAGGCAATGACTATGGCGCGCTGGCCGGTGCCTGGCTGTACGAGGAGCAGGGCTATATCGACACCTTGCGGCTGGACGAGCGCGGCAACGGTACTTATGAATGGCAAGACGGCCGTTTTTCGACCTCCTGCCTGGACAAACAAGATTGGCGCGGGACCTGGAAGCAGGCGGAAAGCGAGGGCGGTTTTGAAATCAAGCTGTCCAAGGCTATGACCGCTGGCGAAGGCCGCCGCTGGTTTACACGGATTGGGCGGGAGACAAAGGCCGGCGAGCCGGGCAGCACGTTCCAGATCAAGCGCATCGGCGCGGTCGGCCAAGTGAGCGCACCGCCGACCGGTCAAGAGGCCGCGCGCCGATGAATCAAATCGTCGCGATCGCGGCGGGCGGCTCGCTCGGCGCACTCGCAAGGTTCTGGATCGCTAACGGCATATACGGCTGGCTGGGCCGGGATTTTCCCCACGGCACACTGTTCGTCAACGTGTCCGGCTCGTTCTTCATGGGACTTTTAACCGAATTGATGCTGCAGCGCTTCGCCTTGTCGGTCGAATACCGCGCCGCCCTGCTGATCGGGTTCCTGGGGGCCTACACCACGTTTTCGACTTTTGCCATCGAAACGCTTTATCTCTTCGAGGAAGGCAGCGTGCTGAAAGCGTTTCTTAACATCTTTCTGAGCGTGACCCTCTGCCTCGCCTTCGTTTGGACCGGTCTGATTCTGGGACGCCGGCTGTTCGTCGCCGACGGCTACCCCTGGCTACCCGAAGGTTTTCCTTACGGTATGCTCGCCGGTAGCACGGCAGCGGCATTTGCGGTGGGCCTGGCGACGGAAGCGCTGTTCCAGCGGGCCGATTGGTCCATGCAATCCCGCGCCGTGGCGCTGATCATCGTCCTGGGCCTGAGTAGCACTTTATCTACGCTGAGTCTATCCCTGCATTTGGCGGACAAAAACGGTCTGCTGGGATCGCTCGGCCTGTTCGCCATGAACGCGCTCGGCGTCGTCGGCGCGGTCTGGGC
>DATIXD010000317.1:0-18454 GCA_035518875.1 Methylococcaceae bacterium | reverse complement strand
TCGGGTTCACGCTGGGAAACAGCTTGCCGGCCAGCGACAAGGATCGCGTGCGGCCACGCCGAGTCTCGCCGCAACAGGTGGAATAACGCCCCACCACCAGGGCCCGGCTGCCTTTCTTGAAATAGCCGGAATATTCGCTGGCTTCGGTGATTTCCCAAAGGCCGGTGAGACACACGCCGTTGGGATGCAGCAAGCGCCTGAACCCCTTCCCATTGTCTCCCCAGCGCAGATCCGCGCGAGAGTCGACGGTCCGTTCGACGGCCTGGCGAAACAGGTGCGGCCTGCCGAAGGGCAGGATGCCGCGTAGGACGTTCGCCAGGGTGACTTCGTAGATCGGCAGCGGCGGTTCGCCTTCGCCGCCCCACAGTTTTTGATAGGGATTGGCGAACAGGGCATCCCGCACCTCGGAAAAGCGCGATCCGGCATAGGCGCGATCCTCTTCGGTAAGCTGTTCCGAGCCAAAATATTCTGTTTCCATCAGGCATCCTCCCGGAGGACGACGTTCACCAAAACCCCACGCGGCCCCGGCCAACCCATACTCTCACAAACCCCTTTGTGCCCCCCTATGCTCCCCTCCCCACGGGAGGGGCTCGGGGAGGGCGAGCAATAAGGCCTTCTTGATCGCCCCCATCCCAGCCTTCCCCCGTCGGGGGAAGGGACTTCGAAACCGGCATTTACGCTTGGTAATCTGGGTGCAAGCGCATGCGGCCGACGCGTCAACGCGAAGCTATCTTCAATACCCCTCGCCATGGCCGGTCATGACATCAGATCGCGCAGGGCTTCGGTTTTTGCGCTCATCACCGCGTGATAACCCAGTTTCCGGTAGCTTTCGAACTGGGCTTCGTCGAACCACTGATCGGTGGTCGGCTGCTGGGGGAAATCCGGGTGGCTGGCGGCATAGTCCAGGACATCGGCGGGTTCGTCGCGTTGGAGCGAAAGCGAGGGCTTCAGCACGATCAATTTGCTCTCGCCCTTTATCTCCGGCGCATAGGCACCGTAGTCGATCGTCCCCTCCGCATAGTGCCGCGCGCTGTGCTTGCTCTCACCGACCGGCTGTAGCCAGGAGAGGTCAATCCTGATTTCGACGCCGAAGTCGGCGCGACACTTGCGGACCGCATTGCCCAAATCTTCGAAAGTCACATTCGGATCGGCGCCGGCATCGCAGATCACGATGCGCCGGCATTTGCGCCGCACCAATTCATAAATGGCGGTGTTTTCGAAATGCCCGCCGTCGCTGAGGCTAACAAAGGGCAAATTCAGACCGGAAAACCCCAGCAGCTCGCTGATCAGATAACGTAAGCCGAAAACCGGATCGGGCTTTTCCCAGGCGCTTAGATGTTTCGGATTGCCGCACCAGCGGCCCAGGCGGACGTTGAATACCGTGAGCAAAAAGGCCGACGCCGGCGAAGTGTGATAGCCCATGTTGGGGCTGGCGGCAGCTCCGGAGATCGCCATCGCCCTGCCCAGAGACATTTCTTCAATAGCCGTCTTCGCATACTCTGCCGTGGGGCGGTAATAGCAGCGATCTTTCGTCGGATCGTGGGACGCGTTCGGATCCGGAATCTGATACCCGGAATATTTCGGAGTAAACACGAACGACGTCGCTTTGCGGTCCTGCCAGGCCAGTTCGCCACCATCCGTGAAGTTGATTGCGGTGTTGATGATCGGGTAAGGGCGCTGGTCCAGTTCGCTCAAGTTCAGATCGTCGTCCCGGTCGAACCCCGTGAAGGGATGGGCGTGGCGCTTCCGGTTGGTGGCGCCCAGATAAGCGCGGGTCAGGCGGTAGCGATAGAATTGATGCAGCGAGAACAGATTGACGTTGACGCGCCACGCGAGAAGGGAGGCGATACCGGTAAGCAGTGCCGTATTCCAGACGAGCAAGTCGGGTTTCACCGCGCTCATCATTTTCGATTGTTGCTGCAGGATGCAGTAAAAACCTTGACAAGGCTCGGCGTTTCCCGCGACCCCGTCGCCAAGCGCCGAAAGCGCCGCCTGGATGACCAGGGAGATCGCCGCCAGCAAACCGATGATGAAGACATAGGGCGCATACCTCGCCAGCAGATCGAGCCATGGCTTGGGGTTTTCTCCGCCGGTGTTTGCGCTCTTGCCCGCGAGCACGCCGCCGATGGTCGTGATCACCCAGCCCGAGCTCAACAGGGCCATCACATAGCGGTCGGTCCAGATCAGCAGAGACGGCCCGAGAACGGCGAAGCCGAAGATGCCCAGCCAAATCAGCATGGCCCCGAGCAGCAAGGCGCCGAGCCGGCTCCACCATTCCCGCTGATCCTCCAAGAGCAAACGCCCCATGAGTCCGATATGGACTACGACGAGGAGCGAAAAGATAGCGACCACGAGCGGTGCGCCCAGCACCGCCCCCAACCAGGGTTTGGCAGGGTCCCCCGCGAGATATTTGTCGATCAGGTAGGCGAACACCCAGAAAAGAGCACCGCCGGCTGCCCCCCCGAGAAACGTGAACACCCCCATTTCCAACGTTTCCCCGATATTGGCTTTCTCCCACAGGGACTCCGATCCGGCCGGACTCGTGCCAGCGCCGCCTGCCCTTTCCGAATAAAGACTGAACCCGTAACCCACGATCCAGAGCAGTAGATAGAAGGCTCCGGTGCCGAAGAACAGTCCCATGAATTCGCCTTTCAAATCGCTTGCTAACTTCAGGAGATAGAGACTATCGATCCAGGCCGCGGCGACGACAGGAATCACGATGATGCCGATGATGCCCACGGTACCCGTCCACCACGGCTTGTGCTGGGCCGCCCGGCCGCTGCGTTTGGTGAAGCCGAGGTTGTAGCCGATCGCGCCGACGCCGACGACCAGCAACGCCACCGACAGCAAATATGGCCAACCTTGCAGCAGTGCCTCCCCCATGGGTTCCCTCAGTGCTTGCCCCAGGTTTTGAATCAGCCGCGGGGTGAGCAGCACCACCGCGAGGGCGACGATCACGATGCCCTGGTTAAGGAAAAGATTGCGCAGGTAGGTCGTGACGGCCGTCAGCGTGTCGTTGCTGAACAGGCTGGCGCGCGGCGTGAGGTAATTGCTGTAATTGCGCAGGAAAGTGACAGCGGCGTGCTCGGGGTGGGCCTCGTCGTTGGTCTTGGGGGCGATTTGCGGTTCGATCGTGCCGATCTCGCCTTGCCCCTCCCGATTAATCAGTGCCGTTAGCCAGCTGCCGATGTATCCGCCCCCGGAGACGGTGGAGAGGTAGTCGAACTTTTTCAAAATCCCCAGCTCGGCCAGCCCCTGCAAGACCCCTAAATTGAAGGTGGCGCTGCGGATGCCTCCGCCGGACAAGGCGAGTCCCGTGAGTTCTTCGGACGGTTTAATCCCCGCCGATTTCCTCTTTTCCTGGATCAGTTCGTTTTCTTCTTTATAAACCGTCTCGAAAGGATGCGGACCCGGCGGCAAAGGCTGCCGGATCGTGCCGGGATTGGTGCTTTCCGAAGAAACCCCTGCTTCTTGTCTTGGTTCCATGATCTTCTCCATCAAGATCGAGGCCCATCCAAATGACCAGCTGCCGAATCGAGCGCGACGGCGAAGGGCAAAGGCCACGGGGCTCGCTCCCCGGGGCCGTGCTCCCACCCTCAGCCGCCGGCGTCGGCGAGAATCGCATCGGCCGCCTTTTCTCCAATAATGTATATCGAGCTGACGATGAAAAATCCGGGGATCCGGGGGAACACTGAGGCATCCACAACCCGCAGTCCCTTGGTTCCGCGGACCTTGAAATTACCGTCGAGTACCGCCGTGGGATCGCCGTCCCGGCCGATGGGGCAGGTGCAGGAGGCGTGGTGTCCCCAGGCGTTGTACTTGACGAAATCGCGGATTTCATCGTCCGTTTGCACGGCCTCGCCCGGGATTTCCTCCTCTGCGATGAGCCCCTTCGCCCTCAAAGGAGCGGTCAACTTGCGCACGAATTTGACCCCTTCAACCACCGCTTCGAGATCTTTTCCGTCCTTGTCGCTGCCCTCCTCGAAATAGCGAAAGTTGATATAGGGCCGCTCGCGCGGATCGGCGGACTTGAGTCGCACCTCGCCGGCCCGATTGTTGGTGTGCGCCTTGAGCACCGCCCAGGTGAGATAGTTCAGGTGCTCCTTGATCAGCTTGGAGTAGCCGGGGTAGTAACCCTTGAACTTGCCCAGCAGCGCGAAACAGAACAGATCGGGCAGGGGGCGTTCGGAAAACGATCTCTTGATGACGGCGAGCACGGCACCGTTGCTGGTGTAAACGCCCGAGCGCTTTTTCTCCCATTCGGCGTACTGGGGATCGCCCTTGGCGTACTGGGCGCCCTTGAGCACCTCCCAGGCATCGAATTTCATCCGATTGACGACACCCACCTCGTAACGATCTTGCAGATTGGTGCCGACGCCCGGCAGATCCAGCCGGACGGCGATACCGTGCTTGTCGAGCTCGGCACGAGGGCCGACGCCGGAGAGCATGAGCAGCTGCGGCGTGTTGTAGGCGCCGCCCGCCAGGATGACCTCCCGCGAGGCTTTGACGGTGCGCAGTTCGCCGGCTTCGCCGCTGGGGTTCATGTGCGCCCGGTAGAGTTTCGCGCCCTTGAGATACTCCACCCCGATGGCGCGATTGTTCTCATCCAGGAGTACCTTGGTGGCGAGCGCATCCAACTCGATCTTGAGCAGATGGGGAAATTTCTTCTGGACTTCCAGCAGGCGTTCGCGCGTGCCGATGCGTCCGTGATTCTTGGTCGCCAACGGCGGATAGCGCAGCCCGATGGCATTGTCTTTCAACACGCGCCAGTCGTTCGGGTCGGCTTGCCCCTGGAACAGCCAGCGGACCCTCTTGGCGAAATCCGGCAGCCTGGCAACCTCCTGGCCGATCGATTCCTTGAGCGTTTTCACCAGCGAAGTATCGCCCAGCGCGCTTTCCGGGATCGCTTTTTCCGTCCGCAGCCAGCCGCTCCATCCATGAAGGGTGGGATTGATCCCCAACTTAGCCAGCCAACGGTAGGGAGGCGGCCGGTGGTGGCAGTCCTCCAGCCGCTGGAAGTACTTCCGCATGTTGCCAGCACTCCAGGAGGCGTCGTCGGTCAGCCGCGCCAGCTCATCCCAGTCCTCGTTGTGCGAGCACACGGTAATCATCGCGTTGTGAGCCGTGCAACCGCCCAGGCAACCGGCCCTGGGATAGAGAACGCCGCCTTCCTCCTTGGTGTACTTCGAATCTTTCTGCTGAAGCGCGTCGTCGCCATAGTGGCGAACGAAAAAGTCCCACCGAATCGCCTCGTTCTCGCTGGAAAAGGTATGAAAGACCGGCACATCGTAATCGTCCGGCAGACGGTTTCCCTCCGGATGGGCCGAATCGCTTCCCTGCAGCGTTCGCGGATCCCCGCCGGCCTCCAAGACCAGCACTTTCCGTCCGCTCTCGGCCAAGCGCGCGGCGACCGTCCCCCCGCCTGCGCCGGAACCCACCACTACATACTCGAAATCGTCGTTTTCGCTCATCTGAAATCGCCCCTTTTTTAATTAGACCAAGGCGGGCAAGGCTTTCCGCCTGCTCCGCGCCAGCCGCAAAATGCTCATGATTGGAAGACTGAGGCAGCGCCAAGCGGCGGGTTGACCGCTTGGCGCGCTTCGGTCACAGCGTCTTCAGGAAGGCGATCAAGGCCCGCTTGTCATCGTCACCGAGGCCGGGTTCCTCCTTGAAGTAGTCGGTGCCGAAATAATGGCCCCGGTTGACGATGAAATCCGGGCACTTGCTGGCCGCCAGCAGGGGATCGACGAGATTGGCGAACACCTTGCGCGCTTCTTCGTCGGTAGCGTTCTTGGGAAGCGCCTTGAGATCCTTCTTGATTTTGATCAGCAATTCCGCGATCTGACGCTTATGCTCCAAATTCGCGAGCAACCCCTCTCGCTTGTCCAAGTCGATGTTGGAAAGCAGGTTGATCGGCGTCCCTTTCGGAATCGGGCCGAGTTCGAGTCCTTCCTCGTTGAAGAAACTGCCGTGACTCAAAAGTCCAACCAAGGGCTGGAAGAAGTCCGGCAGGTAGCCCTTGGGCACGCGCAGGTAGCTGGTCTCGTAGGTCAGGTCGATCCAGCCGGGCAGCATCTTGCCGGAAGCCGTCTTGTATTCCATGTTCCCCTTCCGCTTTTCCGGCCAGAGCATCTGCTCGATCGAGCTGTCGAACGACTTCAGCCGGGCCTCGACCGATGGGCTCGGGTTGAAGTCGCCGACGGCGTTGTTCAGCAGGAAAGGTGCTGTGGACCAGAGGCTGATGAGGGAGGCGGGGCGGGTATAACCGCGGCCCCCCGCGGGCATCGCGTAGGGTCTGGGCTCTCCGGTGAACGGATTGTGTACCGTGATCGTTCCCACCGAGGGGAGGCCCTTGTACGACTGGGACGAAAAGTCGTTCCAGATGTTGCCCTCGATGGCGTTGGAGGCCAGGGGACTGCAGGCATTGGTCTCCAGCAGGGTCACCGGAACCCGCAGCTCGGTCGACAGGTAGTTGTCCTTCAGAAAATCGCCCGCCGACACGATCTGCTTCATCTCCTTCTTGAACTCGTCGGTCTTGGTCCAGTCCCAATAGGCGTTCCAGCATTTGAGATAATCCTTGCCCACGCAGCCGTTGTTGGGGAAGAAGGTATACGCCTTCTCCGGCAGCTTGCTCGAATGGCAACGGGCGCAGCGCTCGCCGAACGCTTCCTTGCCGCGGGTCAGGGTCGCCGCATCGGCGCTCAGATATACCTCGCCGCCTGGCGCGTTTTTCAGATAGTCGGGCTGGGCGGTCGCCAGGAAGAACAGCGCCAGATTCGGCGTCTGGTTTTCGTTCGCCTGCCAGTAAGCCGAGTGCTCACGGGCCACCTTGATCGGAATGGGGGTGATTTTCTTGCCGCCGATCAGCGGATTGAAGTGCTCGGTCCACTCTTCGCTGAACAGTCCGATATTGACGAATACGCGGTTCAGGGCGCCCAATGCCCCGACCGAATCGGCGCCGTCCTTGAGGACGCGCGGCGTCCAAACCGAGTCGGGTTTCTTGAAGAACTGCGCGAGCGGGCTGTTCGCAGGCACGTAATCGTTGAGCTGCTTGTTGTCTAGCTCGCTGCCGGCCAGTTTCTCTCCACCTGTCTTCAAAGCGGCATGCAAGCGCGCGCCGAGGCTGTAAACCGCATTCATGGTGCGCGGATTATTGATGTAGTCGCTGGAGACCAGGGACGTATCCAGGGCGCCGGGACGGGAAGTGTGGAAAAGCTGGTAGGGGAAGCTCGTGGCATCCGCATCCCACATGAAGATCCGGTCGATCCAGAAGTACTGGGCGCCCGGATTCGAATTGAGGTTCTCCCATTTGGGATTTTCGGGATCCTGGGGCGGATTGGTCGGATTCGGACCGACATGGCAGAAGCCGCAGGACATGCCGACCCGGTAAGGCCTCACCAGGTTCTTGTCGTTATAGTAATTCGGATCGGTATAGTATTTTTCCGGATCCCAGCGTTTTTGCGCCTCTTCATCGAAGTCGGGGTTGGGAAACAACCTAAGGCCGACGATTCCCGTCGCGTAGCCATAATAGGAGCCCGCCGGGATATTCTTGCCGCGGGCGCCGATCTCGACCCCCGGATATTTTTTCTCGTTTTCAAACGGGTCCGGCGGACAATCCTGCTTGCGCACATCCAGCCACAGGCCGTAGCGGTCTTTCCGCGGCCCGGTGGCCTTCTCGAAGCAGGGTTCGTTGACCAGGCCCAGGTAGTTCCAGCGGTTACTGCGACTGAACTTGAGACTGGGATGGTTCGACAGGGTTTTCAGAAAGTCGAGATTGCCTCTGCTCACGTAGCCCAGGGTATCCCACAAGCGGTCGTTGCCGGCCGTCCACACGATCCAGTTGTTGCGGCCGATCACCGCGGCCTTGACGGCGTCCTCCGGCTTGATACCCGGAGCATAGGGGGCGAGAATTGCGGCCACCTGCTTGGGATCCTTGGTTACCCCGTAATCCATGTCGCGGAAATAGTCCTCGTCGGAACCCGCGAGACTGTCGGCCGTTCGTCCCGCGCACATGGCCTCGTCCATCACTTCTCCGGCCCCTTTGCCGCAGAACTTCGCCGAACCGGTACCGCTGTAAGCGATCAACGCCAACGAAACCGCACCGACCAGCGCAATCGGTAGACCTGATCTTCTTATTTCCATTTTTCCTCTCCCGATAGACGAACACGTTGAGTGATTGATTTGTACTGAAAAGCAATAAGCGAATCCGACCTCCTGACGATCTTGAAAAGTGCTTGCTACGGCCGCGGGCTTGAACGATCGAGAATCTTTGCAGCTCCGGTTAAACTTGCAACACGCGCGCCAGATGCAACAAAAAGGTAAAAATCAATTGTTTGGGTTTAAAACCCGAGAGCTTGAGTGATGATGCGGCGGGCTTCTTCCCACATTGTTACACTCTGCTGTGACAGTCGCGGTTGAAGCAGGCAGGGACAAATGAGCGCGAGGCTTTAGGTGCGGGGAAATAGCCAGAAACCGCAACTGTAACAGCCGATGTTACAGTCCTGTACCTCGCAATTACACCGAGTTCAGCGGGTTATCGGGATTGGGTTTGTCGTCGACGATATCGGCTATGGCGTATTTCTCCATCTTCCGGTAGAGCGTCATTCTCGACCAGCGCAAGGTTTCGGCCGCTTTGCTCTTGTTCCAGTTGCTGGCGCCGAGTGCGCAGAGCAGTTGTTCGCGCTCGCTGAGGCCGATGTTCTGCGGGTATCCGCAGCGGAGTTTGAAGAACTCCGGCAGATCATCAGGCGTGACGATCGCGTTGGGCGGGTCGATGAAGACCGCCTCCACCAGATTCCTCAGTTCGCGGACATTGCCCGGCCAATCGTAACGCAGGAACATTTCCAGCACTTCGTCCGAAAGCCGGCGCAAACTCCGCCCCCACCTGAGGTTCAATTCCTTGAGGCAATGATCGATGATTAACGGGATGTCGTCCCGGCGGTCCCTCAGCGGCGGGAGGTGGATTCGAGCGACATTGAGCCGGAAATAGAGATCCTGGCGGAATTGGTTCTGCGCCAGAAGGCTCTCCAGATCCCGATTGGTAGCGGCGATGATGCGGATGTTCAAGGGTACACTGCGTTTCCCGCCCAAGGGATAGACCTCCCGATTCTCCAGTACGCGCAGAATCTTCGCCTGGGCATAGGGACTCATGTCGCCGATTTCGTCGAAGAATACGGTGCCGCCCTCGGCAAGCCTCAACTTGCCGGGATAGGCGCCTTGGGCGCCGGTGAAAGCGCCTCTCTCGTAGCCGAACAACTCGCTTTCCAACAAACCGTCCGGCAAAGCCGCACAGTTGATGGAGATGAGCGGGGAGTGTCGTCTTGGACTATGGCTGTGGACGTATTCCGCGGCTAACTCCTTGCCGGTGCCGGTCTCGCCAGTGATGAGGATGTTGCTGTCAACCCGCGCGGCCTTGCCGAGAAACTCTTTCGCCCGGCATAGGGCCGAACTGGCGCCAATCAGGTCTTTCCCGGAGGCGAAGATCGTCAGCGCACGATTTTCCTTCGCCCGATACTGGGCCACGCAGTGTCTCACCGCGGAGACGATTTCCTCCACTAGGAAGGGCTTTTTGTAATAGTCCTTGATGCCGGTGCGCAAGGCCGCCACGGCCAAAGCTTCCGAGCCCTGCTCAGCGAGCAGTATGATCGGAAACCGCCGATCCTTTTGCCGGAGTTGCGCCGCCACCTCGAGGCCGGCCTCCGCGTCCCTCACCAAGGGGCAATGCAGCAAAAGCAGGTCGGGCGGAATCTTGCAGTGAAGGCAGTGCTGTATTTCCGACCAGTTCGAGGCTTCTCGCAGCTGGATCCCCTGGCCCTGGATCGAAGCCAGCAAGCTCCGGGCCTGCGGATTGCCCGCAGCATTCATCAAGATCAGCGGCTTCCTCATCTGCCCCTCCCTTGTTCCAAATCCGCGATTGATCGGTGAAACCGAAAAATATCACCAGCTCAGTGATATGGCGGCATTCCAAAAGCTTCGCGCATCACCGGCAAGGGAAAGAATGGTTGCACAGACGGCAGTTCCCTTCAAGCGAGAATCCCGTTCTCAACACGCCGCCCGCCAATCCAACCACGCCCGGCTAGCGCAGGCCCGGCACCTGCCTCACGTGATCGGCGATCATTCGCTCCTCGTCGGCTGGAATGATGAGCACATGCACCGCGCTGTCGCTCGCATGAAGGACACTTAAGCTCGTTGCGTTGACCTGCGGATCGATGTTGACGCTTAGCTGGCCGAATAGCCAGATCACAGGGCTTGGCCTTGATTCGCAGGGGGAATCGGACCTTGCGAATGAGCGGTCTCCATTGCCGTTGCGGGTGGTCACCCCGGGTTCTGAATCCGCCGCAAGCTCCGGCCGATCGGTCAGAGCAGCGTTGATGGTCGCTTCCTCCTGTGCAGTGCCGGAAACTCGCACTCGCCTGAGGCATGGTTTCGGGGTCGGCGCCCTAAACGGGAAGGCTGCGAGTCCATCGATAACGGTAAGATCAGCTCAGGCTGCGCGCCTGCCGGAAGCGTTCCAGAATTGCGCCAGACTGACCGCGGCCAGCAGCAGGAAGCATAACAGCACCCACGCGGGCATGCTGAGACCGAACAGCGTCCAGTCCACCTTGGCGCAGTCGCCGGTGCCGGTCAACATGGCACGGAGGGTGTCGGAGAGGGGGAAATTCAGGAACATGTACTCGAGGCCGGGACCGCAAGCGGGTACTTCTTCGGCCGGCAGATGTTGGAGCCAGACGTGCCGGCCGGAGATCGAGGCACCGGCGAGGGCGGTCAGGAAGCCGGCTACGGCGTACACCCGCACGCCGGTTCCGCCCGGATTGTGCAGAAAGGCGGCGAGCAGCACGAGCGCGACCGCCAGCACCATGATCCTCTGCGAGATGCACAAGGGGCAGGGCTCGAGGCCACCGACGAACTGGAAATAAATGGCCGTCAGCAACAGGCCGGCGCAAAACAGGAAACCGAGCAGGAAACAAACACGGGCGTTGGGAATAGTCATGACTCGCAGATGGATGGTTTGAATATCGGGAGGTCGGGTTAGCGTGAGCGTAACCCGACAATAGATTAGCTTGGAATCAATCTTCCAGTCGGAAACCCACTTTCAGCACGACCTGAAAATGGGCGACCTTGCCGTCCGTGACATGTCCCCGGGTTTCGACGACTTGAAACCAGTTGATGTGGCGGATGGTCTTGCCGGCTTTTTCGATGGCGTTGCGGATGGCTTCGTCGCTGCTTACGGTGGACGAACCGACGATTTCGATGACTTTGTAGACATGATCGGGCATGAGATTCTCCATTAATGACGGCCTTGTGCCGCGAGGCCTGCGGTCTCGGGGTGCGAACGGCCGGATTCGCTCTCCCCGTTTTTCATTTCCTCGTACCAAAGGTCATGGTGCTGGATCGCCCAGCTCTTGTCGACCTCGCCCGAAACCATGCCCTCCAGGGCGCCTTCGGTACCGATGGTACCGATGTAGATGTGTCCGAGCGCGCCAGCGATCAAGAGCAACGCAAGTGCCGCACGGTTTCGCCGGTGCGGGGATGAATCAAGGGGACTTTCCCCAGCCAAAGGTAGAACACACCGAGCGCGAAAACGGTCACTGCCAGCGCCGCGCCGCCAAAACCCGCGATGGGGCCATTGCGAAGCTGCCGCCAGTTCTGGCCGTTGCCCTGAATCAGCACCTGGGTTTCCTGTCCCCTGACCGCCGTGTAGCCCGCCACCCCTTCCCGCACCTTGCGCCAATATTCGGCGAGCGGGTTCACCGCCTCGGGCGATCTTTTCGACGCCGCAGCGTGTTTGTGATCACCGCCGCCGTGCGCTTGCAGACCTAACGGAATCAACAGCAGGGCCAGGATCGGCCGCAGAAACCATGGTTTGAGCCACTACCCCATGAGCCATTCTCAACGGTCGGTCTGCACTTGGCGGAAACGTTCGCGCAACTGCTCGGCCCGCCAATTCGCATCCGTTGAGTGTTCGTCGACTTTGCCCTTGTAGTGGCGCGCCTGGTGCAGGGTGACAACGGTCGGGTCTTCGTAGCAGGCGCTCAAGCCGGACACGACGCCAAGCAGAAAAAAACAGTGGAGCATGGCTTTCACGGCGATCATTCCTTATAGGCCGTGTCCCAGCCCCAGGGCTTGCCCTGCGGTTTCGTTACCAACCCATCCACAGGTTCATTGCCGGCGCGGCGCACCACACGCTCGCGGAACAGGTTCGACACCAGGTCGGCATCGCCGGCCAACAGCGCTTTGGTCGAGCACATCTCGGCGCACAAGGGCAGCTTGCCCTCGGCCAGGTGGTTGCAGCCATATTCCCTGAACTCCTCCTCGGAATGATCTTCTTCCGGGCCGCCGGCGCAAAAGGTGCATTTGTCCATCTTGCCGCGCGCACCGAAGGCGTCCTTCTGCGGATACTGGGGCGCGCCGAACGGGCAGGCGTAGAACAATATCCGCAGCCGATGCACAGATCCTTGTCGTGCAGCACCACCCCGTCGTCGGTGGTGTAGAAGCAATCCACCGGGCACACCGCCTGACACGGTGCGTCGGTACAGTGCATACAGGCGACCGAGATGGTCTTTTCGCCCGGCACGCCGTTGTCCAGGGTAATGACCCGGCGGCGGTACGCCCCAGGGCACCTCGTGGTCGTTCTTGCAGGCGGTGACGCAGGCGTTGCATTCGATGCAGCGTTCTTCGTCGCAAAGGAACTTCATTCGGGCCATGGTTCAACCACGCTCGGCGATATCGCGGTCATTATCCGGCCAACCGAACATGCTCCCTAAAGAGGCGTCGAGTTCGGGAAACAGTTCGAGCTTCATGGCATCGCGGCTGCCCAGTATCTCCGGCAAGCCATATTCCCCCTGTCGGTTTAAGCGGTAGCATTCGGCGTAATATTCGTTCGGGTCGATCAGGACGTATTCCTTGACGCCCGAGCGCTCATAGAGCCGCCGTTTCTCCCGCTTGTCCTTGACCGCCGTGGCCGGGGAAAGGATTTCCACCACCAGCTCCGGCGCACCGTCCACGTATTTGCCGTTGGCCAGTTTTTGCGGATCGCAGACCACGATGAGATCGGGTTGCACGACTGAATCGGTGGCCAAGACTACGTCGATGGGCGCGGTGAACAGCTCGCAACCACCACGACCACCACCATCACCCGATCTTTTTTCCGCACGCAGCAATACACTGAGCTCGACCGCCAAAGTATGGGAAAGGCGCTGATGTTCGATCACCGGCGCGGGGCTCATGTCGTAGATCACGCCGTCGATCAGCTCGCAGCGAATGTCATCCGGCCAGCTGTGGTAATCCTCGACGGTGTAATGTCGGGCTTGTTTTTCGGGTTTCATGGACTTTAATTAACCCAATTTCGTCGGTCGCGCAAGGCGCTTTCACAGGAACGCTAAGCTCAGCGGCGCAATTGGTCGGGTCCCCCGGAACGCCGCATTAGCCGGCGATCCACAACAAACACGCCACCTTCCTCAACCGACACAACGAAACCTTGGTCTCCTGCATCGCCGTCACCGAGTCGTAACCGTAGGTGAAAACGATGTTGCAGGATTCGCCCAGTACATAGGGCGCGGCGCCCTCGGGGTATTTGGGGCGCAGATCCTCGCCTTGGAAATGGCCGCCGAAGTGGAAGGGCATGAACACGACACCGGGGTGGACGCGATCGGTGACGAAGGCCATGACCTTGATTCGCCCGCCTTCCGGGCCTTCCACCCAGACCTGCTCGCCGTGCCGGATGCCGGCGTTGTTGGCATCGCGCGGGTTGACCTCCACGAACATGTCCTGTTGCAGTTCGGCCAGCCAAGGATTGGAGCGGGTTTCATCGCCCCCGCCCGCGTAACTCCACCAGTCGCCCTGAGGTCATGATCAGTGGAAAGTCCTTCGTGAAATCGTTGGCCTGGATGGAGGCGTAGCGGGTGGGCAGGCGCCAGAAGCGTTTGCGGTCTTCGTAGGTCGGGTATTCCTTGGCCAGTTCGCGGCGGTTGGTGTAGAGCGGCTCTCTATGAATTGGCGCGCGATCGGGGAAGTTCCACACGATGCAGCGGGCCTTGGCATTGCCATACGGCGCGCAGCCGTGCTTGATCGCGACCCGCTGGATGCCGCCGGAGAGATCGGTCTTCCAGTTCTTGCCCTCGGCCTGGGCTTTCTCGGCTTCGGTTAGATCGTTCCACCAGCCGAGTTTTTTCAACAGTTCGGCGCTGAATTCGGGATATCCGTCCTTAATGTCCGAACCCTTGTTGTAGGAGCCTTCCGCCAGCAACTTCTTGCCTTGATACTCGACCCCGAACCGGGCGCGGAAGGGCGAGCCGCCTTCCGCGACGGTCTTGGTGGTGCCGTAGAGAATGTGCGAACCGGGATGTTTCAGTTCCGGCGTTCCCCAGCACGGCCAGGGCAGGCCGTAGAACTCGCCGTCGCAGGGTCCGCCCTCGGCTTTCAGGGTGGTGGTGTTGAAGGTGTGCCAGTTTTCCTGGTGTAGTTTGAGCCTCTCGGGGCTTTGACCGGTGTAGCCGGTCGCCCAGGCGCCGCGGTTGATCTCGCGCAGGATATCTTCGATGCGGGGCTCGTCGCTCTCGACCTCAATGTGCTTGGTCAGCTCCTTCTCGAAGCCGAACTTGCGGGCGAACTTGTACAGGACGACATGGTCGGGCAGGGATTCGAACAAGGGTTCGATGATCCCTTCGCGCCGCTGCAGTGAGCGGTTCGAGGAGGTGAGCGAGCCGTAAGTCTCGAACTGGGTGCAGGCCGGCAGCAGATAGGTGTTGTCGGTACGGTCGTTCATCACCGCCGTGACCGCAGGATAAGGATCGACACCACCAGCAGGTCGAGCTTGTTCATCGCCTCGCGCATCTCGGAACCCCGGGTCTGGCTATTCGGGGCGTGGCCGCAGAACAGCATGGCCTTGATGAGATTGCGCTGGAAGATGTTCTCGCCCTTTTCCAGCACGCCGTCCACCCAGCGCGAAACGGGGATGCCGCTTGCGAACATGGGCTTCACCTTCTTGCCCGTGCCGTCGTCATATTCGCCCTGGTCGAAGCGGGCCGCCAGCCAATCGTAGTCTATGTCCCAGACCTTGGCCCAATGCCGCCAGGCGTCCTCGGTCAGCCCGTAATAGCCGGGCAGGCTTGCCGGCGTTGGGGCCGACGTCAGTCGCCCCCTGCGCGTTGTCGTGGCCGCGGAACACGTTGGTACCGCCCATGCACCAGATGAAGGTGCCGGGACGATGTTCCGCCATGATCCTGGCGGCAAGCCTCACCTGTTCCTCGGGCGTGCCGGTGACGCGCTCCACTTGCGCTGGGACCCACCTGGCGACTTCCTTGCGGATTTCCTCCAGACCGAATACGCGCTGTTCGATGCCCGATCCTGCGGAACGGTTGGCGTTGCCGGCGGATGCGGCGGCGTCGGAAGCAGAGCGTTTGAACAGCTTCATCGGGGGCGCCTCTATATAATATTCGGCTTAGAAGCGGGCTGCGCGATAATAGGCGCGGACGTGGTCAGTTTCCCGATAACCCCGGGATTGCGGCTGCTCGGGGACGTTTTCCTCCGGCACGGGCGCTTGTGCGGTCACCTTGCCGGCCGCCGCCGGGGCGAACAGTCCGCCCACGGTCGCCAGCAGTCGATGAATGAATCCGCGCCGGGCAGAATCGGGAGAGTCGGTGAAGGTTGTTTTCATGGGGTCTGCCTTACGAAGGGGCGCACGGGGGAGGGATTCAATTAAAGCAGCACCGCCTTAACGGGTCAAACCAATGGCGCAATGTTGAACTATTCCCACCCCGCAGCAAGACAAGACAGGCCGTGACACTATCCGACTTCAATCAGGGAACCACTGGCGGCGCGCCCGAATCGGTATTTCACGTCCATGGTGTATCCAAGGTCTACCACATGGGCGAGGTCGAGGTACACGCATTGCGGCGTGTGGACATGGACCTCTACGCAGGCGAGTTCGTGGTGCTGCTGGGCGCTTCGGGTAGCGGTAAGTCGACCCTGCTGAACATTCTCGGCGGGCTGGATGTGCCGACAAGCGGCGAGGTTTATTACCAGGACCATAACCTCACCGAAGCTTCAGAGGAGCAACTGACCCGCTTCCGCCGCGAGCACGTTGGCTTCGTGTTCCAGTTCTACAACCTCATTCCCAGCCTGACCGCATTGGAAAACGTGGCACTGGTCACCGAGATCGCCGAGCACCCCCTCGATCCCGCCGAGGCCCTCGAACTGGTCGATCTGGGCGATCGCCTGAACCACTTTCCCGCGCAACTCTCCGGCGGCGAACAACAGCGGGTGGCCATCGCCCGCGCCGTGGCGAAGCGCCCGGACGTGCTGCTCTGCGACGAGCCGACCGGAGCGCTGGATTTCGCTACCGGCGAGGTGGTGCTGGAGGTGCTGGAGCGAGTCAATCGGGAGCTGGGGACGATCACCGTCGTGATCACCCATAACGCAGCCATCGCCGGGATGGCCGACCGGGTGATGCGCATCAGTAGCGGCCAGATCGTCGAGGTTCGCCGCAACGAAACCAAGCTTCCGCCGAGCGCCCTGTCATGGTGAGTGCCCTGAATCGCAAGCTGCTGCGCGATCTGTGGCATCTGCGCGGACAGATGCTCGCGGTGGCCCTCGTCGTCGCCTGCGGCGTGGGCGTGTTCGTCACCACCCGCGGCGTGTACGAAATGCTGCTCACGGCGCGGGCGGATTACTACCGGCAGTATCGCTTCGCCGATGTCTTCGCCTCGCTCAAACGTGCCCCCGAAAGCGCGGCGCAGCGCATCGCCGCGCTGCCGGGGGTGGCGGCAGTCGAGACCGGCGTCACGCTGGAGGTAACGTTGGACGTGCCGGGTCTGGAGGAACCGGCGACCGGCCTTTTGGCCTCCCTACCCGATCGCGGCCGCCCCCGGCTGAACGACCTGCAACTGCGCCGGGGCCGCTACATCGAACCCGGCGCGCGCGACGAAGTATTGATATCCGAAGGGTTCGCCAAGGCCAACCGACTCGATCCGGGCGCTAGCCTCGGCGCTGTGATCAACAGCCGCTGGCAACGATTGCGGGTGGAGGGCATCGCCATTTCGCCGGAATATATCTATGTCCTGCGGCCGGCCAGCGGCCTGCCCGACGACAAGCGCTACGGCGTTCTGTGGATGGGCCGGGAGGCGGTCGCCCATGCCTACGATATGTACGGCGCCTTCAACCGCGTGGCGGTTTCGCTCGCGCGCGGCGCTTCGGAACCCGAGATCATCCACGCCCTCGACCGGCTGCTCGACCGCTACGGCACGCTCGGCGCCTACGGCCGGGCCGATCACCTCTCCCACAAGGTCATTTCCGACGAGATCAACCAAACCCGTGTCTACGGCGCCGCGCTCTCCGGCATCTTCCTCGCCGTGGCGGCCTTCATTATCCACATCGCGCTCTCACGCCTGGTGACGACCCAGCGAGACCAGGTCGCCGTGCTCAAGGCCTTCGGATACGGCAACGCGGCCGTGGGCTGGCATTACCTCAAGTTCGTACTGGGAGTCGTGATCGTCGGCGCCGCACTGGGCATGCCGACCGCCTACTGGCTGGGCGGTTTATTCACCGCGCTCTATCGCGATTTCTTCCACTTCCCCAGGCTGGAGTGGGTACTGAGTCCGTTCGGCGTGTCGGTAGCCGTGGGCGCGAGCCTCGTCGCCGCGCTTGCCGGGGCCTTCGGTGCGGTGGCGCGCGCCGTGCGCTTGCCGCCGGCCGAAGCCATGCGCCCCGAGGTTCCGGCCCGGTTCGCGCCGACCGTCATCGAACGACTGGGTTTCCAGCATTGGCTGTCGGTGGCTGCCCGCATGATTGTGCGCAATCTGGAGCGGCGGCCCTGGAAGGCGGCGCTGTCGATCCTGGGAATCGCGCTGGCGGTGGCGATCCTGATCGCCGGGCGCTACGGCATGGATGCGCTCGCCTACATCATGGATCTCCAGTTCCGGGCCGCGCAGCGTGAGGACGTCATGATCGAGTTCTCCAACCCGCTGTCCGCTTCCGCCCGTCACGCCCTCCGCCACTTGCCTGGGGTGACCGCCGCCGAGCCGTTCCGTTATGTGCCGGTCAGGCTCAGGTTCGGACACCGGCAGCGGCGCACTGGCCTGCTCGGCCTGCCGCCGGCAGGGGATCTGCGCGCGATCGTCGATGTGAATTACCGCCGGATTGAATTGCCGGCGGAGGGCCTGCTGATGTCGGCCAAGCTGGCGAAAAGCCTAGGCGTCGCTCCGGGTAATATGGTCAGTGTCGAGGTGCTGGAAGGGGAGCGACGGGTGACGGAAGTTCCGGTGGCGGGACTGGTCGACGATCTCATCGGCGTCAGCGTCTACCTGTCCCTGGACAACCTCAACCGGCTCCTACGCGAAGAGGGCGCACTTTCCGGCGCTTTTCTCGACGTCGA
Source organism: Methylococcaceae bacterium (assembly GCA_035518875.1). Taxonomy (GTDB): domain Bacteria; phylum Pseudomonadota; class Gammaproteobacteria; order Methylococcales; family Methylococcaceae; genus DATIXD01. Next base: position 84 of record DATIXD010000317.1, on the reverse strand, counting down.
CGAAGCCCAACGCACGGCCCTCTATGCCGCGCTCAAGCGGCTGCCGGCAGTACGCGGGGTGAGCGTGAAGGAAGCGATGCTGGC
>DATIXD010000316.1:0-6120 GCA_035518875.1 Methylococcaceae bacterium | reverse complement strand
TTCAGCGAGGTCTTCTCCGGCAAAGTGGATAGCCAGTATTTGGTGGGCTCCGATTCTTTCTTCGGCCATTCGATCAGGAGCCATTCTTCCGGATATGGTTCGGTGCGCTTGTAATCGCGATGGGCAGGACGCACGCGGACCGCGGCGAACCGGGAGCGCAGAGTTTCTTCACTGCCTTGGCGCCAAGTGATCTCCTTCCAGGCCGAAGACGGCAAGCCGAGGGCTAACTGTTTAACTGAAATGGGTTGATGGTCTTCATCGCGGCGCAAGCGCTTGGGGGACGCACCCCGCCCCGGTTTTCTCGCTGGCGCCGGCAAGGGTCGCCGCCCCGATTCCCAGACTGTGGCGTTAGTCTCAATGCCTACTACATACTGCAAACCGAGTTGCGTAAGGTCAGTGCGGAATTGCGTGCCCTTCCCATAACCCGCATCGGCCAGGACCACTCCCACGGGAACCTGACGCTCCATCGCCTGCCGGATCTGCTGCAGCGCAATCTCTGGCTTGGTTTGAAACGCGACCTCTTCCGGGACCCCAGCTTGTCGGCAGCGTTCGGCATCCTGGCACCATACTTCCGGCAGGTATAATCGCCAAGCGATCGGCAAACTCGAAGCCCACGTGCTCACCGATAAACTCACCGCCACCTGACAGTTATCCGATTTGCCCAACTGACCGCAATACTGCCGGGCGACGCCCACCGAATGCTTTCCCTGTTTCGGAAAACCCGTATCATCCACAATCCAAGCCACCACTGGACCTGGTTTCTGCATGGTGGGCAGCACATACCGCCGCACCTCGGCCAGCATCTCCTCGTCGTTCCAGGGCGCATCTGCCACCAGATGATGGAGCGACTGATGCATGCGACGACAATCGTTGGGAGCCAAGCGGGCAGCCATCGGCTCGACGCTCTTGCGCTCACCAGGCAACAACAATCCCTTGCAGTAGTTCTTCAGAGGAGTATGCCGGTCGGCGTGCCCCGCGGCGTTAGCCAAGCCCTCGATATATGCCGCGAAGCGCCTCTGTTGGGGGCCTGGCGAAGAGAGGCGTGATCCCACGAAAACAATTCTACATCAAATTGTTCTTTTTTAACACAGTAATACTAGTGTAGTGTCTCCGAAATAACTAGACAGGCCGGGGCCTCCGTTTTCTGGTTTTGGGCATGGTACAGCCGGGCTTGATTTGCTCCAAGGTTCGCCGGCACCGATTGAGCTTTTCTTGAATGGACTCCACGGTCGCGGTCCACACGAAGGGTTTGGGATCCTGGTTCCAAGCCGTCAGGAACCTCTCAATGGACGCCTTCAGATCGGCGACGCTGAGGAAGACACCGCGGCGGATAGCCTTGTTGTCCAGATGACCGAACCATCGCTCGACCAGATTCAACCAACTCGAACTGGTGGGCACGAAGTGAGCCACGAACCGGGGATTCCGTTTCAGCCACTCTTTCACTTTGGCGTGCTGGTGCGTCCCGTAATTATCCATGATCAGATGCAACGGGACCTTGCCGGGGAACTCGGCCTTGATGTGGCGTAGGAAATTCAGAAACTCCTGATGGCGATGTCTCGCATGGCATTCGCCGATGACCTTGCCCTGTAAAGTTTCCAGAGCGGCGAACAGAGTGGTCGTGCCGTTGCGCTTGTAATCGTGGGTCATCGTACCGCATCGCCCCTTTTTCAGCGGCAGCCCCGGCTGTGTGCGGTCCAGCGCTTGAATTTGGCTCTTTTCGTCGATACAGAGGATGATCGCCTGTTGTGGGGGATTCAGGTACAGACCCACCACATCTGTCATCTTTTCCAGAAACTTGGGATCGCGGGAGAGCTTGAAAGTCTCCGTACGATGGGGCTGTAGATTGTGGGCGCGCCAGATATTGTTCACGGTTGACTTGCTGACGCCCTGGCTTTGCGCCATAGTCCGGCAACTCCAGTGCGTCATACCGGCCGGTTTGGTTTGCAGCGTTGCCTCCAAGATGGCGGCGACCTTGTCGATTTGATAGGTGGGCTTCCGTCCCCGACCGGGAGCGATGGCCCACAATCCGTCGAGGCCTTCGGCAGCAAAGCGTTTTCGCCAGAGAATCACCGTATTTCGATTCACCGACAACCGCTTGGCAATGGCCACATCGGAATCGCCAGCGGCGGCGGCCAAAACGATACGGCAACGCAAGGCGACCTGCTGTGGGGTGCCATGCGCCGCGGTCCACTGTTCAAGTTTCTCGCGATCGACGGCGGCAAGCTCAAGCGATTTCCCCATGCCCCAGCATAAGCTGATTGCCTTTACTTGTCTAGTTATTTGTTGGACACTACACTAGATCTTTATCGGAAACTCAAGCGGGGCATTGAACGGGCTCCGTTCATTCTACGGAGCGTGCCGGTGTTCAGGCGCTTCCGATAGGTTGAGCTGGAAGTCCGTTCCGAGTGCCGAGCCACTGCGGAATCGATGGGGTCCGATCGACTGGCAGCGCTTCGCGGCGCCGGCATGATCTGCCTGCAGTTATCGCAGCGTGAGGCCAGCTACTTCCCGATGCAGAAGGTGGAGAAGATGCGGTGGAGAATGTCGTCGGCGGTGGTGGCTCCGGTGATGGCGTCGATGGGACGCAGCGCGGCGTAGAGGTCGAGTAGCAGCATCTCGTGGGGAATGGCTTCGGCCACCGCCTCCTGCGCCTTTTCCAGGTACATGGCGGATTCGCGCAGCAACCGGGCGTGGCGGATGCTGGTGATAAAACCCGTCTCTTCGCCGGGGGCCGGGGCGACGGTGTCGAGGATGGCCTGGCGCAGCGCATCGATGCCGGCGCCGGTGCGCGCGGAAACGGGGATGGCGGGCGCGGGCAGTGCGGCGATCACAGGCAAGTCGCACTTATTGCCCACCAACAAACAGCGCCCCTGCGACTGCGCCCGCTCCCACAGTTCCAGGTCCTGGGAGGCCGCGGGCCGGGAAAGATCGACCACCACGACGGTCAGGTCGGCATCGGCCATGGCTTCCCAACTGCGCTCGATGCCGAGCGACTCGACCAGCTCGCCGCCGTCGCGGATGCCGGCGGTGTCGGAGAGTTTGACGGGGATGCCGCCGATGGCCGCGGTTTCGGAGATGACGTCGCGAGTGGTGCCGGGTATTTCCGTGACGATGGCACGGTCCTGTTCGAGGAGGCGGTTGAAGAGGCTGCTTTTGCCCACGTTGGGGCGTCCCACGATGGCGAGCGCGAGCCCTTCGCGGACGAGATTGCCATAGGCGAAGCTGGCGGCGAGGCGGCGCACGCCGTCGAGCACGGGTGCGATGCGGAGCAGGATCTCGGCCGGCGGCGCCACGCTGACATCGTCCTCGGCAAAGTCGATACCGGCTTCGAGCAGGGCGATGAGCTCGACCAGTAGGTCCTTGATCGGCTTCAGGCGCCGGGAGACGGAGCCGGACACCTGCTGCGCCGCGATGCGCGCCTGGTAGAGGGTGGTGGCTTGGATGAGGTCGCGCACGGCTTCGGCCTGGGGCAGGTCGATGCGGCCGCGGAGAAAGGCGCGCAGGGTGAATTCTCCGGGTTCGGCGAGACGGGCTCCGGCTTCGAGGGCGGATTCCACGCACCAGCGCAGCACGACCGGAGAGCCGTGGCATCCGATTTCGACCAGGTCTTCGGCGGTGTAGGAGCGGGGACCGGCAAAGAAGGTGACGACCACCTGGTCTACGGTGTGGCCGTCGCGGTCAGGGAGCGCGGCGAGGCGCGCCTGCCAGGGACGCCAGTCATGCGGCTGGGAGAAACGGAGCACACGCCCGGCGATGGAGCGCGACCGATCGCCGGAAAGACGCACGACGCCGATTCCGCCGCGTCCGGGCGGAGTGGCAACGGCGACGATGGTATCGTCGATCTGCAATTACCGGCGAGGGCCGCGTCCGCGATCGCCGCCGCGGCCTCCCGGGCCACCGCGCGCGCCGCGATCGCCGCGTCCGCCGCGTCCTCCCGGGCCACCGCGTCCTCCCGGGCCACCGCGTCCGCGGTCGCCGTGGTCGCGCTCGGGGCGGTCGGCAAACGCACTGGTGTGGCGCGGAATCGGGTATCCGCCCGGAGGTTCGGGCAGGCTGGGCATTCCGGCGGGGTAGACGATGACGTGCCGGGCCGGACCCGTGCCCGCGCTCTCGCTGCGAATGGTAGTGTCGTTGCGCAGGGCGAGGTGGATGACGCGCCGTTCGCGGCTGTTCATGGGATTGAAGTGGAACGGCGCGCCGGTGTGTTTGACTTTTTCGGCGGCCACATCGGCGCTCATGCGCAGTTCTTCGATACGCAACAGGCGATAATCGTTGGCGTCGAACGCAAGCCGCGAGTGGTCGTCCGACGGCAGCCGCAGCATCTCCATCGTGACCAGTTCCAGGGCCAGCAGCAACTCGCCGCGATTGGCGAGGAGCATGTCCACGTCGGGACCTTCGAAGTTCACGGCAACGTCGGGCGTCTCGAAATCGTCCGGTCCGGGAGCTACGTCCCGGATCTCATATTGGAGCTTCAGGCCGGCATCGTTCAGAATCGTCCCGAGAAACCCGTCGATCTTCAGACCAATCGTAGCTACAGAGTACTTGCGTTCACTCACGCGCTATTTCCTGCCGTTCTTTTTCTTGACTTGCACCGACGCCGCCGCTTGATCCGCAGCGGCGGTGTGGTTGAAGAACCACTGCTGTCCCATACTCACCAGATTGCTGGTCAAGTAGTATAGCACCAGGCCACTCGGGAAGTTATAGAACATAAAGCCGAAGATGAGCGGCATGAACATCATCATGCGCTGCTGGTTGGGATCCACATTAGCTTGCGGCGTCATCTTCTGCATCCAGAACTGGCTGGCGATCATGGCGATGGGCAGTATCTTGATGGCCAGGTGCTCGGGCTGCGACAGGTCGGTGACCCAGAGCCAGCTCGCACCGCGCATCTCCACCGAAACCGTGAACACCTTGTAGAAGGCGAAGAAGAACGGAATCTGCAACAGCATGGGCACGCATCCGCCCATGGGATTGACGCCGTGCTTCTTGTACAGGTCCATCACTTCCTGGTTTTGCTCCGCTTTCCTGGGGTCGCGGATGCCGACGTTCTTGAACTTCTCGTTGATGGCCTGAATCTGCGGTTGCAGCGCCTGCATCTTGCGCATCGACTTCATATTGGAGAGCTTCAACGGGAAGAGGATGAAGTTGATGACGATGGTGACCACGACGATGGACCAGCCGTAATTGTGGACGAAGCCGTCATTGAACCAGTTCACGATGAGGAAGAGCGGCTTGGCGAGAAACGCCATCCAGCCGAAGTCCACCACCTGTTCGAGCTTCGGGTTCACTTTACGCAAAATGTCGAGGTCTTTGGGACCGACGAAGAGCGAGAAGCGGTTGACGGCGCCCTGTCCCACCCCGGTGCCGATCATCGCTTCCGGCTTTTCCTTCTCCACGGGGGTGGGGACGCTGTCGGAGAACACAACCGTCTCCATGGGGCCGGGATTCTGCGGAAGGAAGACGGCGGCGAAGTAGGAATCGGCGACGCCGGCGAAGGAGAAAGTGCCCTTGAAGGTTACCGGGCCGTCTTTCGCAGCTTTGACAACCTCTTCGGCCAGCTTGTTCGCTTCCACGTCGAAATGCAGGGTGCGCTGATTGGCGGCCGGAGCCGCGACGGTGAGGTCGCCGAAGCCGGCGCGCCATTCGATCAGGTGCGGGACCGGCTTACCGTCGACGGCGACTTCCGTGGTGACCTGCGACTGGTAGCTGTTCCTGACGAAGCGAAAAGTCTTGCGCACCAGGGTGTGGCCGTCGGCGTACTCGTAGGTCACGCCGAGGTTGTCGGGCTCGGGCTTCTGCGCGTAGTAGGTCCAGTTGATGTTGGCGGCGGGCTTCTGGCCGGGGAAATGGAGGGAAAAAGGCGCTTCCACCTGGGCGGCGGTGTTGACCAGGTCGAGCGGCTTGCCGTCGTTCCCGGTGAACTTCTTCAACTGCCAGCTTCGGACCGTTCCGCCGTGATTGCTGAAGGCGATCTTGTAGTAGTCGGTCTCGACGACGAAGGGAGGCAGCGGGTGCTGCGGTGCGGCCGAGGCATCGGCAGGCGGTGCGATGGCGGGAGCGGGGGTGGGAGCCGGCGGCGGCACGGCGGCGGGCTCGGTGCCGGAGGGAGTTCCCTTCCTG
>DATIXD010000315.1:0-21085 GCA_035518875.1 Methylococcaceae bacterium | reverse complement strand
GGCTTTCCAGTCGGCGGCTTTATCGATGAACGCCACGCCAGGCAGGTCATTAAGAATTCCATCAACATTACAACTGAACATAGCGGCCCAATTGGCCTCAATATGCTGTCGCGAAGCTAGGCCGGGTCGCCGGTGGAAGGTATGGTTGAGTCCATGGACTTCTCCTGAAGTGGACCTAGAAATTTCTACTTCAGACGACTGCGGAAATTATGTCCAGCCCATAAGTCGTGCAGCCAGGCTCAAGCCCCGCGCTACTGGCTAAAAGGCATTCATCGCTGAGCTACTGTGCATAAAAAGGCACTTGTCATAATGGGCGCAAGCGACTACTGCGTGACGATAGGTCGCGGCGCCAACCTCGTGCTCCGAGCGAATTTTGGGATGTTGTCCCGGCGCTTGCATCGAGACTGTCAAAGGACTAAATGCGGTCTCATCTAACCTCCGGAAGTACCCCCATGCGCTATTCGTCTCAAGTCAAACCTATCAGCTACCTGAAGGCCAATGCGGCCGAGGTTCTTTTGCAACTTGCTGAACAGCGAGAGCCCATGGTGATCACACAGAATGGCGAGGCCAAGTCCGTGATCCAGGACGTCGCCATCTACGAGGAAACACCGGAAACGCTGGCTCTGTTCAAGATTCTGGCGCTCGGCAACTGCGAGATCGATGAAGGCAAGGTCAAGCCGGTGGCAGAGGTGGTGAATCGACTCCGTGCGAAGAAAGCCCGCACCTGTACACTACGACGTACCGCTCACCGAGGGTGCGGAGCGCGACCTCGAACAGCTCGACGATTACATCGCCGAGTTCGACTCGCCAGTAAATGCGGACTACGTGCTAGATCAGTTGATGGAAGTCGTCGAGGATCTCGCGACCTTTCCCGAATGCGGGGTTTACCCGAAGGAACTGCTGGCGCTGGTATCCGCGAATACCGTCAGACCTTCTTCAAGCCGTATAGGGTGATCTACCGTGTCATGGGCAAGCAAATATTCATCTACTTGATTGACGATTGCAGACGCGATATGCAGAACCTGCTGGCACGACGTCTTCTCGGCGCATAGATACTGCGCATCCCACTGCCTGACAGCCAATCTGGCGGGAAAGCGCCCGCTTCATATTGGTCGGTTGCCGTTAAGGGTTGTTAGAGGTCTGCCCATGCAGGGAGGGCATGATGTCTGGCGGCGGGCTCGCCGGGCAGGCCTCTAACAACCCTTAGCGAACTGCGACATTTCCCCCAAAGACGTGTCTCGACCCAAATTGTCAGTCAGAAAGTTCTGCCACGATGTGACTGAATAACTCGAATTGCCTACGCGACACCCGTCAACAGGCTCGCATGGGGAATGTGCGATGCGTCGCATGGACCTGTCACCATCCTGAGCCCGACTTCGCCAATGTTGTGGAGGACGCGCAAGCGTGCAATTTTCTTGGAGGGTGATGTGAGAACTTAGAGCACCGCCGGACCCCGGATCGGGTTCGCAAGGTAGCTTTCCACCCGGTTTCCTAAAAGAACTTATCGTGGAGGGACAGGATGACTTCCACCACGATGAGTATGACGATGTACCATTCCACCCGCAGCGTTTGGCGGTTGTTGACCAAATCCAGGTACGTCTCGGCGGTGCGGGAAACCAGATCGAGTTTTCTGGACAGGGCCAGATCGCGGTCGCGCAATTCGTATTCGGTCGCAACACGCTCGTAGAGGCGATCCAAATCGGGCTCTTCCCAGACGATTTCCGGCTTTTCCGTAACTTCGACGCGGCCGACCGTGCGCGTCAGGATCAAGAGGGCATTGCCGATTTCATTGAGAATCTCCTTCTTGCCCCGGGCCGGCCCCTTGCCGCGGCAGAGACGCTCCGCCAGCTGCTCGATGCGGTCGAAGACATCCGCGACACTCCGCTCGTAATATGACAACACGCTGCTTTTCGCGAGGGCATGCGCCACGACCTGCAAGCGGCCGATCGTTGGCTCGCGGAGCACGAGCCGGCCGTCCGTTTCCAGGCGTTCCGCACGCTCGGGGTCGATGAGGATATCGACGGCCTCGCATTCGGGTTCGCCAAACCGATTTTGCACGCAGCCGGCAAGTCCCCGGATGATTTCAGTCTCTTCCGCCGGCGACAAACCGAACAGCACCACGACCCCGAAGCGGAAAATCATGCTGTAACCGTGCTGTCCAACCAGCATGGTGAGAGGGCCCAGCGCAATCGTGCTGCCGCGCTCCATCTCCCGCGTGTCAATCCGCGTCCCCAGAAACCAGGCGCGCGCGCTTAGGGTCTTGGCTTGATCGAGCATAGGGATTGGTTGTTGGTATTCGGATGGAATGCGCGGATAAACGGATCGCTCCCGATCAAAACCGTCCAGGATTGCCGCCCATCAAAGGCGGCCGAATGCTTTCAAGGAATGAGGGAGAGAAGCAGAATGCCAGACCTTGGCCCAGCAAGCATGTCCCGTTATTCTTTTTCGCCCGACACCGTCAGATTCAAGCCGGGCTTGAATTGCTTTTCCACCTTCATGCCGTTCCATTTGCGCAAATCCGTCAAAGTGACATTGAAGCGCTTGGATATGGCAAACAGGGAGTCGCCTTCGCGAACGGTGTACTTGATCGACTGAGACGGCTTGAACCCGGCGCCGGTCTTGGCGACAGGCAGCTTTTTCGCCGCATCCTTGCTCCACACCACCAAGTTCTGCCCGGTCTTGATCGGACTCTTGTTGGACAGATGGTTCCATTTCATCAACTGCTCGACATCAATCGAGTTGTTCTGGGCGATCGACCAGAGCGTATCGCCATCCTGTACCACGTACGCGGACTTCTTGCTGGACTTATCCATCGTCTCGACCGAAACTGCGACGACAGGATCGGGCTCTTGGATGCGGATCTTTTGAATCACCCTTGGAAACGATCTGGATGCCACGCGACCGCCGGGGGCGATCGCTGCCTTCTCCGCTTGGCCTTGTTCACCCTTTACGGAAGATTCCTTCGCAACCATGGCCGCGACTTTCTCATCCCCCGCTGAATTTTCCCCGGCGGAAGAAACAAACCGGTGGCTTCCCGAATCAGCCTGTCCCTCGGCCAATCGGGCCAACTCTGCCTTAAAGGCCTTGATCTTCTTTTCGGCAGGGATGAAAAGCCGGTAGGTTCCGTCAAACTCGGTGTGTCTGTGCTTGAAGCCCGGATTTAACTCGTACAGCTGATCCAGAGAGATGTCGGCGGCGTCGGCGGCTAACGCCAAGTCGAGCTGCGATTCTATTTTTACGATTTTGAAAAGGGCCTGGTTGGGGATATCGTGAAGGTCGATACCGTATTGGTCCGCGCCGGCGAACAGTTTGGCGACGGCGAGCAATCGCGGGACATAGGTCCGAGTTTCTTGCGGCAGGTCCAGGGACCAGAAATCAGTCGGCCGGTTGCGCGCCTCGTTCTTCTGGATGGCTTTGGCGATCGTCCCCTCGCCACAGTTGTACGCGGCCACCGCAAGCAGCCAATCCCCATTGAAATCGGCATGGAGCTTTTTCAGATATTTGATCGCGGCCCGGGTGGAGGCGTATACGTCACGCCGACCATCGTACGATCGGTTTTGCTTGAGGCCGTACAATCGGCCGGTCGAAGGAATAAACTGCCAGATGCCCGCCGCATTAGCCGGCGAAACCGCCTGCGGTTCGAAAGCGCTTTCGATAACCGGAAGCAGGGCGATTTCCCCGGGAATGCCTTGTTTCTCGACTTGGCGCACGATGGAGTAGAGGAAAGGCCTGGCACGCTCTTGTACGCGATCGATGTGGTCGGGATGATTGACGAACCAATCCAATTCCCGGTCGATGTCGTCATGAGCGACTGGCGGCAGATTATAGAGGTCGAAGAGGCGGTCCCAAAGATTGTCGTAACCGCCCGGATTCTTGCCGCCGTTGGCGCCCGCTTCCAGCTTTTTCGACCGGAAGCTGTTTTTAGCGATATGAAAGATGCGTGATTTCCGTGACGATGACGTTGACTCCGGCGGAACATTCTCGTTTAAATCTGTCTCATGCTTCAGCTTGCCCGCATGTTGGGAGCAACCCGTCAAGGACAGAGCGAATATCGACGCACAGCAGAGCAGTCGCGGATTGGATTTTCGCCGTTTCATCAAAATATTCCGAAGGATTTTAGCCCGGTGATTCATTGCATTAACAAGCGACGCAAGACAATGAAATCAAAACAAAACAGCGCTCCTTCGCCACATCCTCGCCTACTGTTCTTGAAGTGGTACCACACAACGCCCCTAGGACAAGTGCTTCAGAAAAACGAAGCGGCCTACCTCCTGAATTCTCTACAGCTTACTTATTATCAAAAGATATTACAAGTCGGCCCGTTAGGCTCTGAAAACCAATTCATTGGGGAAGAATTCCGACATAACTTCGCCCTGATCGTCGGTGACGAGAACTGCGGGACACTCCCACTCCCTCGAGTTCGTGCAAACATGGATGCGCTTCCCATCGCCGGTGAAAGCGTGGATACGCTCATCGTTCCGCATGTCCTTGAGTTCGAACCCAATCCCCACCAACTGTTGAGGGAGGCAGAGCGGATTCTCAAACCGGAAGGTCAGCTCTTCGTATTGGGTTTCAATCCCTGGAGCTTGTACGGGATCGTCAACCGCTTTCCCCTTCGTCATAGCTTCAGGAACCGAACGTTCATCGGTTATCATCAACTCATGGACTGGCTGAGTCTGTTAAAATTTGATGCGGAGTTCGGCGCGGGTTTCAGCGCGGCTGCGTCCCAAGCCATTTTCAAACCCGACAGTCTGCTAAACAAATCGATGGCTTACCTGGCGACCGCTTACGCCGTGAGAGCGATCAAGCGAACCTATATGGTAATCCCCGTCAAACCCGCCTGGGTCAGCACGACGAACTTGATACCCGGCCATGTTATCGAGACGCCATTTTGCGGAAAACTTGATGGAAGACAAGGTCTATGCCTATACCGACGGCGCTTGCCGCGGGAATCCCGGCCCCGGAGGCTGGGGCGTATTGCTACGATATAAAGGTAAAGAAAAGGAAATCTGCGGCGGCGAAGCGGAAACGACCAACAACCGCATGGAACTGATGGCGGCAATTCATGCTCTGGAAACCTTAAAGAGACCGAGCGTGGTTTGCGTGGTCACCGACTCGATCTACGTGTCGAAAGGCATTTCCGAGTGGCTACCCAACTGGATCCGAAGAGGGTGGAAAACTGCCTCGAAAACCCCGGTCAAGAACGCCGATTTGTGGCAACGGCTGGCGCTCGCCAAGGAGAAACACCGGGTCGAATGGCAATGGGTGAAAGGCCATTCCGGTCATCCGGACAACGAGCGCGCCGACCGTCTGGCCAATCAAGGCATAGATCAACTGCTCCTGCTCTCCAAGGTTGAATAATTCCATGCGGCAAATCGTTCTTGACACGGAAACGACCGGACTATCTCCGGAAGACGGCCATAGAATCATCGAAATCGGTTGCGTGGAACTCCTCAACCGGAAAATCACCGGCAACCGATTTCATGTCTACATCAACCCGGAACGCGAAATCGATCAGGGTGCAGTGGACGTGCATGGACTGGATAACCGGTTTCTGGCCGACAAACCCCGCTTCGCGGATATAGCCGAAGACTTTCTCGCCTACGTCGAAGGCGTGGAATTGATCATTCACAACGCCCCATTCGACGTGGGCTTCCTCGATGCCGAACTACGCTTCTTGGACAGTCGGCGTCAAATCGCCGATTATTGCGCGGTTCTGGACACTCTGGCCCTGGCCAAGAAAAAACACCCAGGCCAACGCAACAGCCTGGACGCGCTGTGCAAGCGATACAACGTCGATAACAGCCGCCGCGAACTGCACGGCGCGCTGCTGGACGCAGAGATTCTTGCCGAAGTCTATCTGGCCATGACCGGCGGCCAATCCGTCCTCCTGTTGGAATCGGAAAAAAACGACGCCGACAATCTCCCTCAAGAAAGGACAAGCGCCCCAAAGCCTCGCCGCGACCGTCCTCGGTTGCAGGTCTTCCTCTGCGACGAAGCCGACATCAGGGCGCATGAAAAAAAACTGGCTGCAATCGACAAAGCCAGCGGCGGACGCTGTCTCTGGCGACAATAAGCCCTGGAAGAGCTTCGGCTAATCGGCTATCCTATCCTACAACGTTAGGAGAGGTGGCTGAGCGGTCGAAAGCGGCGGTCTTGAAAACCGTTGAGGGGTGAAACCCTCCGTGGGTTCGAATCCCACCCTCTCCGCCAACCACTCAGATAATCGAGCCCACTGCCTTATGATCAATGTTCTATTGGTCGATGATCACGTCCTCGTCCGCACGGGCATAGAACATCTACTGGAACAAAGCAACGGAATCAACGTCGTAGGAGTGGCCTGTTCGGGCGAGGAAGCCATTGAAAAGGTGAACGCACTCAAGCCCGATGTCGTGTTGATGGACATCAATATGCCGGGAATCGGCGGCATCGAAGCCAGTCGGAAAATCAACCAGAAGCATCCCGAAGTCAAAATCATCGCATTAACCGTCTACGCCGACGGCCCCTTTCCCCAGCAGTTGCTGAGCGTCGGCGCGCATGGTTACATTTCCAAGAATTGTCCTGCGAGCGAACTCATCAACGCGGTTTGGACGGTCTTTAACGGAAGGCGGTATTTAAGTACCGATGTGGCCAATGAGATAGCCCTATCCGGCTTGCCCGGCGGCAGCAACGTATCGCCATTCGATCAACTCTCCCAGCGAGAGCTTCAAGTTGTGATGATGACGTTGCAAGGGCAATCGATCCAGAAAATGGGGGAAATGCTGCGAATCAGCCCTAAGACCGTGAACACATACCGTTACAGGGTCTATGAAAAGCTCGGGGTGAAAAACGACGTGGAGCTGACGCGGCTATCAATCAAATACAAGCTGATCGATGACGCTCCTTAGCATCAACCGAATCAGGCAGCGTCCGATCAACCATCAAAAACCAAGCCTCGGTGGTGAAATTGGTAGACACATGGGACTTAAAATCCCACGCCCTTACCCGGCGTGCCGGTTCGACTCCGGCCCGAGGCACCAATGAAATTTAGCCTTGCCGGCAAGCGGACCCGCCGAGTCTTGTCGGATTTTGGCCGAGGTGGCTGCTCAAATCGGCTTGGTGGATTCCCAATGCCGACAGGACGGGCAACGCCAGTGCAGTTCGGCACCGCTGAATCCGCACTGAGCGCAGCGGTAACGCGGCTTTTCTGACAACATGCGCCCAAACGAGCTGCTCAGTCCGCTCAGAGCGTCTTTTCGCTGTGTGTCCCCTCCCCCGTCCATACACAGCAACACGTCGATGAGCGCGCTTAGAACCTTCAAGGAAGGCTTGGCCTCTGAAACCCGCCGCAAGTAATCGGCAGCCTCCGGTATGCCTTTTTCGGCTCTGAGCCGTTCAGCCAGGCAAACTGCGACATCGTCGCAACCAAAAGCCTCATACAAATGAGACAGATAGGCAATCAACTCCCCGGCAGACCGGTTCCAGCGTTGGTAACATATCCGTAACGGCGCCAATATCTCAGGGATATAAGCGGGATCTTGCAGCTCGATGTTTTGCAAGGCTTGCACGGCAAGGTCGAAGCGCCCCGATCGCATTTGCATCCGTGCGCTGGATAAGGAAGCCCGGACGCATTTGGGATCTTCTCGGAGCGCCTCTTCCAAGTATCTCAAGACATCGAGATCGCGGTCTTCTGCAAACGCTTCCTCGGCCAATTCGCAGAGAAACTGGGCTGCTGTTTCGCCTCGCGGCACCTTATTCATCAGCCTCAACCTCCGCGTGCATTCCATCGCTTTCCGCCAATCTCTTTCCTGCTGGTAGATTTGCAGCAGTTGCTGCAATGCGGATTTGCCATAGATCGGATGGTCGACCAGATTCGTGAGGATACTTTCCGCGCGGTCAAATAGACCAGAGCGCAGATAATCCATCCCCAACTCGAAATGGGCGTTGGCACGCTGTGCCTCGCTCAGATTGCCCTGAACAATCAGCTTCTCGTGAATCTCGATGGCTTTCTCGATCTCGCCGCGCCGCCGGAACAAGTTGCCAAGGGCAATATGCGTTTCGATCGTTTCGACGTCGCTGACGAGAAGCGTGGCGAAAGCGTCGATCGCCTTATCGGTCTTCTCGTTGAGGAGATAGTTCAAGCCCCGAACATAGGCCTGACGAAGCGAGTGGGTATGATTGATGAGATACTTTTTCGTGTAATGCTGCTTGGCGGCGTACCATCCGGATGCCGCTGCAATCGGCAATAGAAACAGCGCCACCCACTCTTGCATCAATCGGCTTTGTCAGCGACGACGGCGCGCAGGGTTTGAATTTCCAATTCGGCCGCCTCTAATCTTGCCTGCAGTTTGCCATATTCGCCCTTCAACCGGAAAACATAGGCGAATCGCATCGCAACACCGAGCACGACACCGGCCAGAAGTTCCAGGGTCAAGGCCAGCGCCAAAGGCATATGAACAACGCCCCAGAAAAGATTGATTTCAACCGGCTTCATGTTCTTGTAAGAAAACAAGAGCGCAATGATAAAGATCACCAAGAAAAAGAAGCCGTAAACAAATTTCATGGCGTTACTCGCAAGACCAGGAAGATAGCCGGAAATTTATTGGCTTGACTCGAGGAGGGATTCTTTTGCGCGCGCATTCACCCGATCTCGAAGTTCCTTGCCGGGTTTGAAATGGGGGACATACTTCGACGTCAATGCCACCGAGTCCCCCGTTTTCGGATTACGCCCCACTCTAGGCGGACGGAAATGCAATGAGAAACTGCCGAAACCCCGAATCTCGATGCGTTCGCCAATTGACAGCGCCCGACTCATGTGTTCAATGATGGATTTCACCGCCAATTCCACGTCGCTGTAACCCAGATGGCCGTGCTTTCCGGCCAGAATATCGATTAGTTCTGACTTAGTCACCTTCGTTTCCACAAAATGAAGGGGCATATGAATGCCCCCTCGCTTGAACGACTTAACGATTTACTTCTCCATCTGTTCCTTGAACAGGTCCCCCAGCGTGGGCGTACTGGTCTGCTGCGTGTAATCCTTGATCGCGGCGCTCTCTTCCTCCTGATCCTTGGCTTTGATGGACAGCGTGATGGTTTTGGTTTTTTTGTCGACGCCAATGAACTTGGCCTCGATCTGATCCCCTACGCTCAGCTGGGTACGCGCGTCTTCCAGCCGATCGCGCTGGATTTCGGAGGCACGAAGGTAGCCCTCTACGCTATCCGCCAGCGTGATAACCGCACCCTTGGCGTCCACTTCTTTGACCACACCGGTAACGATCGCGCCCTTCTCGTGGGCTGCCAGATAGTTCTGGAAGGGATCCTGCTCGAGTTGCTTGACGCCCAACGAGATGCGTTCACGCTCCGGATCGATCGCTAGAATGACGGTTTCCACCTCGTCGCCTTTCTTATAATTCCGGATGGCTTCCTCGCCTGTCGTCGACCAAGAGATGTCGGAAAGATGAACCAGGCCATCGATGTTGCCATCCAGGCCGATGAAAATACCGAAATCGGTGATCGACTTGATATTGCCCTTGATCTTGTCGCCTTTCTTGTGGATCGCAGCAAACTCTTCCCAAGGGTTCTGCTTGCACTGTTTCATGCCTAAGGAAATACGGCGGCGGTCCTCGTCGATGTCCAGCACCATGACTTCGACTTCGTCGCCCAATTGGACGACTTTGCTCGGGTTCACGTTCTTGTTGGTCCAATCCATCTCAGATACGTGCACGAGACCTTCGACGCCCTCTTCCAGTTCGACGAAACAGCCGTAATCGGTCAGGTTGCTCACCTTGCCGAACAGTCGGGTACCGGCTGGATAGCGTCTTGCGATGTTCATCCAAGGGTCTTCGCCCAATTGCTTCAAGCCCAATGAGACGCGATTCTTTTCCTGATCGTACTTGAGCACCTTGACTTTGATTTCCTGACCGATCTGAACGGCCTCGGACGGATGGCGAACGCGCTTCCAAGCCATATCGGTGATGTGCAGCAGACCGTCGATACCGCCTAGATCGATGAACGCGCCATAATCCGTGAGATTCTTGACGACCCCGGTAACCACGGCGCCCTCTTGCAAGCTTTCCAGCAGGGCTGCTTTCTCGGCGCTGAATTCCGATTCGACCACCGCACGGCGGGAGAGAACGACGTTGTTGCGTTTCTGATCGATCTTGATCACCTTGAATTCGAGATCACGCCCTTCCAAGAAGGAAGTGTCACGTACCGGGCGAACGTCCACCAGCGAGCCCGGCAAAAATGCGCGCAACGCACCAATCGCCACGGTCAAGCCGCCACGTACCTTACCAGTGATGCGTCCGACCACGGTTTCACTATTCGCGTGAGCCTTTTCCAGGTCTTCCCAGGCTTTTTGCCTTTTCGCCTTGTCGCGGTTGAGCAGGGTTGCCCCCATGCCGTCTTCCAGCATATCAAGCGTGACTTCGACCTGGTCGCCAACCTGCACTTCGAGCTCGCCATCGGCGTTCAGGAACTGCCACTTGGGAATGACGCCTTCCGATTTCAGGCCCGCATTGACGACGACCACATCTTGGCCAATATCCACTACTGTGCCGTACAGGAGGCTGCCGGGACGCATCTCAGCCTTGGCCAGGCTCTCTTCAAACAAATCTGCGAAGCTTTCGCTCATAAACTATCTTCTTTGGTACTCCAGACCGGACGAGAACCATCGGGCCGGGAGTTAGGTTAAGTTGAACATACCGCCGACGGTTTGGCCGGCCCCTTCGAGACAAAACAGTGGCTAGAATCTCAGGCGCCAATTAGTTCCAGGCACCGCGCGATGACTTCTTCGATCGTCAGGTTGGATGAATCCACCACTACCGCACCTTCAGCCATTTTCAAAGGCGCTTCACTGCGCTCCCGATCGCGCCGATCCCTTTCCTCGATCTCTTTTGTCAAGTCGCCTAGGCTAACATTGATCCCCTTCTCTTTCAACTGCTTATAACGTCGCACCGCGCGCTCTTCGGCGCTCGCGGTCAGGAAAACCTTGTATTGGGCGTCGGGAAAAACCACCGTGCCCATATCCCGCCCATCGGCGACCAAACCGGGCAGCTGGCGAAACGCACGCTGCTTCTGCAAAAGCGCTTGACGTACGGGACCCAAGGCCGCAATTTTCGACGCGGTGTTACCGCAGGTTTCGGTTTGAATCCGGTCGGTAATATCACGTCCTTCCATGAGAACCCGAGGCGTCTCATCCGACTGGAAGCCGAGATTCATCGCCTGAGCGATCCTAACGATTTGTTCGACATCGCCCGGGGAAACGCCTTGTTCGATAACGGCCACAGCTAGCGAACGATAAATCGCGCCGCTATCCAGATAATGCCAGCCCAACCGTCTGGCGATGGCCCGACTGACCGTACCCTTGCCGGCGCCACTCGGTCCATCCAAGGTGAGCACAGGGATCTTTGCGCTGGTCATCGCCCCCCCTAACCTTAGCGACCGCTTTGAACGGCGATATTCAACCCCAACCCCTGGGCTAATTTCAGGAAGGTCGGGAAAGAGGTGTTGACGTTTTCGCAGTCGCCGATCGTAATCGGTCCGCCGGCGCGCAACGCCGCGATGGAAAACGCCATGGCGATACGATGATCGCCATGGGAATCTACCGACCCGCCGGAGAACGGGCCGCCGCGGATAACCATCCCGTCAAGCGTGGGGTTGGCATCGATACCCAAAGCGACCAGACCGTCCGCCATCACCTGGATGCGGTCACTCTCCTTGACCCGCAGCTCTTCCGCGCCCCCCAGTCGGGTTTCGCCTGCCGCGCAGGCGGCGGCGACGAACAACGCCGGAAACTCGTCGATGGCCAAGGGAACCAGATGCGGAGGAATGTCGATGCCGCGCAGCTCACTGGAACATACGCGTACGTCCGCGACCGGTTCACCGCCGATGACGCGCTCGTTGTTTAGCTCCACGTTCGCCCCCATGAGGCGCAGGATGTCGATCACGCCGGTGCGCGTCGGATTGACGCCCACATGCAGGAGGGTCACATCCGCGTCCCGAGCAATCGCCGCCCCCACCATGAAAAACGCCGCCGAGGAGATGTCGCTGGGCACATCGATATCCGTGGCTTTCAGCATACCGCCCGAGTGAATGCAAATCCGCTCGCCCTCACGACTGATGGGATAACCGAATCCGGCCAGCATGCGTTCGGTATGATCGCGGGTTGGAGCCGGTTCACGGACACAAGTCTTGCCTTCCGCATAAAGACCAGCCAGGAGCAGGCAGGATTTGACCTGGGCGCTGGCCACCGGCATGTCGTAGCAAATACCCTGCAGACGGTTCCCCCCCATGATCTTCAAGGGCGCGGTACCGGATTCCGAAGTTTCGATCCGCGCGCCCATTCGCCTCAAGGGTTCGGTCACGCGCTTCATGGGGCGGCGGGTCAGAGAGTTGTCGCCGGTCAGAACGGTATCGAAATGCTGCCCGGCCAAAAGCCCACTCAACAGCCGCATCGAGGTGCCCGAATTGCCCAGATCAATCGGCGCCGTGGCCTTCTTCAGACCGTTAAGGCCGACGCCGTGAATGGTTACCCGACCTTCTTCGGGACCCACGATTTTCACGCCCATGGCCCGGAAGGCATTCATAGTCGCCAGACAATCTTCTGCATCCAGAAACCCCGTCACATGCGACACGCCCTCGGCAATCGAGCCCAACATGATCGAGCGGTGGGAAATGGACTTATCGCCGGGCACGCGCGCCTCGCCGCGGAGCGAGCCGCCCGGTTCGGCCCGAAAATTCACTGTGGGTTTGAGCATCGTGTCATTTTTCCGCTTGATCCAAAAATTGTTGCCGCGCGTTACGAGCACTGGCGAAAAACTCGAGCAAATCATTGGCAGCACGTTTGTCCAGCATTCCAGCGACGGCGTTCAACTCATCGCAAAGCTGCGCGATAAGAGGCACGATCTGCGTCCGGTTCGCTAGGCAGATATCCAGCCACATCTTCGGATCGCTGGAAGCGATACGCGTAAAGTCGCGAAACCCACCGGCAGCATATTGAAAAATCTCCTGCTGCGCGTTCTTTTGTCCGAGCATGTGCACCAGGGCATAAGCCAGGACGTGAGGCAAGTGGCTGGTCGCGGCCAGCACCTCGTCGTGATGGGCCGGGTCCATGTCGGACACCTTCGCGCCGACAGCCTGCCAAAACGCCTCGACCCGTTTCAGGGCGATGTAACTGGTAGCAGGCAAAGGGGTCAGGATCACGCGTTTGCCTTGGTAAAGATCGTCGGTCGCAGCCTCGACGCCGCTGCGCTCCGCGCCGGCGACGGGATGGGCCGGCACGAAATTCGGGGGAACTTGACCGAATATCGTACGTGCGGCCTCTATGACGCTTTGCTTGGTGCTGCCGGCATCGGTATAGATCGCCCGTTCCGCCCAGACCGGACGCAGTGCTTCGAACACCGATTCGAACGCCCCGACGGGCGTTGCAATCACCACCCAGTCGGCGCCCGCCGCACCCTCGGTCGCATTCGTGAAAGCAGCATCGATTACGCCCAGATCGAGCGCTTTGTGCAGATTGGCGCGGTCGGCGTCGACCCCCACGATTTCGCGGCAGAGGCGCTTGCACCTCGCCGAGCGTGCGATGGAGCCGCCGATCAAGCCGACGCCGATGACGCAGAGGCGCTCGATCATGAGCCCAACACGCGATCCAGGGCGCTCAGGAAGATACCGTTTTCTTCCAGTGTGCCGATCGTCACGCGAAGATGATTCGGCAGCCCGTAATTGGCGATGGGCCGAACGATCACGCCCTCCCGTAGCAAGGCTTCGTAAACCGGGGCGGCGGGACGACCTACGTCCACGGCGAGAAAATTCCCCGCCGACGGAATAAACCGCAACCCGCGCTGCGAAAAGGCCGCACCGAGTTGTTTGAGCCCTTCGCCGTTCAAATGGACAGAGCGAGCCAGATGATCCTCGTCCGCCAGCGCCGCAGTCGCCGCCACCAGAGCCAGCGAATTGACGTTGAACGGTTGCCGAACCCTGTTCAGCAAGTCCGCAACTTCCGGACTCGACACCGCATAGCCCACGCGCAGCCCCGCCAGCCCGTAAGCTTTCGAGAAAGTTCGGGTGACGATGAGGTTCGGGAATTGGTCCAGCCATGTGAGGGCATTTGGATAATCGGGCTCCCGCACATATTCGAAATAGGCCTCGTCAATGACGACGATGACCTGTTCGGGCATCAGACCCAGAAAACGCCGCAGTTCCTCGCGACTCAACCAGGTTCCCGTAGGATTGTTCGGGTTGGCGATGAAAACCACCCGGACATTACGATCGACCAGGCCGGCCATCGCGTCGAGATCGTGGCCATAGCGGAGAGCGGGCGCGATCCGCGCCTGCGCACCGACCGCCTGAGTCACGATGGGGTAAACGGCGAAGGCGTGTTCGGAAAATACCGCCGCGTGCTCAGCGGAGAGAAAAGCGCGCGCCGCAAGTTCGAGCACGTCGTTGGAGCCGTTGCCCAGGGTGATCTGTTCGAAATCGACCCCTAGTTTCGCCGCCAGCGCGGTCTTCAGCTCGAATCCGCTGCCGTCGGGATAAAGATGCAGTTCGCTCAAGCCGCTGCGTGCCGCCGCCAGTGCTTTCGGGCTCGAACCCAAGGGATTTTCGTTCGAAGCCAGCTTGATGATCCGGGTCAAGCCCAGCTCCCTTTCCAGTTCGCTGATGGGCTTGCCCGGCTGATACGGCTGCAACCGTCTGACACCCGCAACGGCGAGTTGTTCTGCTTTCATGCGTATGGTTCGTCGAAATTATGAAGGGCTACTGACCGTTGTAGGTCGGGCTAGGGGTGGCCGTAACCCAACATTGAAGGCTCATGTCGGGCCAACCCAACCTCAATCTTGCGCTTGCCCCGGGAAAATCTAAGGTTCAGTTGATCGCCCGCGGGTAAGACCCAAGGATCTTCAGCATGACAACATGCTCCTCCAGAACTTTCAGCGCTTCCGCCAGCCCCGGATCCTGCTGGTGGCCTTCCACATCGATGAAAAACACGTAGTCCCATGCGCCGCGGCGCGAAGGACGGGATTCGATTTTGCACATGCTGATCTGGTAGCGAGCGAAGGGCTCCAGGGTATTGTACAACGCCCCGGGGTAATTCCGGGTCGACACCAGCAGGGAAGTTTTATCGTTGCCAGTCGGGCCCACGGGATGACGGCCGATTACTAGAAACCGCGTGGTGTTGTCCGGTTCGTCCTCGATGTTGCTCGCCAGTATGCCCAAGCCGTACAACTCGGCGGCCACCCGGCCGGCGATCGCCGCACTATTGGGCGTGACGGCGGCGAGCCGAGCAGCTTCCGCATTGCTGCTGACACCGGTGCGTTCGACCTTGGGGAGATAGTGGTCCAGCCATCCCCGGCACTGCCCCAGGGACTGTTGATGGGAGAAGACGTGCCGGACTTCCTGCAAATCGGTCAGATTGCTCATCAGGTTGTGATGGATTCGCAGAATCACCTCGCCGGCAATCAACAGGGGTGAGCGCAAGAAACTGTCCAAGGTATGGGTGATCACGCCTTCGGTCGAGTTTTCCACGGGCACGACGCCAAACTGACAGGCACCGCTTTCCACCGCGCGAAAAATCTCGTCGATAGCGGGAACAGACACCGCCTTAATGGCATGACCGAAATGCTTGTAGGCCGCCTGCTGGGTGAACGTGCCCTCAGGACCCAAAAATGCGACGGCGAGCGGTTTTTCCAGAGCGAGGCATTCCGACATGAGCTCCCGGAAAAAGCGCACCACGGCTTCCTGACCGAGCGGCCCCGGATTTTTGCCGGCGATGCGGCACAACACTTCGACCTCGCGCTCGGGGCGATAGAAGCAATCCATTTCGCCCGCGGCGGATTTCGTCTCCGCCACTCGCTGAGCGCAGCGCGCACGTCGATTCAACAGATCAAGGATCTCATCGTCTATCGAATCGATTTGTTTGCGGAGTTCCGCAAGCGCTTGATCGACCGCCGTGCGGCCGTTCTTTCTCTCCACGTTTTGTGCCTGAAGGCTCTCGCTTTATCCAATGAGTCGGGCGGACAACACGCCATTGATCGCCCGAATTTTCGCGAACGTTTGAGGCGGCACGTCACCGCCAAGATCGATCAGGGTGTAGGCGTATTCACCCTTGGATTTATTCAGCAGGTCGACGATGTTGAGATTGGCCTCCGCCAGCGCGCTAGATATCTGACTCACCATATTGGGGACGTTTTCGTTGGCGACACCCAACCGACAGCCTTCGGTACGCGGCATGACGACTTCCGGGAAATTGACCGAATTGCGGATGTTGCCGTTTTCCAGAAAATCGCGGATTTGCTCGGCCACCATGATGGCACAATTGTCCTCGGCTTCTTCGGTAGAGGCCCCGATATGCGGGAGCAGAATCACGCCACGTTGTTTGATCAGCGCGGCGGAGGGAAAATCGCAGACATAGGCGCCGAGCTTGCCCGAATCCAGAGCCGCACACACGCTCGCGTCGTCGACGATGCCGGCGCGCGAGAGATTCAGTAGAACCGCGCCTTGCTTCATGATCTTGACCCGTGCCGGATTGATCATGTTGTGCGTTTGCTCATTGTACGGGATGTGCAAGCTAACGAAATCCGACCCGGCAACCAGATCATCGATGCTGGAGGCCTTGGCCACCGTTGAGGATAACTGCCAGGCGCTGTCCACTGTCAACAGCGGATCGAAACCGATCACCTTCATACCCAGAGCCAGCGCCGTGTTGGCGACCTTCACACCGATCGCGCCCAAGCCCAGGACCCCCAGGGTCTTGCCGGCCAACTCGAAGCCGGCGAAGTTTTTCTTGCCCTTTTCCACCACTTGACTCACGGCCTCGTCGTCGCCTGCGAGCGAGCGAGTGAAATCCCAAGCCTGGCAAATGTTGCGGGCGGCCAGTAACATGCCGGCGATTGCCAGCTCTTTAACGGCATTGGCATTGGCGCCCGGCGCGTTGAACACCGGGATGCCGCGTTTGGAATATTCGGGAACCGGAATATTGTTCACACCCGCCCCGGCGCGCCCGACACACTTCACCGAATCCGGGATGGGCACGCCGTGCAGCTTGAAAGAACGCAGCAGGACGGCATCCGGGTGCTGGATTTCCGAAGCGACCTCATACCTATCGCGCGGCAGCCTTTCCAGACCGGCGAGTGAAATGTTGTTGTAAGTCAGAACCTTGTACATGGAGCCTCCTCAGCCGTACTTGCGTTCGAATTCCGCCATGAATGCGATCAGCGCATCCACCCCGGCCTCCGGCATCGCGTTGTAGATGCTGGCGCGCATCCCACCCACCGAGCGATGACCCTCCAGCGTCGCCAGGCCGGCAGTTTTGGCCTCGACGGCGAACGTTTTTTCCAATTCAGGCTTGGCCAGACGGAACGGCACATTCATCCGCGAGCGGTAGGTCGCATCGACCGGATTGGAATAAAACGGCGAGGCGTCGATGGCCGCGTACAGCTTCTCCGCCTTGCGGATATTGCGCGCCTCGATGGCGGCCAAGCCGCCCTGCTCCTTCAGCCATTCCAGCACCAGACCCAGCAGGTACCAGTTGTAGGTTGGCGGCGTATTTAGCATCGAACCGTTGTCGGCCTGCTTCTTGTAATCGAAGATGCCCGGCGTGCCCGGCTGGGATTGCCCGATCAAGTCTTCGCGCACGATGACCGCGGTGATGCCCGCCGGCCCCATGTTTTTCTGCGCGCCGGCGTAAATGACGCCGAAGCGGCTCACGTCCAGCGGGCGCGACAGAATATTGGAGGACATATCGCAAACCAGCGGCAGGCCAGCCGAGTCCGGAATTTCCTGAAACTCGACGCCGTTGATGGTTTCATTGGAGGTGTAGTGCAAGTAGGCCGCATCGGGGTCGACCGTCCAGGCACTCCTGGTTGGAATCGTCGTGAAGCCTAAGTCCTTGGCGCTTGCCGCCCGCTTCACCTCGCAATGGGCCTTCGCCTCGTCGATCGCCTTGCCCGACCAGATGCCGGTGTCGACATAGGAGGCGGAGGCTTTGCCCCGCAGCAGGTTCATGGGTACCGCCGCGAATTGAGCCGTGGCCCCGCCCTGCATGAAAAGGACTCGGTAATTCGCGGGAATCGACAGCAACTCGCGCAGGTCCGAATCGGCTTTTTCGGCGATGGCGACGTAATCCTTGCCGCGATGACTCATTTCCATCACCGACATGCCGGTCCCTCGATAATCGAGCAACTCCTCCCGAGCGCGCTGCAGCACGGCCTCGGGCAACATCGATGGGCCGGGGCTAAAATTGTAAATCCTCGACATACGTAATCTCCTGGTCAGGTTGGTTGAACCACGCTTCCGTCTCGTGTAACACTTGTGACGATCGGCGAATCGTCGGGAATCAGGCTCGTCTACACGCCGGTCTCATCGTCGGGCAGCGAAGCTTCCGCATCACCTTCGGCCTCGCCCGGCAGATTGGCGATACGATCCACGCCCACCACTTTTTCGCCGGAGCTCAATTTGATGACCGTGACGCCCTGGGTATTTCGGCTCAGCACGGAAATCTCGTCCACGCGGGTACGCACCAAGGTGCCGGCATCGGTGATCAGCATGATCTCGTCGTGATCCTCGACCAGGGTGGCGCCGACCACCGCGCCGTTGCGGACGCTGGTCTGGATGGCGATGACGCCCTGCCCGCCTCGCCTGTGGCGCGGGAATTCGTCCAATTTCGTACGCTTGCCATAGCCGTTCTCGGTGATGTTCAGCACCGTGCCCTCGCTGGCGATGATGAGGGCAATGACTTTCTGCCCTTCGCCCAGGGTCATGCCGCGTACACCGCTGGCCGTGCGCCCCATCGGCCGAACATCGGTTTCCCTGAAACACACCGCCTTGCCGTCGCTGCTGAACAGCAACACGTCCTGATTGCCGTTGGTGATCGCCACGTTGACCAAGCGATCATCCTCGCGCAGCTCGATGGCGATCTTCCCGCTGGGACGCGGCCTTTCAAATTCGCGCAGCGGCACCTTCTTGACCGTGGCGGACGTAGTGGCCATGAAGATGTAGTGGCTCTCGTCGAATTCGCGCACCGGCAGGATGGCGTTGATCTTCTCCCCCTCCTCCAGCGGCAGAAGGTTGACGAAGGGCCTTCCGCGCGCAGTGCGACTGGCCACAGGCAGTTCGTAAACCTTCAGCCAGTAGACCTTGCCGGTGCTGGAGAAGCACAGGATGGTGTCGTGGGTGTTGGCGACGACGAGTTTCTCGATGTAGTCTTCTTCTTTGGTGGACGCCGCCTGCTTGCCGCGACCGCCGCGGCGCTGGGCACGGTAATCCGACAGCGGCTGGGATTTGACATAGCCCTCGTGGGAGACCGTCACCACCATGTCCTCCTCGGTGATGAGGTCTTCGGCGCTGAGGTCAAGTCGGTTCTGGATGATCTCGGTGCGGCGCGCATCGCCGAATTGATCACGCACCGCGACGAGTTCCTCGCGGATGACCTCCATCAGGCGCGCATCGTTGGCGAGGATTTCCAGTAACTCATCGATCTGTGCCAGCAGTTGCTTGTATTCGTCGATGATCTTGTCCTGCTCCAGCCCGGTGAGGCGGTGCAGACGCAGATCGAGGATCGCTTGGGCCTGAGCCGGCGAGAGCCGGTAACCCTCATCCCCCATGCCGTAAATGGATTCAAGATTTTCCGGGCGCGAACGCCAGGCCTCCTCGGCCCGCGCCAGCAACTCGGACACGACGCCGGAACGCCAAGCCCGGCCCAGCAATCTTTCCTTGGCCTCCGCAGGGTTGGCCGAGGTCTTGATCGTCTCGATGATTTCGTCGATGTTGGCCAGGGCAACCGCGAGGCCTTCCAAAATATGCGCGCGTTCGCGGGCCTTGCGCAATTCAAACACCGTACGCCGCGTCACCACTTCGCGGCGATGATCGACGAAGGCGGCCAACATTTCCTTGAGATTCATGCAGCGCGGACGGCCATCCAGCAGCGCCACCATGTTGATGCCGAACACGCTCTGCAACTGGGTCTGCTGATACAGATTGTTGAGCACCACTTCCGGAACTTCATTGCGGCGCAGCTCGATCACCATGCGCATGCCGTCCTTATCCGACTCGTCGCGCAGGCCGGAAATCCCTTCCAGCTTGCCATCCTTGACCAGCTCGGCGATCTTTTCCAACAGGCGCGCCTTGTTCACCTGATAAGGCAGTTCGTTGACGATGATGCTCTGCCTACCGCCCTCTTCCCCTTCGAACTGACAGCGGGCACGCAGATAGATACGCCCGCGCCCGGTTAGATAGGCCTCGCGGATACCGCCCGCACCGTTGATTAGCCCGGCGGTGGGGAAATCAGGACCGGGAATCAACTGCATCAGCTCCTGGATGCTGACGTCAGGATCCTCGATCAAGGCCAGACAGGCGTTAATGACCTCGCTGAGATTGTGCGGCGGGATATTCGTTGCCATACCCACGGCGATGCCGGCGGAGCCGTTGACCAGCAGATTCGGAATCCGCGTCGGCAATACGGAAGGCTCGCGCTCGGATTCGTCGTAGTTCGGCGCGAAATCGACGGTTTCCTTGTCCAGATCGGCCAGCAATTCATGGGCGATGCGGGCCATCCGCACCTCGGTGTACCGCATGGCGGCCGGCGGGTCGCCGTCCACCGAACCGAAGTTGCCCTGGCCGTCGATCAGCATGTAACGCAACGAGAACGGCTGCGCCATCCGAACGATGGTGTCGTAAACAGCCGTATCGCCGTGCGGATGGTATTTACCGATAACGTCGCCGACCACGCGGGCCGACTTCTTGTACGGTTTGTTCCAGTCGTTGCCGAGCTCCTGCATAGCGTACAGAACCCGGCGATGCACCGGCTTGAGCCCGTCGCGGGCATCGGGCAGGGCGCGTCCCACGATCACGCTCATGGCGTAATCGAGGTAGGACTGCCTCATCTCGTCTTCGAGGTTGACCGGAATGATTTCTTTGGCGAAGGAGGACATCAGGACCGTTGAGTTTGCGAATAAGGCGGGGAAGGATCGTTACTCCGTTTACGCACCGAGGCCAAGATCGTTTTGGCCTGTCGCAGACGAAAGCGCCAAGTCGAGAAATTATAACAAAATGTGCGGCAAGGTCGGAGACTGATTTCCGGCACGATCACATTACAGGGGCGGAATACCCAACA
>DATIXD010000314.1:0-2592 GCA_035518875.1 Methylococcaceae bacterium | reverse complement strand
ACTGCAAAGGCTCCTCGGCGAAATAGCATAGGCTGCTCCGAACGCCGATCAATCAGTGCGGCAGGCGGTTTGATAATGACAGCCGAAGAGGTATGCGCGAAGTACCGCCTTTCCTCGGCAAATCACTGGACGGTGGGGCATCAGCCTCGGTTACTATGAATGCAAGCCGCCCCAATGCGCCAAATCGCTCGTGAAATCCTGGGATTATCTGATGGGCGGTGTTGATTTCCCAGGGCGAGATGCTCAAGAAGGTCAGCTAACGAGGCTCCGCCTCAGACCGACGAGGTGTATTTCCGCCGCGTCTCAGCATCCGGCATAATCCGAGAGATGGCTCCGGTCGAACGTGGAGAACTGCAAGCAGTTCCCGCCGATGATTTAGGCCGCCGAAGCGGCAGTCGATCCCGAAGGATCGGAGTCGTACCGGAGCCGAGATGAGCATACCACGAACAGTCGCCGAGATTCTCAGAGAGCACGTGACATTGGAGGTTGAGGGAATCGACCGGATGTACCTGAACGTATACGTGCCGGCATTGCAGCGGGCTGGAGGAGTGGCCAGCTTTTTCCGGTTCCATCTGGGCCATCGGTTCGCCTCCAGTGCGTTGATGGATCCCATCACCAAGGCGTTCATCGCGAAGGTGGAGCAGTTCGCCAAGCAAGAAAAAGTACCCATGGTGACGTTCGAAAAGGGCCAGCGTAAAGATGACGTGGCTGCCGAGTACCGCAAGCAGTTCACGGGTCGGGAAGGCGTGCTGTTCATCGGCAAAGCGCAGGAGAAAACCCCTGTGTTCCGCACGGAGCGGCGACGCAATGAGCAGACCGGCGCCACCTATCCTTGGCTGGTTCGGTCCACCGCCATGGTGAATCATTTTTACGTCTACTGCATAGACCAGGACTTCGGGCCCTTCTTTTTGAAGTTCTGCACCTACTTTCCCTACAATGCCAAGCTTTGCCTCAACGGTCACGAATACCTCAAACAACAACTGACCAACCGGGGCATCCTTTATGAAGCGCTGGATAACGGGATTCTGTCGTGCCACGATCCCGAGCGCGTACAGGACCTATGCGATGGCTTGTCGGCTGAGAAGATCGACGGGTTGCTGCGGAAATGGTTTCGCAAACTGCCGCATCCGTTTACGGGAAAAGATCGGCAAGCCGGATACCGATATCAGATTTCGATTCTGCAAAGCGAGTTCTCGCTCACCCAAGTTTTGGAGCGCCCGCTGACCGGAAGGGTCTTCTTTGAGGAAGTCATTCGGGAAAACCTGGATATCGGCCGGCCCAGCCAAGTGCAGTTGATTTTTGATCGCCGGGTCACCCGGCGCACCCCCGGCAAGTTTCGTACGCGAGTGATCACCGATGGCGTGGTTCCCTCGCTTCATGTCGACTACAAGAACTCTCGCATCAAGCAGTACCACAAGGAAGGGCGCGCGCTGCGCACCGAAACCACCATCAACAACACACGCGACTTCGGCATCGGCAAGCTGTTGAAGAACCTGCCCGAACTGCGGCAGATCGGCTTTCAGGCCAACCGGCGTCTCTTGGACGTCCAAACTGTATCCCACGATTGTTGGATTGGCGAAGACGCGTTTGAGAAGGTGGTCCGTCCCATCGAAGTACAGGGACAACGGGCTTCGGCTTTACGGTTCGGCGATGCCCGTGTGCAGGCATTACTCAGCGTGCTGGTGTTGTTCAGTTTCCAACTACGGGGTTTCACCAATCAGGAAATGCGGGCCCTACTGGCTCAACTGCTGGGCCTCGACCCAGCCGATTACCCCGCCGGTCGGATGACCTACGACCTCCGCCGCCTGCGCCTGCACGGCCTCATTAAGCGCATTCCCAGAAGTCACCGCTATGAAATGACCCCTACCGGCTTGCGCATTGCGCTCTTCTTCACCCGGACCTACACACGTTTGCTCCGCCCAAAACTGGCCGAAATCATGCCTTCTGGCCCGCCCGCAGGCTCTGCCCTGAGGACCGCCTTCGACCGTCTGCATGCCGAGATTGACCGCTGCTGCGAGGAGCAAAAACTCGTCGCCTAAAACTCGACTCAATTACATTACATTCTCTTGGGTAAGGACTCTAGATGGACAACTTCATACCGTCGAGCGTGCCGGCGAGTGCCTGGAAAAAGCCGAGAACTTGGTCTGCCGAATGCCGCGTACATGGTCTGAAATTCGGATTGGCGGGGCCTGCGCGATACTACACACAGTGCCTCTGCCACGCGCCTTATACCTGCTCTCGCTACCCGAACGGGCCGTGCGCTCCCTGAGTGCGCTTTCGGGCGGACTCCTCCGCGAAATCGGCAATGTGGCTCTGCCCGCGAGCATCCGCCGCACCACGCTTTACCGCACGATGGTGGAGATCGCGCTGCGCTTCCTGATCGAGGAAGTCGGCCAGGTGGAAGGTGTTTATCCGGCCGAAGGGAAGCTGGCCGAGAATTTCCTCCTCAAGCGGACCGCCAGCCACGGCATCGAGCTTCTCGGCATCCTCGCCTTCCACGCCTCGCCGATCTGGATTCTGGCTGCCCTCGCCGACGCATCGGGCGGCGGCCTCCGGTTGATTCACGAAATCTCGGAGGCCCTCCAGGAAGAA
>DATIXD010000313.1:0-10603 GCA_035518875.1 Methylococcaceae bacterium | reverse complement strand
CCTGCCTCCCGGTACTGACGTGGCGATATTCGTGGGCTCGACTTCCGGCAACCGCTTCGAGGCCGAGCTGCCGGCCGACGGCGTGTACACGATCCGCGTCTACCTGATGCGCAATGCAGCCCGGCGCAACGAAACTGCGAGGTACACGCTCGATGTGGGCATTGCGGGCGGGGGCAAGACAGCCACTGCAGCATCGGAAGCGTCGTCCGCAATTGGCACGTCTTTCGACAGGACCCTTGAACTCCGGGGCATCCGATTCCGAGTGACGAGTGCAAATGAAGGCTCGGTCAACACGCTTCACATCGTTCCGGCCGGTCTGGAAATCGATAATTCGCCCATTGTGCGGACGATCAACGGAACGGTTACGGGTGCTGAGGTAGCAGACCTGAATGTGGATGGTTCACCCGAGATCTATGTCTACGTCACTTCCGCAGGCAGCGGGTCGTACGGTTCGCTGGTGGCGTATTCGGCAAACCGACGCAAATCGCTCAGCGAAATCTACCTGCCTCCCGTGACCCAGGACAAGGTGGCTTCCAAGGGCTACATGGGGCACGACGAGTTCGCCGTGGTCGAGAGTGTTTTAGTTCAGCGTTTTCCCGTTTACCGTGATACCGACATCAACGCCAAACCCACCGGGGGAATGCGGCAGCTTCAGTACAAGCTCGTTCCCGGCGAGGCAGGATGGCTCCTCCAGGTCGACAGGGTGGTCGAATACTGATGGCATTCACGAACGAACGGATCAGGTCTTGCACAAACAGAACGCCCCACGCTTCGCCCCATCCGACGGCCGTCGGCCACCGCTGTGCTTTGACGTTAGGACGCACGGAAGAAAGTCCTCCCTCTGATACATTTCTATGGCTGTGACCGTTTCTCTACGCGATGTGGTCAACGAAATGGAGGCGCTCAGCGATGAGCACACGGCCTACCTCAACCGAACGACGGGAGAGTTGCTTACGGTCACGCACGAAGAACTCGCCTTAGCCGAAGATCCAGAGGCGGCCGCAGAGGCTCCGCAGTGGCAGCAGGAATTACTGATCACGGCGCGCGAGGTGTTGGAATCAGAGGACTTTCTGCCTTTACCGGGGAAGTTTGAGATTCATGAGTGGGCGATCATGGAGCGCTTTGCCGAATCATTGACGAACGCGGCTGTGAGCGAAGCGTTGCTCGCTACTTTGCACGGGCGACGAGCGTTTCGGCGATTCAAAGACGCCATCCATAGGCTGGATGTGACCGAGGCGTGGCATCGATTCCGAGAGGCGGCACTGGAGGAAATTGCGATCGAGTTTCTCGACGCCGAGGGGATTGCTTACTGCCGGGGGCCACGGCAGCAGTGAAAGGCGTGACTATGAGCCTCAGGGTCAGCCTGCGAAATGTACCGATATTTCTGGGCCATAGGACGGAATAGCGGCTTTACCGCATATCTCGCCGTATGGAAACCCAAAAAAAAGCGCTGCCAAGGCAGCGCTTTTTTCGCTCAAACGACCGGGAATCTACAGCCAATAGA
Source organism: Methylococcaceae bacterium (assembly GCA_035518875.1). Taxonomy (GTDB): domain Bacteria; phylum Pseudomonadota; class Gammaproteobacteria; order Methylococcales; family Methylococcaceae; genus DATIXD01. The sequence goes on along the minus strand of DATIXD010000313.1, from coordinate 9,099 downwards.
CGAAGATGAACAAACCCAGCCAGACCACGTCCACGAAGTGCCAGTACCAGGCAGCCGCTTCGAAGGCGAAATGATGATCGCTGGAGAAATGGCCGCGCAGGCTTCGGAACAGCACCACGCTGAGGAAAATCGCGCCGATGGTGACATGCAAGCCGTGGAAACCGGTCAGCATGAAGAAGGTCGAACCGTAGATGCCGGAACCCAGGGTCAGACCCATTTCCGTGTAGGCTTCATGATACTCGTAGGCCTGGAGACTGACGAACAGAAATCCCAGGGCCACGGTTGCGATCAAGCCCTTGATCAGTTGTCCGCGATTGTTGGACAACAACCCCCAGTGCGCCCAGGTGACCGTGCCGCCGCTGCTCAACAGAATCAGCGTATTGAGCGCCGGAATCCCCCAAGCCGCCATCGGTTCGAAATGACCGCCGACCGCGCCGGGACCATTGGTGGGCCAGACGTCCTGGAAACCCTGCCACAAATCCTTGGTCGCCCCATAGGTGAACTCGCTGTCGCCTGCCAGCCACGGCACCGAGAAAATCCTGGCGTAATAAAGCGTGCCGAAGAAGGCCGCGAAGAACATCACTTCGGAGAAGATAAACCACAACATCCCCATGCGGAAGGACATATCCACCTGGTGATTGTAGGTTCCGCTCTCGCTCTCCGCGACAACCGTACTGAACCAGCCGAACAGCATGATGACCATGATGACGGCGCCCACCAGCATCATTGTCGAGCCGATGCTGGCACCGTTCAGGTGATTGGCGAATCCCGCCAGCAGCGTCGTCAACCCGATAGAACCCACGATGGGCCAGGTGGCCTTATGCGGTATGTAATATGCCTCTTTCGTTGCCATGATGTTCCCCTGCTTCCAGATTAATTTTGGTTCTTTTCGCTAATGTCGAAAAACGTGTACGAGAGCGTCATATCCTTGATGTCGGCCGGAATTTTCGGATCGATGGTGAATCGCACTGGCATTTCCCTGATCCGATGCGGCTCGAATTCCTGCTTGGAAAAACAGAAACATTCGGTCTTGTTGAGATACGAAGTCGCCAGACCCGGCGCCACACTGGGTATCGCCTGGCCGACCAATTTTCCGTCCGAGAGATTTTCCGCGTAAAACTTGACGGTGTAATACTCGCCAGGGTGAACCTTGATCTTGCTTCTCTCGGCCCGAAAGGCCAAAGGCATGTTTTCGTTCAGGGACGTGACGAATTCGAGATTGATTTCCCGCCCCTCATCGACCGGATAACTCATCTCCCCAGCCGCTTCGTTCTTGACCTTCCCGTTCAAACCGGTAATGTCGCAAAACACGCCATATAACGGCACCATGGCGAATCCGAAACCGAACATGGCTATGACGATCAACACCATGCGCCGAACCAGACGCGCATTGGCCTTGTCTTTATCGGGCGTACTCATTGGCTCGAACTTGAGGTGACGACTTTCAAGATGGCATAGGCGTACAGCAGCAGCGCGAGAACCGCGATAGCCGCCGCGAGCATGATGTTTTTTCTGCGTAAATCCATGAAGTTCTCAGGCGGCCAAATCCCGCCCCCCTTCGGGAGGCGGAATCGTTTCGCGCAGGTTTTAATGCTTATCCATGATGAGTTCCGGCGCGGGGGGAGTCGTCCAAGTGTGGTACGGCGGGGGGGACGGCAGATGCCACTCCAGTCCATGAGCTTCTGCGCCTTCCCAGACTTCGCCGTGCGCCGGTTCGCCGCCCCGGATAGCTTTGATGATGATGTAGGCGAAGAGCAACTGGGAGAAACCGAACACGAAGGCGCCCACGCTGGACATGGCGTTGAATTCGGCAAACTGTACCGCGTAGTCGGGAATACGGCGCGGCATGCCGGCCAAACCCAAGAAATGCTGAGGGAAGAACAGCACGTTGACCGAAATCGTCGTCAGCCAGAAATGTAGCTTGCCCAGGCGCTCGTCGTACATGTGGCCTGTCCACTTCGGCAGCCAATAGTAGGTTCCGGCGAACAATGCGAACACCGCGCCCGGAACCAGCACATAGTGGAAGTGAGCGACGATGAAATAGGTATCGTGGTACTGCAGGTCGGTGGGCGAAATGGCCATCATCAGACCGGTGAAGCCGCCCATGGTGAACAGCACGACGAAAGCGATCGCGAACAGCATCGGGGTTTCAAAAGTCATGGCGCCTTTCCACATGGTCGCCATCCAGTTGAACACTTTCACGCCGGTGGGCACCGCGATCAACATGGTCGCATAGGTGAAATACAGCTCGCCGGCCAAGGGCATGCCGACCGTGAACTGGTGGTGCGCCCACACGATCAGGGAAAGCAGGCCGATGGAGCCGGTGGCATAGACCATCGAGCTGTAGCCGAACAGCGGCTTGCGCGAGAACGTCGGGATGACGGCCGAGATCACGCCGAAGGACGGCAGGATCATGATGTAAACCTCGGGGTGCCCGAAGAACCAGAACAGATGCTGGTAAAGTACCGGGTCGCCGCCGCCGGCCGCGTTGAAGAAGCTGGTGCCGAAGTATTTGTCGGTGAGCAGCATGGTGACCGCGCCTGCGAACACGGGCATGACCGCGATCAGCAGGAAGGCCGTGATCACCCAGGTCCACACGAACAGGGGCATTTTCATCAGCGACATGCCGGGCGCGCGCATGTTGAACACGGTGACGATGATGTTGATCGCCGCCATGATCGATGAAATACCCAGCAAGTGCACCGAGAAGATGGCGAACGGCAGATGGTTGCCGCCCTGAAGAACCAATGGCGGATACAGGGTCCAGCCCGCCGCCGGGGCGCCGCCTTCCATGAATAGGGTACTGGCCAAGAGCGTGAAGGCGAACGGCAATACCCAGAAACTCCAGTTGTTCATACGCGGCAGGGCCATATCGGGCGCGCCGATCATCATCGGAATCATCCAGTTGGCCATGCCGGCGAAGGCGGGCATGACCGCGCCGAACACCATGATCAACGCATGCAGGGTGGTCATCTGGTTGAAAAATCCGGGATCGACGAACTGCATGCCGGGCTCGAACAATTCCGCACGGATCACCAGCGCCATCGCGCCGCCCACGAAGAACATGATCAAGGCGGTGACCAGGTAGAGGGTACCGATGTCTTTATGATTGGTGGTGGTGATCCATCTCATGAATCCCTTCGCGGGGCCATGATCGTGATCGTCGTGATGCTCGTCATGAGTTGCAGCTGTCATAGCCATTTACCTCATCAAAGATTGAAGATTATTTTTGCGCCTGAATTTCGCTGGGCTGGATCATATCGCCCTTATCGTTGCCGAAGGCGTTACGCTGGTAGGTCACCACGGCGGCAACATCCGTCGCTTCCAGCATTTCCTCGAAAGCCGGCATAGCGCCCTTGCCTTTCAGCACCAGTTTTACATGCTCGCCGATGGGGCCGGTCGCCACGGCGCTGCCCTTGATCGCGGGGAAGTTACCCGGCATGCCTTCGCCTCCGGGCATGTGACAGGCCGCACAATTGCCGTTGTAGACCTCCTTGCCCTTGGTCATTAACTGTTCCATCGTATAGGTCTTGCCCGTATCGGCCTGGGTCACTTCCTTTTTGGCTTTCTGTTCGGCGACCCACTGTTTGTATTCGTCCTCGGTCTTGGCGATCACGACGATCGGCATGAATCCGTGGTCGCGGCCGCACAACTCGGCGCACTGACCGCGATAGGTGCCCGGCCTTTCAACCTTGATCCAGCCATCGGTCACGAACCCGGGGATGGCGTCCTGCTTCCAACCGAACTCCGGTACCCACCAGGCATGCAGCACATCGGCGGCGGTCAACAGCACCCGGATTTTCTTGTTGACCGGGACCACCATCGGATTGTCGACATTCAACAGGTAATGGTCCACCGTGGAGGGATCGACTTTCGAGCCGAGCTGGCGGGCTTCGTTGCTCTTCGCATCCAGGGAGCTGAAGAAGTCGATGCCATCGTCCAGATAGGTGTAGCGCCATTTCCACTGGTAGCCGGTGACCTTGATGGTCATGTCGGCCGCGCTGGTGTCGTAAGCCTTGATCATGACCTGGGTGGCCGGAACCGCCATCGCGAACAGGATCAGGAAAGGAATGAGCGTCCACAGGATTTCCAGTTTGGGGTTCTCGTGGAACTGGGCGGGCACGGCGCCTTTGGATTTTCGGTGATGCATGATCGAATAGATCATCATGCCGTAAACGAAGACACCGATGGCCACGCATATCCACAGGATCAGCATGTGCAAGTCGTGGATTTCACGGCTGGTCTCAGTCACCCCCACCGGCAGGTTCAGCGTGTAATCGGCCTGCGCCTTCCCCCAGAACGCCAATGCCAAACCAGCGAGCAGTTGCTTTGCTATTTTCACGGAGCCCTCTCTTCAGTTTTAAAAATGCATAACTTGTAGAATTACTTGGAACCCAACAGGGTTCTCAGCTCACGGGCCAGGGCCTGGCGCTCGGATTCCACCAGGAAGCGTCCAACTTCGATCTCTTTCCCGTGCAGACGCAGGGCCAAGCGACTTGGGCACCCGCGGATCGACGATCGGTTCAAATTCAACCGCACCCAGGCCCGCTGAAACCGGTAGGTCTGTTCGGGCTTGTCACGCCCTTTCTCCACCTGCACCAGGGCGTCCGTGATGGTGATCACTTCGCGCAGCGAACTACTTCGCAAACTGAGGTGGAGGCAATAGACCAACAGGAGCCACTCCGCGCCGGAAAACGGAAGCACCAGCCAACCTCCCAGGCTGGCAAACACCCCCCCTATGCTCCCCATCACGACCGCCATAATCCCCACCAAAACCGCTGCCTGTTTTCGGCTCAGCGAGGCGTTCGGCCTGAGCACTATCTTTCTCTCACCCGTCTCCGCATCATGTCCTGTCTCGACCATGGCGAATTCTCCGCCGCATGCCACTATTCAGGAGCCACAGGCTGCATCCGTCAGACACAGCCGGCGAAAAGCGAAAGGCAAAAAAACACCCACGGATATTGGGTGTAATTCCGCCTGGAAGCTGAAATGCGTGTATTTAGCGGCGAAATTTAACTTATACGCGAAGTCGGCGCAAGATTTCATTGCCGGCACCTGTTGCAAAGCTGTCCTTAACCCAACCCTCGGCGGACTGGGAATGCGGCAGGATGCCGAGGCAAGGAACCGGCAATTCGACGGTGAGGGTTTGAATATTCTCTTCAAGAAAGGGAAAGTCCGCGGCAGGCTGATTGGCGATCCAACCCGCGCACTCCACTTCGCCGCGCGATAATGCGGCGTAAGTCAGCAAGGCGTGGTTCAGGCAGCCCAGGCGCATGCCCACCACCAGAATCACCGGAAGGCCCAAGGCGCGCGCCAGATCGGACACTTTATGCCGTTCGCTCAGCGGCGCTTCCCAGCCGCCGACCCCCTCTACCACCACGCAATCGGCCAGATGTTGCAATTCGCGGCATTGCCTCACGATCGCCCCCAGATCAATCGGCCGTCCCGTCAGCCGCGCCGCGATATGAGGGGAAATCCCGGGCTCGAAGGCATAGGGATTGACCCTTTCGTAGGGTACCTGCACCGATGAGCTTTCCTGCAGCAGCAAGGCGTCCTCGTTCCGCAACCGACCATCCGCCATGCCGCAACCGGTCGCCACCGGCTTCATCCCGACCACCGTCAACCCCCGGTTCCTCAACCAACCCATCAGGGCAATGCTCACCCGGGTCTTGCCCACCCCCGTGTCGGTTCCTGTAATGAAAAAACCCGACGCTGCCATGGCCTTACCCGCGGAGGGCATAGCCTCGGATGAATTCGAAACTCGCCCTGATCCGGCCATCGGGCATCAAGTCCTCGTAGGCGGCGAGCATTTTCCGCATGGCTTCCTTGCCCATCAGGTGACGCGGACGGTTGACCGTGACATTGTGGGCGCCTAGCGCCTTGAGCTCGCGCATGAGCCCGTCGACGTTTGGATAAGCGAGCGCGACCGTCGAGCCGCGCACCGTGGTTTGGTCGAAACCTGCCCGGATCAATGCTTCCTTAACCGTTTCTTTCGGACAAAAGGCATTGACGTGGGAATAGCCATCGACCTGACGCCAGGCCTGCCGCAATTCACAAAGGGTTTCCGCGCCGAAACTGCTGAACAGTACGATACCGCCCGGCCGCAGAATCCGCCTGAACTCGGCGAAAACAGCGGACACATCGAGACACCATTGCAAGGCGAGATTGGAAAACACCACATCCGCACTTCGATCCGCGAGCGGCAAGGACTCGGCGTCCCCGCAGACCAGCCAACCCCGTTCCTTCACATTCGGCCGCGCCCGTATCTGGCGCAGCATGCCCTCGGCAAGATCCAGTGCAATCAACCGGGCATCGGGAAAACGTTCCAGCAGGCGGGCGGCGAAATGGCCCGTTCCGGCCCCCACGTCGACGATCGTCCGGGGCCTGAGCGAAGAGCCGAGTAAATCCGCCAGAAGTTCCTCGCCCACTCTTCTCTGCAACTCGGCCACCTGATCGTAGCGCGGCGCGGCGCGGCTGAACGACCGGCCGACCAGACGCTTGTCGGGCAGGGATTCGTTCACCGGATATGCCTGATCAACCGGTCGCTTCATCATGCCGCCGCCAGAAATCCAAGACCAGGGAAGCACAATCCCCGGCATGCGTCAGGAAAGGCACATGCGCCGCCCGATCGAGCACGTGCAACTCGGCCGATCTCGCCAATGCCTGCATGGCCCGGCCGGCAGCCGCCGGCACCAGGCGGTCGCGACCGCCCAGCAGCAGCAACAAGGGCGGCCGCAGTGTGGACAAGGCCCTGCGCAAATCGGCGGTAGCGAGAATGGCCAGACCGGCGCGCAAGGCGTTCTCCTCCGGCGGCCTACATTCGCCGACCGCCTCCCGCAGCCGTTTCACGACCGAACGGGCGTCTTCCAGCCCCCAGGTTTGCAGGCCCAAGAACCGCATCAGGGTGTTTTGATAGTCCGCCAGCATATCCACACCGAACTGCGACAGGAGTTCCGGCTCCATGGCGCAGGGCCAGTCGTCCCCGCGCACGAAGCGGGCGCTGCCGGCCAGCATGGCCAGGGTGGCGATGCGCTCGGGATACCGGTTCGCCAGATGCAAACCGATCGTCGCGCCCAGCGACCAGCCCAGCCAGTGCGCGCGTTTGGGCGCGACCTCCAGCAAGGCCCGGCCCGCGCCGTCCAGGGTGAAATCGGCGATCATGCCGCTGCGCCCGTGACCGGGCAGGTCGAGGAGGGTGACGCGAAAGCGCTCCGCCAGCAGCGCAGCGAAATCTCGCCACACGCCCGAGTGCGTTCCAAAGCCATGCACGAGGACGACATCCGGACCGCTGCCGAGGGTTTCCGTATGAATCCGACCGAACTCCCGGATCATGGCCGGCCTGCGGCAACGCAACCCAAGGCATCGAGCAGGCGATCCACCTGCACCTCCTCGTGAGCCGCCGAGAAGGTGACACGCAAACGCGCGCTGCCGACCGGAACCGTCGGCGGACGAATCGCGCCGACCCAAAGGCCAGCATCCATCAATGCCTGACTCGCGCGCAGGGCGCGTTCATTGTCGCCCAGCAGGATCGGCTGGATCGGGGTGCTCGAGTCCATGATGTGCAAACCCAACTGAGCAGCGCCGCTGCGAAAACGCCTGACCACGCTGCGGAGTTTCTCGCGTCGCCAGGACTCTTCCCGAACCAGCCGCAAGCTGGCCCGCGTCGCCTCCGCCACCGCCGGGGGCAGCGCCGTGGTATAGGCATAGGTACGGGCGCGCTGGATCAGAAATTCGATCAGATCGGCACTGCCGGCGACGAACGCGCCGAAAGTCCCGAAAGCCTTGCCCAAGGTTCCGATCAGCACCGGAACCTCGTCCTGACCCAGACCGAAATGTTCCGTCACGCCCCGCCCCGACGAGCCGATCACACCCAGGCCATGGGCATCATCCACCATCAGCCAGGCGTTTGCCTCTTTTGCCACGGGGGCCAGTTCACGCAGGGGTGTGAGATCGCCGTCCATGCTGAAAACGCCATCGGTGACGATCAGCCGCCCTTCCGCCGGACAGGTCGTCAGTTCACGCCGCAAATCGTCCGCATCGGCATGGGAAAAACGCTTGAGCCTCGCGCCCGAGAGCAAGGCGCCATCCAGTAGAGAGGCATGATTCAGCCGATCCTCGAACACCCAGTCGCCCCGACCCGCCAGAGCGGCGATCACGCCCAGATTCGCCATGTAGCCGGTGGAAAACAGCAGCGCTCGTTCGCGCCCGGTGAATTCGGCCAGCTCCTCCTCGAGCGCATGATGGGCCCGCCCGTGACCGCACACCAAATGCGAAGCGCCACTGCCAACGCCATGAGCCTGTGCGCCGCGCCGGAACGCCTGCACGACCTCCGGATGAGCGGCCAAACCCAGATAATCGTTGCTGCAGAAATTCAGCAGCCGGCGGCCTTCGCATTCGACTTCCACACCCTGGGAACTCCCCAAGATGCGACGGCGGCGGTAAAGCCCCTGCAGTTCGATCTCTCTCAGCCGCGCGGGCAGCTGATCGGGTCTCATCCGTTCAGCAATTCGGTAGTTGATCCGGCCATGCGCAGACCCAGACGTTCGAACAACCGACGGTCGCTAGCGGCGAGCGGATTGTCCGTGGTCAGCAGTTTTTCACCGTAAAAAATGGAATTGGCCCCGGCAAGGAAGCACAAGGACTGCATCTCATCGCTCATGTCGGTGCGGCCGGCCGAGAGCCTGACCCGAGATTGCGGCATCAGAATGCGGGCCACCGCGATGGTGCGGACGAACACGAAAGGATCGAGTTCGGAGGCGCCGGCCAGGGGTGTGCCTTGCACCTGCACCAGCATGTTGATGGGCACGCTTTCCGGATGCTTGGGCAGTGTCGCCAGTTCCAGCAGCAGCTTGGCACGGTCGGCGTCGCTCTCGCCCATGCCGACGATGCCGCCGCAGCACACGTTGATCCCCGCCTCACGCACCCGTTGTAAGGTGTCCAGTCGGTCTTGGTAAGTGCGGGTGGTGATGATCTCCGAATAATATTCTTCGGAAGTGTCGAGATTGTGGTTGTAGTAATCCAGACCCGCCTCTTTCAGCCGCCGGGTCTGCCGGTCGGACAGCATGCCCAGGGTCACGCAGGTTTCCATCCCCAAAGCGC
>DATIXD010000312.1:0-7091 GCA_035518875.1 Methylococcaceae bacterium | reverse complement strand
GGGTCAACACGCTGCTGGGCAATCTCAAGACGGCCCTGTCGGGGACCTATCATGCTTTCGATTTCGACAAGTACGGTCACCGCTATCTGGCTGAAACGCAGTACCGGTTCAATCGCCGGTTCAGTCTCAAGGACATGCTGCCTCGCTTGCTGCGCGCCTGCGCCCTGACAGTGCCCTGGCCAGATCCTCAATTGAGGCTGGGTGAGGTTCAGGCCTAATCAGAAAAGCCGTTGATACATTAGGTTCACCCTATGAATTGTCGAGAGGAAGGCCTATGAACGTGTCAGCGAAGAACTTACGGCTCGCAGCCGCAACGGAAAGTGACCCCCGTTGGGCCGCCGTCGTCGCCCGTAACTGCGAGGCGGACGGCTCCTTTTACTAGTCGGTGAAGACCACCGGCGTGTACTGCCGACCCTCGTGCGCCGCCCGTCTGCCGCGACCGGAGAACGTCCGGTTTTACGCGACCTGCGAGGATGCCGAACGAGCGGGCTTTCGCCCCTGCAAGCGTTGCAGGCCCAACTAGCCCGCACTGGTCGAACGGAACGCAGCGAGGGTTGCGGAAGCCTGCCGTCTCATCGAAGCTTCGGAAACGATGCCGAGCCTCGAAGCGCTGGCGAACCACGCGGGGCTGAGCACCTACAACTTCCACCGGGTGTTCAAGGCGATCACCGGACTGACGCCGAAAGCCTATGGGTTGGCACAGCGGGGCAAGCGAGTACAGAATGAACTGGGTCGCCGTGGCACGGTGACGGAAGCCATTTTTGATGCCGGATACAACTCGAGCGGGCGCTTCTATGAAAAATCGAATCAGGTACTGGGCATGACGCCGTCAAGCTACCGCGCCGGCGGCACCAATACGGAAATGCGTTTTGCCCTCGGCGAGTGCTCTATGGGCTCTATACTCGTCGCCATGAGCGAACGGGGAGTTTGCGCGATCCTTGTGGGCGATGATCCTGACGTACTGGCGCGCGAGCTGCAGGACCGATTTCCTAAAGCCAATCTGATTGGGGGCGACGCCGAATTCGAACAACTCGTGGCTAAGGTCGTGGGCTTCGTCGAAGCGCCGGCACTGGGGCTCGATCTACCGCTCGACATTCGGGGTACTGCGTTCCAGCAGCGTGTCTGGCAAGCCTTGCGGGAAATCCCGCCCGGCTCGACGGCAACTTATACCGAGATCGCCCGGCGTATCGGCGCGCCGAAGTCAGTCAGGGCCGTCGCTCAGGCGTGCGCCGCCAATACCCTGGCGGTGGCGATCCCCTGCCATCGAGTCGTCCGGAACGACGGCGCGTTGTCCGGCTATCGCTGGGGCGTCGAACGCAAGCGGGCGCTGCTCGAACGGGAGGCGCAAACATGACCGAACTCGGACGGTAGCGTCGTCGCGTTGGCAAAAGATGTCGCAGAGCGGGTTCATAGGTAGCGAAGAAGACGCTACTACCGGCGTTCTATGCCCCGGATGGCGGGGCAGCAAGACGGTCTGTCCAATTCTTCACCGTCCATATCCGCAACCCGAGGACCCGAAAGGCCTACGCGAAGGCCACCATAGAATTTGCCACCCGGTGCGAGACGCAAGGAGTCGGCGAACTGCGACAGGTGTGGTCCATCCATGTCGCCGCACATATCGAAGGCCTCCAGCAACAGCTAGCCTCGCCATCCGTGAAGGTCCACCTGCACGAGAAAGGCAGCAAGCTGCATGAGATGCCCTGTCATCACAATCTCGATGACTTTCTCCATGCCTAATATAAAAAGCGGGCTCGACACTCAGCCGAAAAGCTACTTATTCCGCACCGCCCTAGGCCGGACGGCACAACCGTCCGACCGACCTCTGAGCCAGGCCGATGTCTACCGCATGATCGGTCGCCGGGCCGAGGCCGCCGGCGTGCTGACCAAGCTCGATGCCATAGCTTCCGGGCCACCGGGATCACCGAGTATCTGCGTGACGGTGGCAAACTCGAAGGCGCCCAGGCAGATGCCCAATCACGAAAGCGCGAGAACCACAGGTCTCTACGACCGCCGCAACGATCAAGTTTCACTCGACGAGGTCGAGCGCATCCTGAATTGATTGTCCGGAATTCGAGAATTTACGGACAAACCAAGACAGTACAAACAGACGGGACATGCCGAAATGTCTAGGCAACGTGACAGCTCAGGGACGTGCCGCTTGCGGCGCATTCCCTGAAGCGCTTAGTTTGGCAATGCTCCTAAGATTGAGGCGACCCTCCACCTTGGGATCCATGAGGGACGGGTGGCACGGTAGCCGATTTCTATGCCGCCTTGGCCTCTTGGTTTGCCGATACAGAACGGATGGCGCTTACCGAAACGTCACCCAAATCCCTATGAGAGATTTTTTCCGTGTGTACATTAATGACGCCGCCGGGCACGCGAAGGGCCTTTATCTAAATCGACGTAGAGCGTCTGCCCCTCAAAATCGTGGCCATTCAATCCCGCAATGGCTCGGCGGGCTTCGTGGCCTTCCATATTGACCGTGGCCGTACCCCGTGCCTTGCCGGTGAATAAATCACGACTCAATTTCAAGTCGTGTACCTTGCCGTAAGCGCCAAATAATTCCGTCAGCTTGGCTTCATTCGTGATGGAAGGTAAATTTCGAACAAAAAGGGTCAGCATGCGTTACCACATCTTTCAAGAGGAGGATTAAACAGAAACAGGTGCCCGTTGAGGGAGCGCCTGGAGACTTCAAGAGCGAAAAGCAGGCCTTTTTAACAGCCTGCTTTCGCAACGAGCGGATAAGCCCGGTGATGCTAACTAAATAGCGACCACATTTTCGGCTTGCGGGCCTTTCTGCCCCTTCACTTCGACAAAGCTGACGCGTTGCCCTTCAGTCAGGGTTTTATAACCTTGACCTACGATCGAACGGAAATGCACGAACAAGTCGCTGCCGCTGTCGCGTTGAATGAAGCCAAAGCCTTTGCTTTCGTTGAACCATTTAACGGTTCCATTTTGCTGTTGTGACATATCAAATACTTTTTTCAAAACGCGCGAAATGCGCAAGAGATTTCACCATGCCCATGAAGGACATACTGAAAGACGAGCGGGGTATTACGGGAAGACGGGCAGTTGGAGCAGGAATGAATCGAAGACGAACAAAAACTACACTGACTGGCTTGACGCTGACCTCTATACACCGAGGAGGACAATATAGGAAAAACACGCTTGCGGCAAGCTTTTTCACCAGGGCATCTGCCATCCACCTAAATTCTGTCGCACAGACACGGCGCGCCTGAAACTTATGGGCCGTTATGTTGTCTTTCTTTAACAACTGAGGGGGCGACATGGCTTCGACGTGGATCGCGAAACCCAAAGGGCATGCCGAGGCGCAGGTTACCTCGTAAATCCATCTGCAAACAATATAGTTGCCAACGACGACAACTACGCCCTAGCTGCTTAAGTCAGCTAGCCTCCGGTCTGCCGCCCGCTTATAGGCTGCAGGTGTCGGGGGTAACCCAATTATAAGCTCGCGCCGAAGCTCGTCCGGGGCCGATGTGCTAAAATCCGCCGGAATCGTCGGGCGTCCTCCCTGCCGTTCGGGCAGAGACCGATTAAAACCATAGAGCCGGATAAGCATGCAGAACTGAAGGCAGAGGATTTGCAGACGCGGGTTCAATTCCCGCCGCCTCCACCAACACCCCAGGCCGGAGACCCCTCCGGCTTTTTCGTGCGAGCCCGCCACAACCAGATGCTTCTGGTGATGGGAACGCGCTCTCGGCTAGCTAGCCCGTACTGCCGGCTAGTTTTTCCAGTGAGAAAAGCAACATTGATACAACTTATGAACCTTGAACAGCAGCAATCTCAGCTTAGAGAGCTCATCACCAAGGGCAAATCACAGGGGTTTCTGACTTACGCCGAGGTGAATGACCACCTGCCCGGCGATGCGATTGATCCGGAACAATTGGAAGACATCATCGGCATGATCAATGGCATGGGCATTGAAGTGCATGAAGAAGCGCCAGAGGTCGACATCCTGTCCGATGACTTCGTGGTTGCCGACCGGGATGTCGATGATGCAGCGGAGGAGGCGGCGGCCGTCGCCGCCATGGTTTTGGTCGATGCCGGGAAAATCCCAAGTGCAGACCCTTTGCGCATATACATGCGAGAGATGGGCACGGTTAATCTGCTGACCCGCGCTGAAGAATTAGCGATCGCCAAACGCATCGAGGCGGGCATTCATCAGGCTGCTCGCGAATTGGTTTGGTTTCCCGCTTCCATGGATCATTTCATCAAGGCGTTTGATCGCGTGGAATCCGGAGAGGTGGCCCTTGCCGACTTAATCACCGATCTGGTCGACCCCAACCAGGCTATTGAGTCTGCTTTGGCTGTTGAGGTATCGGATGACGAGGAATCGGCCTCCAGCGCGGTTGCAGACACCGGCAGTGGTCCGGATCCCGAACTGGTCAAAGCGAAGCTGGCGGCTTTCAAAAAACAGTACCAAGCCGCCATCAGTGCCCGGAGTGAGTATGGACGCCACGATGGGCGCACCCAACAAGCCTGCGATGCACTGGCCGAAAGTTTCCTCGAATTCAAGAAAACCCCGCAATTCTTCAAGGAACTGACGGATATTCTGAATGCTTCGGTGGAGCGAATTCGGGAGCAAGAACGCATCATCATGGGCTTTGCCGTCAACAAAGCCGGGATGCCCAAATCTGAGTTCATCACAAGCTTTGCTGACAACGAATGCAAGCTGAATTGGATCAATGCCCAGATTGCCTCGAATAAAGGCTACGCCATCGTCCTGGCCGGCTACGCTAGCGAGATCCAGCGCGCACAAGGAAAAATTGCCCAGGTCGAGAAGGAAAACAGCCTGAGCGCTTCCGAAATCAAGGACGTCCATCGCCGGATGGCAGATGGCGGCACCCAGGCCAGGTTAGCCAAAAAGGAGCTGATCGAAGCCAACTTGAGGCTGGTCATCTCGATCGCCAAGAAGTACATGCACCGCGGCATGTCATTCCCGGACCTGATTCAGGAAGGCAACCTGGGGCTGATGAAAGCCGTAGACAAGTTCGAATATCGTCGTGGGTTTAAATTCTCGACCTATGCCACCTGGTGGATTCGCCAGGCGGTTACGCGTGCAATCGCGGATCAGGCGCGCACGATTCGCGTGCCGGTTCACATGATCGAAATCATGAGCAAGATTAACCGGATTTCCCGCGATATCCTCCAGCAGACGGGCCGCGCCGCGACTGCGGAAGAGATAGCCGACCGCATGGAGATACCAGAAGAAAATGTGCGCAAAGCGCTCAAGATCGCCCAGGAACCCATTTCGATGGAGACGCCGGTTGGTGACGATGAGGATGCTAATTTGGGGAGCTTCATCGAAGATTCGCGAGTGATTTCGCCCATCGAGTCGGCAACCATGGCCGGATTGCGTCACGCTACCGAGCAGATGTTGTCCTCCTTGACGGAGCGGGAGTCCAAAGTTTTGCGTATGCGCTTCGGTATCGATTTGAATACTGAACACACCTTGGAAGAGGTGGGCAAGGAGTTCGAAGTTACCCGTGAGCGTATCCGGCAGATCGAGGCTAAGGCGTTAGGAAAACTTCGCCAACCCAATCGCTCGGAACACCTTAAAGCCTTTCTTGATATCGAATAGGGTTCCGGCGATGGCGATTTTGACCTGGTCGAGGGTTTAAGCAAAAGCAGCCTTTGAGCGGGCGTGCCTTTCCACGCCGTCCGCTTGTCCAGCAGGGCCGGCAAATTTCACGCATGCGTCCGTCACTCGCTTTCCGTGAGTGATGGTAGCGCATAGGACAGGTTCGTCCCATTGGCGATCACATTGGCGGCAAGACGCCACTGGCCGAGGCGCCAATCGCATTATCTTTCGCAAAACAACACACCAGCATGAAGTCAGAATAATATCCGCGATGATCAATCGGGTAGCTTGTTGGTCTTCTGGCCTTGTTCTGGCTTTACGAAATACTCTGCCCCACAATCGACGCAGACGTAGAGCGTCCGATCTTCATAGCTCGCTTTGTATTGCAACCGAAACGGCATTCGCTTGCAGCACCGAGGCGCAAGTTCTGCCCCGCTAACGGATTCACTGCTGAAAAGGTCGTTCATCTCTTTTCCTCTTCCTGCTTCTTGTGTCCGCTCAATACGATAGGTGCCTATACGGTAGCAAGCGAAAGCTACAGCGTGATGACGAATAGATTTCGGGGCTGGGCGAAAACTGCCACCTGATTTTCAACCTTACCTGGTATCTTCCCCGCACGTCCGAGTGTTGGATTGCATCACACCGCGGCTATTTGCGGCACGGTGCAACAGACAGTTAGCTTCGATGACACGAACCATACAGGGGCGTCGAGTCTTCTTCAGTGATTTTTCGCACAAAAAAGCGGTGAACTATTCACCGTCTACATGGAGATAAATGAGCAATGACAGAGTACGCCAATAAGGGCAGGCCTTACAGTCGTATATCGGCAATAAGGATCAGCGACATCCGGAAATGTGGAACCTGGCGGACGGTGGCCGATTACCTTGCTCGACGCAGTTTGCGGGCGCATGCGAGCAAGGCATTCACCTGATCTCGAAGTTCTTTCCCGGGTTTCAAATCGGGAACGGACTTCGACGCTAGTTGAACCGCTTCGCCGGTCTTCGGATTGATTTTGGGGTCCGCTAAGGATCATTCCCTGCCGCGACATGATAGATTCATACTCCCGGGACTGTAAGTCTGAGGATTACTCACCAACTCTCTGGTGCAGCGGCGAAATTGCCGATAATACGGGCGGACTGAGCGATTGCGCGTCTTTCTATTTCGTCCGCTCACTCAGCAGGGGCTGCGCACTTCACGCATGCGCCGGTAAAGCCGTTTGACAGGAGGCCACCCTCCTGTTGTGTGCGTGGGCTTCTAGAGCAGGGGAGACACTCATATGAAAATGCCTGCCGTAAGCTTGCCGGGATATCGAGTTTAATATCTCAAAGTGAGTACATCGCTTCGTTTTTGATTAGGACTGAACCTCACCAACCCCAGAAATTCCGATAAACCATCGGCCGAAAGCGCATACTGGCGTGGACAGTGGCATTGATGAGGAGCACGGCGATGTCGATGAACCGGATCCAGTTTCAAAAGGGGCTCTCGCTGA
>DATIXD010000311.1:0-3319 GCA_035518875.1 Methylococcaceae bacterium | reverse complement strand
AGGATGGCTTGTTCATCTGCAATGGGTAGGTGATGAACGTGGTGCTCCTGCATCACCTGTGAACATTCCATCAAGGTCCAATCCGGGCTGCCGGTTATTATCGGCCCGGCCATAATCTCCCGAACGTGCGTATTAGCTGGATTGCGGCCCGCACCCACAATCTTATCCCGGATATCAGTTGTCGTGACGATCCCATAAGCGGCGTTTTGCCTACTAATATCAACCACCACACTATGAATGTTACGTCGGCGCATCAAGGTCATAGCGTGCGAAACGCTGGCGTCGGGATCAACGACAACCACAGGACTACTCATCCAATCGCGCACCACGTGAGGCACAGTTATTCCTTCTGAGTTATAAGAGCCCAACCTCTCATTGAAACCAGGCTCCCGGCCTAGGTGATTTTATCACTGACTCAACCAACTTTGTCTATTTACTCAAAATATTCCAAGTTGCGCCGCCGTCTGTGGTCTTGTATAAGGCTCGTGCGCCGCTTGCGTCGCTGGTCAACACGAAACCTGTCGTTGGATTCACGAAATCCATCCCACCAAAGCTATCTCCGAAACCTACATCCGGCGTGATCGTTGTCCACGTCTGCGCGCCATCGTGTGTTACATAGAAGTCGGAGCCGCTCCAAACGAAGCCATCATTTGTTGAGACAAAATCCGTGGCGCCACCTTGCGGTATAAGCTTGGGTGTCAGCAACCAGCTCATACCGCCATCGCGAGAGATATACATAGCCAGGAGCACACCGTTTTGTGACGAGAGCGTTACAGGCAGGTAGGCAGTCTTTGCGTCAACAAAGATTGGGCCGCGAGTTTCCAATTCCGCCTGCTCATATCCGGGCGGCGTGCTGACGATACTCTGCTTCCACGTTTGGCCTCCGTCCTGGGTGACATATAAATAGATCTCACCTGGGACGTAGATAACCCCGCCAACCCAGGCTGTTTTTATGTCGACCGGCGTTAGGCCATCTTTTAGCCCACCGAGAGGCAGGCTATCGCCTGCACCAGTTTGGTTCGGATCATTTATGTAGGTCCGCGTCCATGTCTGGCCGCCATCCGACGTTTGATAGACTGCTACTCCCATTGATCCTGCGCCTGCGCCCAGACTTGCGAGCATCCAGCCCTGTTTTAGATCAAGGAACTCCAAGTCGCCACCGCCGAATGGAACTTGTGAGGTTGACCAGGTAAGCCCAGCATCACTGCTGTGGAAGAGGCTGCCGGACAACGGGTCATTTGCGTCAGGTACCAACACCCAGGCGTGCGCGTCCAGGAAATCCGCAGAGACGGCGTAACCGAGCTGAGTCGATTTGGTTGGGCTAACGTCATACCAGGTGACGCCGCCATCGTTTGTCCGAAGCACCTGCTGGTCATTGATGCCCCAGCCATTTTGTTCGTCCAGCATATGAATGGAAACTAGCCCGGGGGCGGCCACGACATGCGAGTTGATCGGTGCGCTTGTTGGAGTTTCGGGTATGAGTGTGGGGCCTTGAGTGACTGGCACGGGAAGGAGTTCAGGAGAGCAGGCTGCCAGTGTGAAAGCAAATAATAGAATAGGAATTAATGGCTTCATACGCGACTCCGCTTGGCGAACCATCTGCAAATAAATTCGGATGCCATCAAGATGCAAACACTAACTGATCCATTCAATGATCGTGGCTTCACCTTGACCTACACCGACACATAGAGTGGCTAATCCGTAGAATGGCTTTGTTATGCTGCCGGCCCGGCGTTTCATCTCGTAGAGCAATGTGGTTAGAATACGCGCCCCTGAGCAGCCGAGGGGATGCCCCAAAGCTATTGCGCCGCCATTCACATTAACTATTTCTGGATCCAACCCGAGATCTTCAATCACGGCCAGTGACTGAACAGCAAAGGCTTCATTCAGCTCTACAAGATCGATGTCCTGGGGCCTCAGGTCTGCTCTTTGCAAGGCCTTTCTGGTTGCAGGGATCGGGCCGTAACCCATTACTCGCGGAGGCACGCCAGCCGCGGCGGACGCGATAACCCGCGCAAGGGGTTTCAAGCCCAGCTCTTCTGCTTTTTCCGCGCTCATCAGCAGCAGTGCAGCGGCACCGTCATTCAGTCCGGAAGAATTGCCAGCCGTGACTGTTCCTCCATCCGCCCGGAAAGCCGGTCTCAATTTTGCGAGTGACGCGAGGGTCGTATCGCGTCGCGGGCGTTCATCTGTAGTAGCCTTCAGTGGATCACCCTTCTTCTGAGGGATAGTAACTGGCACAATCTCCTGAGCAAACTTGCCGGAGTCAATTGCCGCCACAGCGCGCTGATGAGAGCGCAAGGAAAACTCATCCTGCTTTTCACGTGTCAAATGAGGACGCTCTTGTGCGATGTTCTCAGCGGTCTCGCCCATGGATTCGTTTCCGTATCTGCTTTTGAGGGCTGGGTTAGGATACCGCCAGCCGAGGGCAGTGTCCCATGCCGTGAGGTTGCCAAATGAATAGGCGGCGTCGGCCTTTGGTATCGAGTAAGGAGCGCGGCTCATTGACTCCACTCCGCCCGCGATAAAGATAGCCCCTTCGTCAGCCTTGATGGCGCGCGTGGCCTGATTGACGGCGTGCAATCCGGAGGCACACAGCCGATTAACGGTCACACCCGGTATCTCCACTGGCAATCCGGCCAGTAACGCTGCCATGCGGGCTACGTTTCGATTGTCTTCGCCGGCCTGGTTCGCGCATCCAAAATAGACTTCCTCGATTGAAGCAGGGTCGATCTGATTGCGCTCGATTAGACTCTTTATTACAAGGGCGGCTAAATCGTCTGGCCGGACGGAGGCAAGTATGCCGCCAAGCGCCCCAATTGGGGTGCGAATTGCGTCGATGATTACTGCTTCAGTTGTTTTCGACATGTGTAAGTTCCCGATTACTTTGTAGCAAAGAAGCTCTTATACAGCGGCGCGCTCACATAAGCGATGCCGCTCTCGTCCTGATAAAGTAAATCATAACCTGTTACGGTGCCCGCCAAAGCGTCCTTGTAGAATTGATATGCGCTGGCAAAATCAGGATCCAGTGCTCTCTCTTGAGCGCCCTCCTGGGTGAAATCATGAAGTCGTTGTTTGCTTAACACTAAGACATCCGCATTGATCTTATGGATGTAATCATAGTCAATGGTCCCCCACTGAAACCTAACGTCGTAGGCCGGAGAGTCAGCGACATACATCTGAACATCCCGGTAGATAATCAATTGTCGATCCATAGCGATCTTCGAAAGATAATCTCTCTCGAGAGTTGAATAGAATTGCAGTGCCGAGTTGTCCTTTTCGCGATTCAGAGTATCTTGATACAGCGAGGCATCATAGT
>DATIXD010000310.1:0-4449 GCA_035518875.1 Methylococcaceae bacterium | reverse complement strand
AAACAGTTCTTCCACCATATCGGACCCTCGATGAAGACCATGGCCGGACTGCTGCGTCAGGGCCGGTTTGCGGACGAGATCATGCAGATGCAGATTGCGCCACACGGGCACGAAGGACGGTGACCGCCCGGGTCCGGGTCGCGGCTGTGATTAGAGTCGCCAATGTGCAAGGGGAGACTCCGCTCGTCTGGACAAGCCTGAAGCCCTATGCCGCGGGATCCGATGGGGGAGGCGGAACCGGTGGCGCCGCGCTCACCGCCCGGAGCATGGCTGTGTATGCGAAGCGGTCCGCCTGCCTCGCCAGGGCGGCGCCCAGGGCGGCATCCAACTGCGACACTTTGCCGATGGCCTGGCCAATCAGTTCCTGATCCAACGTCATCAGAGCGTCTCGAAGCTCCGCGCGTAAGGCACCGGGAAGCGACGCCAGAGCTTCCGGCACCGGCGAGGCGGCAGCCTTCCCGCGCGCCGGCGGCTCTGCGTCACTGAACCGATACCGCACGGCCAGGTGCCGCGCCATGCAAGCGAAAACCTCGCCCGGCCGATAAGGCTTGCGGACGATATCGTCCAGCCCTGCCGCCACGACCTCGTCCCGCTGGTCGGAGAATACGGAGGCCGTGATTGCCGCGATCTTCACTTCAGACCCGCCGGCAAGACCGCGGATCTGTGCCGTGGCCTGGAATCCGTCCATCACCGGCATATGCAAATCCATCCAGATGAAGTGGGGCCGCCACGTCCGGAACAGCTCAACTCCCTCCGTGCCGCCGGCCGCCACCCGCACCAGGAATCCGGCATTCTGAAGCAGACGTTGCAGCACAATGCGGTTGTCGCTCTCGTCTTCGACGATCAGGATACGGTATTTGGGCCCGCCGGCCTCAAGGCCAATGACCCTCTCGGTGTCCGGCACGGGCGCTACCGCTCCAGCTTCCGGAACACTTTCGACCGGCACTTCCACGTGAAACTGCGATCCGTTGCCCAGGGTACTCTCGACACGGATCGTACCGCCCATCAGCTGTACGAATTGCCGGGTGATGGCGAGGCCCAGGCCTGCGCCTTGCTGTACGCCAGGGCTGCCGACTTGCACGAAGGGGTCGAAAATTCGCGCCTGATCCTTGGCGGAGATGCCGCGCCCCGTGTCTTCGACGTGGAATCGGAGCAGGAGGCGCCCGGCGTTGCCGGCCGGCACGGCGTCCACTCGCAGCGTGACAGATCCTCTTTCCGTGTACTTGATGGCGTTGCCGAGCAGATTGATGAGCACCTGGCGGAGCTTTGGGGCATCGGCAAGCACGTAGCGAGGGATCCCGTCGGATTGAATCACGCGCATGGTGAGATCCTTCGCTCTGGCGGGTCCGCTCGTCATGTCCACGACGTCACGGACCAGGCCGTCTAACTCGCAGGGCGCGCGCTTCAATTCCTTGCGGCCTGCCTCGATTTTGGCCATGTCCAGCACATCGTTGATCAGATTGAGAAGATGTTCGCCGCTTCTGTTGATGATGTCCAGGTCCCTGCGCTGCTCCTGGGAAACGTTCCCTTCCCGCAGCAGGCGGGAGAAGCCGAGGATGGCGTTCAGCGGCGTGCGCAACTCGTGACTCATGTTCGCCAGGAATGTGGACTTGGCGCGATTGGCCGACTCGGCGGCGTCTCTTGCGGCTTCGAGTTCGCGGGTTCGTTCCGACAACTCGGAGGTTCGTTGCAGCACCTGCGACTCGAGCCGCGCAGCCCCCATCTGCAGCCTTCTTACACGAGTCGAGTGGGCAGCCCAGGCAATCCCTGCAACGCTCAGCGCTGCCATGCTGCGAAACCACCAGGTGGCCCACCAGGGCGGCAGGATGATGATGGGGAGCGCTACGCCCTGCTCGTTCCATACGCCGTCGTTGTGGGACGCCTGGAGTTGGAACACGTACTTCCCGGTTGCCAGGCTGGTATACGTGGCCCAACTCCGCTTGCTATCGACCTCATTCCAATCCGTTTCGAGACCTTGCAGACGGTATCGGTACCGGTTTTTTTCACGCGCCTCGTAACTCAGGGCGGCGAACTCCAGCGTGAAGATGCTCTGGTCGTGGGTTAGGGTCACGGAGTCCGTTGCCCAGATGGCCTTTCGGAGCGGCGAATCCCCGCCATAGCGCACTGGTTTGTTGTATAACAGGAAGTCCGTCAACAGGACCTTCGGAACATAAGGCTTGGACGGAAGCCGGTCGGGGTAAAACGCCGTCAGGCCGTTCACCGAGCCGATCAGCATCTCGCCGCCTGGTGCGCGATAGCTGCCGGATTGCCAGCCCGGGTGGAGCAGATTGGTTGGCAGCCCGTCAATCGCGGAGTAGTTGCGAGAGGATCGGGTTGCCGGATGGAAGCGGCCGAGGCCATTGGAGGTCGCCAGCCAGAGATCCCCTTGATCGTCCTCCAGAATCGCCTTGATTGCATCCTCCGGCAGGCCGTCCCGTCTGGCGAAAGTTGCAGTGACGGCGCCGCTGCGGTCCAACCGGTCCAGCCCGTTTTGGGTGCCGACCCACAACGTGCCCTGGCGGTCTTCGAGAATCGCGTTCACCTGATTGTGGCTCAAGCTGCGCGGATTCTTCAGTTGATGGCGATAGGCCGCGAACCGGTCGGTTTTCGCGTCGAACCGGTACAACCCGCCAGGAGTACCGAGCCACAGTAGCCCGTCGCGATCCTCAAAGATGACGGTCACCGCATCGGACGGGCCGTCGGGGTGTTGCGCGTCGCTCCGGTAGAGCGTGAACCGCCCTGTTGCCGGGTCAAAGCGGTCCAGCCCGGCCCCGGTGCCGACCCACAGCACCCCCCGCCGGTCCACCAGGAGGCAATAGACGTCATCGTGACTCAGACTGCCAGCCTGGTTTGGATTGTGCCGGTAGGCGAGGAACCGCCCCGTCGACCGTTCAAAGCGGTTGATCCCTTGACCCAGCGTTCCAAACCAAAGCACTCCCGAGCGTTCCGCGCCGATCGCGGAAATCAGGTTGCCCGAGAGGCCGTGGGGATTTCGGGGATCGTGCCGATAAAACACGAGCTCTCCCGTCTTGCGATTCAACCTGTGCAGCCCACTCGCCGTCCCCATCCAAAGCGAACCTTCGGTGTCCGCCCTGACGGACCAGACAAAGCCGTCACGTAGGCCGTTCGGGTTGCCGGGCTCCGCGTAGTAGTTCTCAAAAGGCCCGGGCCGGGAGGTAAATCGGGCAAACATGTCCTTGGCGCAAACCCAGATAGCGCCATCCGCATCCCGGAAAAGAGCCTGGACATAATTGTGATGCAGGCTGCCCGCGTCGCCGGGATCGTTGCGGTAGCGGCTGAACTCCCGCCGCTCGCGGTTGAGTTTCAAAAGCCCGCCACCATCCGTGCCGAGCCAGATCGAGCCGTCGGTTCCCGCCTGAATACTCGTGATGCCGGGCAGACTCGGAACCGCGGATTCTCCCGAGCGCAGGGAATACTCCGTAAACCTGTGCGTCGCCGGGTCTAGTGAGCGAAGCCAGTGCCCCATGGCCGAGGCCAGCCAAACAACACCCGATTGGTCTTCGAGGACGGCGCTCACGTAGTCCCCATAGCGGTCGCCCGTATCCTTCGGATCGTGTGGAAAACGCGTAAACCGGCCGGTTGCCCGGTTCAGCCGGTTTAGGCCCGCGGCTGTGCCGGCCCACAAATTCCCCTGCCGGTCTTCCAGGAGGGTATGCACCGAATTACTACTCAGGCTGGTGCTGTCCTGGGGGTCGTGCCGGTAGTGGATGGCCGACTGGTTCACGGTGTCCAGGCGGTCGAGCCCGCCGTCGGTGGCTACCCAGAGCGCGCCGCCGCGATCCTGATAGACACTGTTCACCGTGTTGCTGCTCAGGCTCCGGTCATCATTCGGGTCGTGGCGGTAATGGGTGAACCTGTCCTCGGTCGGGTCGAACCGGTCCAGCCCGCCGAAACCCGTGCCAATCCAGAGGATGCCAGCGCGGTCCTTGTGCACCACCTTGATCAGGTCGTCGCTCAGGCTGTTGGGGTCATCGCGGTCGTGCCGGTACGGCTTCAGGCTGTAACCGTCATACCGGTACAAACCGACATGCGTACCCAGCCACAAGAATCCATAGTTATCCTGGTTGATCGCGTATATCGAACGCGGAAGGGCTCCCCAATCCACAGCGATCCTGGTGAACCGGACGTCCTGCCGGTCGACCATCGGGAGTTTCACCAGGGCGTCCGCCGCGCGCGCAGCGGGCGCGAAAACAATACACGCCGCCAGAATCCGGACCGCAAGAATCCGCGCGGCCGCTGCGTGGGAGTCCATTCCCCATGGATTGTACCCTAGCTTAACTAGAGTTCGCGCCGGAGGATGCCGAGTCGTCGAATCCCGGCCGCCTGCCGCCCGGCCGGATTATCCGCCGGAAGCCGCCCGCCCGCTCAACCCGCAAAGTTGGGCAAGACTGCCGGAAAGCTGCAACAGCATCCGTGCTGACGCCTCCA
>DATIXD010000309.1:0-4201 GCA_035518875.1 Methylococcaceae bacterium | reverse complement strand
ACGAGATGCTTCCAACCAACCATTCTGTCTTAATCCCTTCTTTATCAGGTCTGCTTTATTACGACGATACTCGAAGCGATAGCGGCATCGTCGACGTCTTAATCCCTTCTTTATCAGGTCTGCTTTATTACTGCACGCCTTCCAGAGACCGCGCCGAGTCTGCCCTCTGGAGAACGGCTGACGAAAATCTCGGCTTTGGAAAAGTTGGCGAGCATCGTTTTTCACCTCCTTTTATTACCATGAGTTATAAGCTGTCAGATTGGATTGAAAACCGCACGGCAAGCTTGTCAGCGTCCGACGATCCACCGGCTGAGATGAGCCGACAGTTCCTTCAATTTGGCACCGTCGCACACCTGGATGCCATGGCTCTCGGCGCGTTGCAGATCATGCGCACCGAGCGGCCGATAACTCACCAGCATGCCTTTGGCCTTGAGGCCGCCGAGCAAATCGGTGAGGGCGTCGAGCTTGTACAACGTGTCGGCGCCCTTGCCGCTGAAGCCCGGCGCCGGCTCGAACTTGCGGGTTTTGCATTCAACCACACGCAGCCGATTGTTGGCCAGCAGGGCGATATCAAGTTCGTTGGGCACCGGCCCGCCCCGCGTTTGCCTCTCCACCTCCAGGCCGCGGGCAATGTCCTGGATGCCGGTTTCTTTCTTCAGGCTCAGGCACAGTCCCCAAACATGAGCCTCGAGCCAGCCGCCATTGGCAAAGAAGCGACTGTCCTCGTCGGCAAACACCAGGCGCTGTCCGTCAACGCTTAAATAACCGGCCTGCTCGAAAAGGTCTACTAAAGCCTGAAAAGCCGGATCGCGCCAGACATCGAGAGGCTTGATAGGCTCGGAGACCAGGCCGCCCTCCGCCGTCTGAGCAGCCCAGTTGAGGGTGGCGAGCGGCTTTTGGTAACCATCGATGGCGTGAATGAGTTCATGGTTGAGTAGCCGCAAGGGTTCCGGCACGCCCAGCGGCGAGCCCTGGGCCTTGACCCGGGCACCGTGGGCCAGCAGAAAGCGCGGCAGTTTCACGCGGTCGGCCAGATCGCGGGAAGGCGGCCGATCCGGATGGTGCATCCAGATGAGGTGATCGGTTTCCGGGTGGACGTAGAAGATCGGACACTGCTCCGTGCAAAACACTTCATAGGCGGCGATGGCCATGGGCTTGGTGCCACCGGTGACGTTGAGGGCAATCGCCTGCCCTTCACGCTCGCCCAGCAGGTCGAGCATGCGGTCACGGATATGCTCGACGTTCCAGGCGTCGTCGATCGGCCAGGGCGTCATGACGATGCCGGTATCCCTCAGCGCCTCGGTCAGCCACCGCGCCTGCCGGCGCATGTCCGGGCTGGTGACCAGCACGATTTCCTTCGGCTTCAGTTCGGGATCCAGCGCCGGCGTGAGATTGGGCGTGGGCTGGTCCGATACCAATACGATATGAACATCGGCGCGCATGTCTACTCCGGCTTGGATATGCAATGGATCTTGGCGGTGCTCATGTCGGGTTTCCTTAGCGTGGCGTCGTAGCGGGATGCGACGTACAGAGAGCTGACGCCCATTTCCTCCGCCGCCATGAAGCCCCCCAGACTCATGGGCGTTTTGCCGCCGGTGATGTCGACCGCGATGTTGTGCGCGCCAGCTTCCCGCAGGCGGGACAGTATCAGACGGGTTTGGGCCAAAGCTTCGGCTGGGTCGTCGGGATTTTCGATATATACCGGGCCGTGCACCCGTATGCCCTGTTTTTCGGCGTGTTGGGCGATTTCCCGGGCGGCAGGCTTGGAATCTGCCGTGGCGATCAGGCCTACGTGGGCCGGGCGGCTGACGCGGATCACCCAGAGCGGCAATTCCTTGTGACTGACGGTAAAGGCGATGGCATCGCGATACTGCGCGTTATCCAGCTCCGCACCTACATTGGGGAAACGGTTGAGGGTAAACCAGCGGCGGATGCTCTCGCGCTTGAGGAATCCCCACACGCCTGCACTCAGCGTGAACAGGAACATGAGGTTGCCGGCCAGGATACCGAGGCGGTCCAGCAGCAACCAGAGCTCATCGCTCCAGCCGAAGAGGTTGGTCGTCATGGATGGGGCCTGTCCGTGGGCGGTTCCGACCCCGGCTGCGGAAGGCCGAATACTTCCCAGAGGGCGACCTCCAGGTTTTCGAGGCTTTGCAGTGGAAGGACTTCGTTCGGTCCGTAAATTGCGCCCGCGCCGAAGTAGCCATCATCACCCAGACGGAAGGCTTGGGCGTATTCCTCTAGGGGGTCGATCAGCAGGTATTCGTTCACCCCGGCCCGCTCGTACAGGGCTTTCTTCTCCCGCAGGTCCTTGGTGGCGGTGTACGGCGAAAGCACCTCCACCACCAGGTCGGGCGCGCCCCGGATGTTCTTTTCGGTGATCTTGCCGGGGTCGCACACCACGATCACATCGGGCTGCACCACATCGCGCTCAGACAACACGACATCCACCGGCGCGATAATGGGTTGGCAGGATTTGCCACGCAGCTTCTGGCTGAGTTGCACGTAAAACTCTCCCGCCACGTTTTGATGCTTGATGGTCGGAGCCGGGCTCATGTCGTAGGCGACGCCGTCGATCAGTTCCCAGCGTTCCTCGTCGGACCAGGTGAGGTAATCGGCGACGGTGTAGCGTTGATCGTGGGGTTTGGGTATGGAACTCATGACGTGAATCTCATGTGGAAATCGGTGAAGCCGGCCCCGAACCGTGATTTGGCGGGCGAGTCGCCTCGTCGTGGGCATTTCATAATCGTCGCGGATAACGCACGCATTTACTAAACATAAGGAATGTCGCTTTACCCGCACTCATTCCGCCATGGATTGCCGGAATCCATTGGAAACCAAGGACGGTAAGGCCTTATACATCCATGTAACCTGGACCTTGGCATTCCCTGCCGAGGTGACGAATGACTTTTCTTTCTTGAAACTCAGGAACTGGCTTTCTCATCATTCTCCCACAGCTTCCTTTCGACGCGGAATTCCTCCACCTGCGCCCCGAAGCGCCGCATGTCGCCCGCGCTCAGCTCGCGTCCACGCCAGTCCAACGGCAGCTCCAGCGACAGGTGAAAATAACGCCCCCCGCACGCACAGACTTCAGCGGCCAGATTGACCGGCAGCGAGCCGATGACGATGTCGCCGGCCCGAACCTCGCCCACCTCCAGATGGTCGAGTTGTGCATCAACGACAATGCCCTCTTCCTGAACCCACTGCCTGGCACCGGGGTGGCGAGTGATGAGGTAGGTGGTCATGGCGATTCGACGCGCACCAGCATGCCCGCAGACACATAGGCGGTTACCTTGACGAACTGGTTGGCCAGCACTTTTTTCTGGGTTTCCGTCGGCAAGGTGGTTAGCAACTCCTGGCCTTTCGGCTGCAGGGCAATGGCGGTCTTGCCGTCTTTCTCAGCCGTTAGCGCACCATTGTTACGATTGAATTTGATGCGTGCGCTCTGCCATCGAACGGCTTGCTCGGCTCGCAGGGCTTCTTCCCTTTTTCGTGCGACTTCTTTTCGCTGGGCTGCACGTTCTGCCTGGGCGGCCTCCCGCGCCTTGCGCTGCGCTTCCGAAAGCATCGCGCCATAACCGACCGCGGTTTTTGCCCCGAAACCCAGCCACTGGAAAGCGTGTTCAAAAGCGTCGGTGATGAGGGTTTTCCATTTGCCGTCGGCAGCAAGTTCCGGCGCGAGGCGACGCAGATGCGCCAGGTCGCACTGCACGTGGAAAGTGAATCCAGACCCCGGCGGTACGGTGAGGAAGCTGATGGGGGTGGGTTGGCCGGATTCGTGGGGGTTGCTGCTGCCCATGCCTTTCCCCGCTTCCTGTTGGTAATAGTGGGTCTGGTGCGGCGTCATGATTTCGACCATGAGGCTGTCGCCATCGATCTGGGGTATGACGTCCCAGAAGGTCAGCGCCCCGCGCAGGTGCGCGGAATCGCCGTCGTCCGATTCCAGTCCGAAAAAAACGTCCTGCACCGCGAGCATTACGGGACGGTTGTTCTTATCGAGGACAGGACGAAGCTTCTCGCCTTCGCCCTCCATCAGTGGGAAGCGCTTTCCCTTGCTCCATTCATGCGTATCACCCCAATCGCCGCTCGCCAGTTCTCGCGCCGCCTGGCGCAGGACGCCCTTGACGCCGCTGCCGGGGAGATACGGCAAACCGTACGGATTTAGGAAGGCGAAGCCGTTTTCCAGCGGGTGTTCGTTGCC
>DATIXD010000308.1:0-4041 GCA_035518875.1 Methylococcaceae bacterium | reverse complement strand
CTGTTCTGCCGGGATCCGGAGGGCAACGCCCTGGAATTGATCGGTTGATGGCAAGGCTGGGTGCGCATTGCGCACCCAGCGTTCTTTATCGAAGTTCTTGCCCGATCCGCACTGCGTAAGTCTTTCCGTTCTCCGCCGCTGTCGGTTCGGTCATGCCCTGCAAATCGCCGGGAGAAGGCATGGCGTTGCCGGTTTTGGAGATGCGGGCGCCGATGACGAGCCGGTCGAAGGCGGACAGGTTCATGCCTTGCGCCATGGCCATGGAATCGTCCAGGGTGACTTCCGCCGGGAGGTCCTTGACCTGTTTGCGGACGATGGCGAGCGGCATGGGCGGGCCGGAGGCGGCGCGGGCGAAGATGAAGACCGTGTCGCCGGCGGCGGCCTTGTTCTTGAGTTCGTCGGCGAGGCTGACTTTCACCCGGATGGATTTCTGCGCGGTAGCGGTCTTCTGTGGGGCGGGCGCCTGTTCGTCCGATGCGGATTGGCCCTGAACCTCGGCGATATATTGGCTCAGTTGCTGGGCCTGCTCGCTATCGGCAGGGAACTGAGCCTTCAGTTTTTCCCAGTTCGCGGCGGCTTCCCCGGCATTCCCCTTCTGCGCCGCTGCCAGGCCGGCCAGCCACAGGGCGCTGGGATGCTTGGGATCTTTTTGCAGAATCGCGGCAACGATTTCGGACGGCTTGCCGAGCAGGCCGCCTTCGCTGGTTTCGGCCAGCGACTGCGCGTAAAGTGCCTGGATGTCGAGATTGTCGGGGGCGAGCTTCAGCGCATACCCATAGGCCTGTAGAGCCCGGTCGAACTGCCGGGTCGCGGACAGGGAACGTCCCAACAACATCCAGCCTTCCAGATCGTTGGGATCCTTCTTCAAACGTTCCGCCAACTGCTCGATCACGGCCTGCAAATCCTGCCCCATCGGGCCGCCTTGGGGTTCCACCCGGTAATCGGCCAGATCGAACCGGCCCAACTGGCTGTAGAGGACGATCGCCAGCAGGGGCGCCGCGATCAGGGCCGCGATCAGCGGCCAGCGGCCCACGCCGGGGCTGGCCGCCGTGGTTTTTTCGGAGGTCGCCAGATCGCCCAGTAAGTCCTTGTCCAGTTCGGCTGCCAGACGCTCGGGATCGTCTCCGCCCGCCTCGCGCGCCAGTTCCTCGCGCCGTTGCTTATGTAACAGCCAGTTAAGCCGCTGACGATCCACAGCGGTTCGACGGGGTTTCCCCAACAGGGCGGGCATGAAAAAGGCGTAGCCTGCCAGCAGCAGCACCGCCGCCATAATCCAGAATCCGGTCATGGGAATTACCTTTCGAGCTTGTCCTTCAGTGATTGAAGGCGCAGGCGTTCTTCTTGGGTCAGTTCGGGCTCGTTCTGTTCGAGGCTGCGCCGTTTGGACTGCCGCAAGAGGAAGGCGGCCCCGACCAGCAGCAAGACGAGGGGACCCAGCCAGAGCAACGAGGTGGTGGTTTTGAGCGGTGGCCGGTAAAGCACGAAATCGCCATAGCGGTTCACCAGGAATTGCACGGCTTCCTGCTCATTCTTGCCGCTCTGGATGATGTTGTAGACCTCATCGCGCAAGTCCTTGGCGAGGTCGGCGTCGGAATCCGCCAGCGACTGGTTCTGGCAAACCAGGCAACGAAGTTCCTTGATCAGGCTTTCGTAACGCTGCTGTTTGTCGGCATCATCGAATTGCCTGATCTCCATGCCTTGGGCGCTAAGGCAGAAAACGAGGCCGAAAAGAAGGATCCGTCGCTTCATCATGAGGGCGCTTGTTCCTGCTGCAATTGGCGGATCAGGGGCAGCAGCTTCTTCTGCAGGATTTCCTCGGTCACAGGGCCGGTCTGCTTGTAGCGGATCACGCCCTGCTTGTCGATCACGAAGGTTTCCGGAACGCCATACACCCCCCATTCGATGCCAACCTTGCCGTCGGCGTCGAATGCGCTGGTGCGGTAGGGATTACCGAACTGTCGTAGCCAACCCAGCGCGGCCTCACGCTCATCCTTGTAGTTCAGGCCGTATATGGGAACGATATCCTGCTTGGCCAGCTGGATCAGGATAGGGTGTTCCTGGCGGCAGGAAACGCACCAGGATGCCCAGACGTTTAACAAGCTGACCTGTCCTTTCAGATTCTCATTTCCTAAGGTGTCGCCTGGTTCCGCCACCTGCGGCAGTAAGAAACGGGGTGCCGGTTTGCCGATGAATGGGGAGGGCACCTCGCGGGGATCGAGAGTCAGGCCAATGGCGAGGAATATCACCACGCCTAAGAACACAATCAGAGGAATGAGATAACGCATGATCACCTAGAAACTTCAGGCAAGGCACGGCCGGGGTCTAACGCGCCTTGAATTCGATGGAGCTACTTCTCTCTTTCACCGTGATGGACGGTTCGATGTCCATCAGCGTCTTTTGCAGTCCCTTCAGCGTCTTGACGTTGATA
Source organism: Methylococcaceae bacterium (assembly GCA_035518875.1). GTDB lineage: Bacteria > Pseudomonadota > Gammaproteobacteria > Methylococcales > Methylococcaceae > DATIXD01. The sequence goes on along the minus strand of DATIXD010000308.1, from coordinate 1,613 downwards.
ACCAGGGGAGACTTGATAGAGCCTTTGATTCCTGCAGATTGGGCGCCACCTGCCTCATCGCGGTAAAGCAGGATCAGAACGAGCATGTTTTCGGGTTCCCCCGTGCCCAGCAGACTGACCTCGTCGTCGGTGAGGCTGAAGTCGTAATGGATGCCGAAAACCGTCGGGTCGGCTACAGAGAACATCACGTCATCGCGGTCGAGTGATTGCAGCCAGTAAATGACAGGATCGCTTCCCACCTGATGAAACAGTTTGAATCGGGTGCAATCGTTGAAACCAGGCAAGCCCTGAGGAAAACTGATTGCGGTGTTGGGGTCGATCATTTGTTCGCCGAAAATGGCGGTCTTAACGAGCATGGGTGAACTCCATTTTTTAGTTATCCAAACTGGGAAAAGTCGGACTTGAGAAAGGCCTCATGATGTGAGGCCCCTTAAAAATCGTCCAATTGCCGAGTATTTGCAAGAATCTCTCAACGGGTGACGCGGCCTGAGGCCCCAACCGGTGCTGCTTCCCCGTACACCGCTTGCCGGCCCAAGAGCCGATAACGGCGATCTGCGGCCGAAAACAGGCCACCCGTCATCATCAACAGGCCGCCCAGCCAAATCCAGCGGATGAACGGCTTGCAATAGATGCGCACGCTCCACGCACCCCCCTCCAGCGGCTCGCCCAGGGCGACGTAAAGGTCGCGGAACAGGCCGGGATCGATGGCGGCTTCGGTCATGGTATTGCGCTGTACGCGGTAGATGCGCTTTTGCGGCTTGAGTTCGGCCACTTCGCCGTCGCCCTCGAACACGTGGAAGCGGCCTTCCTTGGCTTGGTAATTCGGCCCCGCGACCTCGCCGACACCATCGAACCTGAAGGAATAACCGCCCAAGGTTACCGATTCGCCCGGTTCGAGACGGACGAGCTTCTCCTCGCTGTACTGACTGGACAACACCGCGCCGACGAGAAACGCCGCTGCGCCGAGATGCGCCAGGGTCATGCCGTAAACGCTGGTCGACTGCGAACGCAAGCCCTCAAGCAAGCCGTTGCGCAAGCGCAACCTTGCATGGAGTGAAAGCAGCGCCGTCGTCGCCAACCAGATCGCCACCGACAGACCCGCCATCGCCTTGATATCGGTCGGACTCCAGCAGACTGCGATGAATCCCGCCCCGAGGGACAGGCTCGCGATGAAAATCCAGCGCGTCCGTTGAGCTATTCGCACGAGATCCGCCTGCCGCCAGGCGAAAAGGGGTGCGATACCGGCCAGCACGAAAATCGGCGCCATCAGGGGAGCGAATACGGCGGTGAAGTAGGGCGGCCCCACCGAAATCTTGCCGAGGCCCAAGGCATCGAGAATGAGCGGATAGAGTGTGCCCAGCAGAATGCTGGCCGCCGCCGTCACCAGCAGGATATTGTTCAACAGCAGCAGGTTTTCCTTGGAGATCAGCCGAAAGTGGGCGTTGTCCTGGACGGCGGGCGCGCGCAGCGCGTAAAGGAGCAGAGAGCCCCCCACCACGATGCCAAGGAAAACCAGGATGAACAGGCCACGCGTCGGATCCGATGCAAAGGCGTGCACCGAGGTCAGAACGCCCGAGCGCACCAGGAAGGTTCCCAACAGGCTGAGCGAAAAG
>DATIXD010000307.1:0-13538 GCA_035518875.1 Methylococcaceae bacterium | reverse complement strand
ATACGGGGCATCGCGTTCGCCAGCACCATCATCACCCTATTACTCGGCTGGAGTCTGGTCTTTCGTTTCGACACCCGTTCTTCCGCCATGCAGTTCGCTGAACTGGCGCCTTGGAACCCCGAACTCGGCAGCTCCTACGCTGTGGGCGTGGACGGATTATCCCTGCCGATGGTCCTGCTGGCCACGCTGCTTTCCCTGGTCGCCCTGTTGGCCTCTTACACCCTGACTATGCGCGTCAAGGGCTACCATGTCTGCCTGCTGATGCTGGAATTCGGCATGCTGGGCGTGTTTATGGCCCAGGACTGGGTGCTGTTCTACGTGTTCTGGGAAGTGACCCTGATTCCTTTATTCTTCCTGATCGACCAGTGGGGCGGAAAACAACGGCACACCGCCAGCCTGAATTTCGTTCTCTATACCATGGGGGGGTCGGTGTTCATGCTGATCGGCCTATTGATGATCTACACCTCCTCCCCCGAGCATTCCACCGCCATGGCGGCCATGAGCGACGCCGCCATGGCACTACCCCGGAGCCAACAGATACTGGTGTTCCTGGGCCTTTTGATCGGCTTCGGCGTCAAGATGCCCAGCTTCCCGCTGCATGGGTGGCTGCCTCTGGCGCATGTGGAGGCTCCCAGTCCGGTGAGCATCCTGCTTTCGGGCGTGCTGCTGAAAATGGGCGCCTACGGGATCATTCGTGCCACGGGCATGCTGCCCGAGGCGACGCTCGTACTGCAGCCGCTGCTGGCCGGGCTCGCGCTCGTCAGCATCGTTTACGGCGGTCTGCTGGCCTGGCGGCAGAGCGATCTGAAAGCCATGATCGCCTATTCCTCGATCGGCCACATGGGACTGGTGTTGCTGGGCGTCTCAACCCTCAATCAGACTGGATTGATGGGCGCGACCCTACAAATGAGCGCCCACGGTCTGGTGGCCGGAGCGCTTTTCCTGCTGGTCGGTCTGCTCTATGAACGCACCCATACCCGGGAAATCGGCGACTACAGCTCGCTGGTTCAAATCACGCCCCGGTTTGCCTTGTTCACCACCCTGGCCTTGCTGGCTTCGCTGGGCTTGCCCGGACTGGCCGGGTTCACCGCCGAGCTGCATGCCCTCATCGGCGGTTTCGAACGCTGGGGCTGGTGGATGCTGCTGGTCAGCTTCGGCGTCCTGGTCAGCGCCGCCTATGCCGTCCGCACCATCGGACGCCTGTTCACCGGCCCGATGCGGCCGGGAATGCAGGGCGTGAAGGATCTGCACGGCCATGAACTGTTGGCCGCGGGCGTACTGGCCTTCGGCATTCTCGCCCTGGGTCTGACCCCTGCTCCCGCCCTGGAATTCATCGGCGCCACGGTCGCCCATCTCAGTGCCGCCTTTCCGCAGCAAACCCGGCAGGAGCCGATGTGAGCCAAGATCACGCCGAGTGGGCAGAAGTGCCACAGGACATCAGGGAAAGACTCAGGGCGGCGGTCGATCATCTTGACCATGTACTGCCGGGCCAGGCGCCCATTCTCAATTTCGTCCATCACAATACCCTGCACGGTTATCAGCATTTGAGGTTTACCGAGGCGCTGGCGGCGGCGGAGCAGATGACCGGCATACACGGCTACCTGCCCGATGAGGAATTCCGCGCGCTATACGCCCGCGGCCGCATCAACGACGCTGACCTGGACGCTTCCCTGGATCACCAGGCGGATCGCCGCGCCGATGAAATTCTGGCGCGCATCGGCGAGCGCGCCATCAGCAAACGCGAGGTTTGGCGGATCGGCTTGATCCACGGCGTCCAAGCCATCTCGTCCAGCCGGCTCAACTGGCAGATCGAAGAACTCAACGCCTTGGGGCGTTTTCAGGGCGATGTGCCGGAAGGGGCGCGAAGCGCCGTCCTGGTCGCCGCGCAAAGAACCACGCCTTCCGCCTCCGGCGAACGCCCCGCGGAAAACCGGGTGGTCCGGGAATTGTGGGACGCCTGTCTGGCGGTTTTCGATCTGAACCACCTCCGGTTGCACCCGGAAGAGCTGGCCGAACTTCCTCTGCATCAAGCGGAGGAGACTCTGGCAGGATTCGAGGCCGGGTCGGCCGACGAGGGCCATAGCAATCCCATCGCTCACCGGAGGATGCGGGCAGAGGCGCGGGAAGAACTGCAAACTCTGCTGGCTGACGTGGGCGCCGGGCTGACCCTTCGCGGCTTGCTGCTGGCCCTGACCGGCAAGGATCTGCTCGAGGAGGTTCGCCCCATCTTCATTCGCTTCTGCGCCTCGCATCTGGATGAAGGCCTGGCGGCCTGGCATGCCCCGGATCGCGCAGAGGGCCTCTACGCAGCCTGGCGGCGTTGCGCCCATAGCGATTTCGCCCTGGCGCTGGCCGACCTGCCAAACTGGCGCCAGAGGCAGGCCGAACTGCCCGATCACGCCGTCGACGCCGTCATCGCAGGTCTTCGGCGTCTGCAAATTCCCGAACACCGCTGGGAGGGTTATCTGAAACGGCTGGCGCTGGAATTGCCTGGCTGGTCGGGCCTGTTCAACTGGCGGCATCACCGTCCCGATTACCCGGCCAACCGGGAAAGCCCGATCGTCCTCATGGATTATCTGGCGCTGCGCCTGTTCCTGGACGGCCTCTGGATCGATCGCATCAGTCGGGAAACCTGGGGCATCGCTGGGAATCTGAATGATCTTCAAGCGTATTTCCAGCGCAACCTGTCGGAATTTTCCGCGCGGGCAGCGCTGTTCGCCAACAACCTGCCGGAGTACCTGGCCGCCGGCGCGCAGAAACTGATCGGCCAATCCTGGGCCGAGCGGGGTCATCGCGAGAACTGGCGCGCCCTGGCCGACATGATCTGGACCTGGACCATTTCGTCGGGAACGAAATGGGACGCACAGCGGCCCGAAAGGGCGGGGTCAAAGGATGGACTCCGCAACCACAGTCCGGTGGCGGAAAAGCCCGGACGCCATACCGTGTACCGCAGCGCCTGGCGATTGTTCCGCCTGGCCCAGCATCTGGGGCTGAGCGGCGGCGATGTGCGCGCGCTGCCCACCGAGGCTGCCGAACGTCTGCTCGCCGCGCTGGACGAACTGACGGCGGCCGAGCGCGGCTATCTCTGGCTCTGGGCCTACGAGCGTCACTACCGGGAAGAATTGTTCACCGCCCTGTCGCAGAATCACGGTCGCGGCCGCTGGGCGCGCCGCGATGAACGCCCCGAGGCGCAGATCATCTTTTGCATGGACGACCGCGAGGAAAGCATCCGCCGCCATCTGGAAGAACTGAATCCCGCCATCGAAACTCTGGGCGCGGCGGGCTTTTTCGGCGTGGCAATGAACTGGCGCGGTTTGGATGACCAGGGCGTCACGCCGCTGTGTCCGGTGGTGGTGACGCCTTCGCACGAAGTCCGCGAGGAGCCGCGTCCGGGACAGGAAGGCGCGAGCGCAAGGCATGATCGACGCCGTCGCATCAAGGGCCTGCTCGGTCGTCTGTTCAATCAGGAGAGCCGCCGCAATCTGTTGACTTCGGGTTTACTCATGGGTGCGCTGGCACCCGGCGTGCTGGTGGCTCTGGCCGGCAAGGTTTTCTTCCCGCGCCGACAGGCGGCTTTGAGCCGCAAAACCGCTTCGGCCTTGGTGCCCGCCGTGCCGACCCGCCTGCATCTGTCCGCGCCCCCGGGCAGCGCGGACGCCACGCCCTCCAAGCCGCGTCTGGGCTTCACCGACGCCGAACAGGCGGACCGGGTCACCGGCTTTCTGCGTAATGTCGGCCTGACCTCCCGGTTCGCCCCCCTCGTCGTGCTTTCGGGGCATGGTTCCATCAGTCAGAACAACCCGCATCTGGCCGCCTACGACTGCGGCGCGTGTTCGGGGCGCCACGGCGGCCCGAACGCCCGCGCCTTTGCGGCCATGGCGAACCGGCGCGAAATACGGGCGCTGGTCGCCGAACGCGGCATCTCCATTCCCAACGACACCTGGTTTCTGGGCAGCGAGCACAATACCTGCAACGAGGACATCCTCTGGTTCGATCTGGAAGACCTGCCGAGCGCCTTCAACCCCGCTCTGGAAAGGCTGCGCGCCGACCTGGGCCGGGCCGTGCTGCTGTCGGCGCACGAGCGCTGCCGCCGGTTCGCTTCCGCCCCGCCCAAACCCGGGCTGCAACAGGCGATGAACCATGTCGTGGCGCGCTCCACCGATTTCAGCCAGGCCCGGCCCGAGCTGGGCCATGCGACCAATGCCGCGGCGGTGATCGGGCGCCGTTCGGTAACGCAAGGTGCGTTCTTCGACCGTCGGGTCTTCCTGATTTCCTACGATCCGACCCAGGATCCCGAGGGCAGGATACTCGAAGGCATCCTGCTGGCCGTCGGACCGGTCGGCGCGGGCATCAACCTGGAATATTACTTCTCGACGGTGAACAATGAACGCTTCGGTTGCGGCTCGAAAGTGCCCCATAACGTCACCGGCCTGTGCGCCGTGATGGAGGGCGCAATGAGCGACCTGCGCACCGGCCTGCCGCTTCAGATGATCGAGATCCACGAGGCCATGCGCCTGCAGGTCGTGGTCGAAGCCACCGAGGCCGTGCTGGCCGGCATCTACCGGCGCCAGCCCCCGTTGCGCGAGCTGATCGGCAATGGCTGGCTGCTGCTCAGCGCCATTCATCCGGAAACCGGTGCCATCTCGGTATTCGAGCCCGCCAGGGGTTTCGTGCCCTGGAGCGGCGGTTTAGGGCCTCTGCCGGTGGTCGAACGCTCCACCGACTGGTACGACGGACATAGCGAGCCGAGGCCGCCGGCGCTGATCCGCCAACCCCTCATCCGCGAGGTCCGCCATGCTGGCTGAGCTCATCGTGCTGCCGCCTTTCCTGGCCGCCGCCCTCCTCGCTGCGGGCATCGTTTCCGGACGCATCGCCGGTGAAAGCAGCGAGCGCGCCACCAGCCGGATCGCCTTGTTCGCCGTCACGCTGTCGTGTCTCGCGACCTTCCTGGCGGTTGCCCTGAAACTGACCTCAACCCTCCCCGATCACATCGTGCTGGGACGCTGGCTGAGCAGCGGCACCTATCGCATCAACCTCAGCTTCAGTTTCGACGCCCTGAGCCTGACGATGGCGTCGCTCGTGGCCGTGCTGTCGGTCCTGGTATTGCGCTTTTCGGTCAATTACATGCACCGGGAAAGCGGATTTCACCGGTTCTTCCTGGTGCTGTCCCTGTTCGTCGGGGCCATGCTGCTGCTGGTGACCGCCGGCAACGCCGCGCTGACCTTCGTCGGCTGGGAACTGGCAGGCGTCTCCTCTTACCTTCTGATCGCCTATGCCTACGACCGTCCTGTGGCCGCGGGCAACGCCACCCGCGCCTTCGTCACCAACCGCATCGGCGACGCCGGTTTCGTGCTGGGCATTTTCCTGGCATTTTTCTGGACCGGCGGCATCGACTGGCCGACCATCATGGCCGGCACGGCGCCCCTGCCCGAATGGCAAGCCGGATTATTGGCCTGTGCTTTCCTGCTGGCCGCCACCGCCAAATCGGCGCAGGTGCCCTTAGCGCCCTGGCTGGCGCGGGCGATCGAAGGCCCGACCCCGTCCAGCGCGATTTTCTATGGCGCGGTGATGGTGCATGCCGGCGTCTACCTCGTCCTGAGACTGGAGTCCGTTTTCGACCAGGCCCCCGTGGTCATGGCGCTGATGGCGGCCTCGGGCCTGTTGACGGCGATTTATGGTTTCGTCTGCGGACTGACCCAGACGGACGTGAAAAGCGCCCTGATCTTCGCCACCTCGGGTCAGGTCGGCCTGATGTTTCTCGAAGCCGGCCTCGGATTCTGGAATCTGGCGCTGTGGCATCTGTGCGCGCACGCCGTGTTCCGGGGCTACCAGTTCCTCACCGCGCCATCGTTGATGCACCAGATCGTCGGCAGCCCCGCGCGCGCCTTGCCGGAACGCGTGGCGCGGCAGCACGGGCTTTACCTGGCTTCGCTGCAGCGGTTTTGGCTGGAGGAATTGGGCGACAGGTTAGTGGTCACGCCAATCAGGCGGCTCGGCGGCGACCTGCAGGCGTTCGACAGCCGGATTATCGAGAAAGCCTTCGGAGAACCGACCGCCGATGATCGGGACGTCACCCGCGCCAGTGGTCTGACCGGCCGGCTGGTCTGGAGGCTGGCGCTGGCGTTGCACTGGTTTGAATACAGGCTGGTACTCGGAGGGCTGGGGCAGGAGTTGCTCGACGCCGGCCGTCGCCTGGGCGTCCGTCTCAATACGGTCGAAGAGCTTCTGAACCGCCCGCGCTATCTGGTCGCGTTTATCCTCGCCACCCTTCTGACGGTTTTCTAGGAATTGACAATGATCGCCGAAATGAGCCGGTCCGTGCAGGCGGGCTTCCCGCTACTGAGCATGCTCATCGCCCTGCCTCTGCTGGGCATGGCCGCGGGTTGGGTGGTGAAGTCGGCCCGCCAGGCCTTCATCCTCGGCGTCGCTTGCGCCGGTGTGGAACTGGCCTTAACGATCCGTCTCTTGAGCAGCTTCCAAACTGGCGCGGCAAGCCTCCAGTTTGTCGAGCGATTGCCATTGACGCCGTTTCTTGCCTACCACCTGGGCGTGGACGGCGTCAGCGTGCTATTCGTTACGCTTACCGCACTGCTGACCCTGCTGGTCATCCTCTATGGCGAGATCGTCCATGAACGGCCGGCGGGCATTTACGTGGCCAGCGTGTTCGCTTTCGAAGCGGTGCTCATGGGCCTGTTTCTCAGCATCGATCTACTGGAATTCTGGCTGGTTTCACTGCTGGAACTCATTCCGGCCACCTTCATCCTGAGCCGCTGGGGAGTCGGTCCGGCAAAAGACTACGCCGTAACCCGTTATCTGCAAGACATGATCGGAGGACTGGCTCTGATGTTGGGCGGCATCCTGATTCTGGGCTGGAACCACGCGGAAACGACCGGGGATTGGTCATTTGCGCTCGGCGACCTCGCTACCGCGCCGATTTCGCGAACCCAACAATCGCTGATTTTCGTCCTGCTTTTCTACGGGCTTGCGGTGCGTATGGCACTGTTCCCCTTCCACGCCTGGCTGCCCATCGTCGCCCAGCACGGGCCCCTGGCCACGATCTGCGTGTTTTTGGTCGGACTCAAGGTCGGCATCTATGCCCTCTTGCGCTTCGTTCTCCCGTTGCTGCCCGACGCGGTCCACGCCTGGAAAGGTTTCGTGGTCGCCCTAGGGATGATCGGGATTTTTTACGGCGCGTTGCTGGCCCTGATGCAGATCAACCTGCGCCGCTTGCTGGCTTTCGCGGCGGTTAGCCATATCGGCATGCTGGTCATCGGCGTGTTCTGCCTGAACGTGGAAGGGCTCGCCGGGAGCCTGCTCCTGGCCATTACTTTCGGCGTGGCTGCCAGCGGTCTTCTCTTCGTCACCGGCGTGATCTATCGCAGCACCCGCACGACGCTCATGCCGCGCCTGGGCGGAATGTTCGACGCCTTGCCGCTGTTGGGATTGACGTTTTTGCTCGCGGCGCTCAGCACCATGGCCATGCCCGGCACGCCCGGCTTCGACGCCGCCCATCTGATGCTGGAGGGCGCGATCGAAACCCATCACTGGGGCGTCGCGGTCGCCATGGCGACCGGTAGCGTGGCGTCGGCGGCGTTTCTGCTGTGGGCCTTTCAACGGGTGTTTCTCGCCCAGCGCCGGGACACCGTCCTGCGGCCGGAGAAAATCCGTCTGAGCGTGTCGGAAGCCGCACTCGCAGGCGCCGTCTGCGTCGTACTTCTGGGCGTGGGCTTTTATACCAAGCCCTGGATGGAAATCGTGGACGGCTCTCTGGCCGATCTGGCGCGACGCTTTGAAAGTCCGGCGCCGCAGTCGAAATGAGTGTCAGCACCCCGCCAGAGACCGGCGCTTTTCCGCAACCGCATCAAGCCGTACAGGATCATCCGCAGTGGAGCCGTCGAACTTTCCTTTTCTGAGCCTCTTGATCGGCCTGCCGCCGGCGGCGGGCGCGGTGCTTCTTTGCCTGCGCGACAGCACGTTGGTCCGGCCGGTGGCGCTGGCAGCCGCTCTGCTGGAGTTGATCCTCTCCATTGCCCTGTTGTTTCTGTTCGATTTCGATGCCGAGGGCATGCAGTTCGTGGAACGACATGCCTGGATTCCTTCGCTGAACATGCAATACCTCGTCGGCGTCGACGGCGTCTCGGTGCTGTTCCTGCCGCTGACTGCCCTGCTCACCGCCGGCGTCATCCTGGCTTCCTGGACCAGCGTACCAACCTGGTCCCGACCCTATTTCGTCCTGTTGCTGGCGCTCGAGGGTGTCACGCTCGGTATTTACAGCGCCCTCGACCTCGGACTGTTTTTCCTGTTCTGGGAACTAACCCTGCCGCCGATCTATTTCCTCGTCAGCCTCTGGGGCATCGGTCCGCAGCGCCGTCATGCCGCGGTCAAATACACCTTGTTCATGCTGGCGGGCGGCGTCCCCTTGCTGTTCGGTTTCATCCTGCTCGCCCTGAACCATGCCGGGGAAACCGGCAGCCCCGCGCCCGCCGGCCTGTCGTTCGACTATATGACCCTATTGGAAACGCCGATCCGGCCGGAAGTACAGTCGGTGATTTTTCTGCTGCTGTTTTTCGGCTTCGCCGTCAAGGCGCCGCTGTTCCCCTTTCATGTCTGGCTGCCCACGGTGGCGATGGAGGGCCCGGCGGGACTGACGGCGCTGCTGACGGGATTGAAACTGGGCCTGTTCGGCATCATTCGCTTCGCCGTGCCGCTCGCCCCTCAGGCCTCCTACCGGTATTTCGGCCTGATGGCGGCGCTGGGGGCGATCGGAGCGCTTTACGGGGCGTTGATCGCGCTGAGGCAGACCAACCTGCGCCAGATGCTGGCCTTTTCCAGCATCAGCCATGTGGGTTTCGTGTTGATCGGCATCGCGGCCCTCGATATCCAGGGCATTCAGGGCGCAGTGTTCCAGTTGTTCAATTTCGGCATCGTCGCCGGCGGGATATTCCTGATCGCAGGTTTCTTGCAACACCGGCTCGGCTCCACCGAACTCACCGCCCTGGGCGGTGCGGCGCGTTCCATGCCGTTATTGGCATCCCTGTTTTTCGTGCTCGGCCTGGCCGGCATCGGCGTGCCCGGCACTAACGGTTTCCCCGCCGAACATCTGATCGTGATCGGTGCGTTCAGGGCGCACGCCGGCTTAGGTCTCGCTGCGCTGTTTAGTGTGATCCTGGGAGCCGCCTATTTCCTCGGCTTTTTTCAGAAGGCGTTCCTCGGCCCGCTCACCCGGGGCACGGTCAAGGAAGCCGCCGATCTGCGCCCGCGCGAATTGTGGGTCGCCGGTGTCATGGTTCTGCTGACCCTCGCCGGCGGCTTTTACCCCCAAGCCCTGCTGGACGCCAGCCGTAAGCCTCTGCAAGCCTGGATCGCCCGCCTGGAAGCGGGTAATCCCACGACCCTGGCGAACGGCGAAGGGCACATCGCCGCTTCGAGCGACGGCTCGGTGAGATAGGACGACCCATTAAGTGACCTCAACACGGCTAATTCCTGTGCAACAAGTTGGGGCCGTCGCTCTGATTGCTCCCTCGCTCAGGCGAATTGTTTACAATGAGCCGGCGTGCACGGCTTGGGACAAGCCCAAACGCCCGTCCGAACCGATGTACGGGTCGCATCGCAAGCTATCGACCGCTGACGAAGCATTCAATCGAATCCAATGACCGACGGAAAACCCGCCATCGACAAGATCGCTCGTTACATCGCACTAGGTGTTTTCCTGGCGGGACTGCTGCTGCTCACTTACCGCGTGGTAAGCAACTTCCTGGTGCCGGTCAGCTGGGCCGTGATCCTGGTTTATGTCACCTGGCCTCTGTCCCTGCGCGTCAAGCGGATGCTCGGCGGGGGGGACACCCTCGGTGCCCTGCTGATGACGCTGATCCTGACCTCGGTGATCGTCATCCCCCTGGTCTGGGTCAGCTTTCTGCTGCAGCGCGAAATCGTTGATTTTTATCACAACCTGCCGCAATGGCTGGAAAAAAAGCCCTCGTTGCCGGAATTCGCTACCCGCATACCCTACCTGGGACAGGAGTTGGAGCGCGTTTTCGATCAGTTCGACGATCTGCGGGCGCTGCTGCGAGAGCGCGTGATCCCCTGGATGAGGCGGTTTTCGGGCAATCTGCTCGGCATGCTCGAGGATGTCGGATACATTGCGGCCAAAATCGGCCTTACCCTCCTGACCGTGTTCTTTTTTTATCGGGACGGACTGGGTGCGCTCGGACAGGTACGGAAGGTCTTGCATCTGGTGCTCGGCGAACGGCTGGAAGGCTATTTCGCCACTGCCGAAGCCACCGTCAAGGCGGTCGTTTACGGCATCGTGCTGACCGCTATCGCGCAGGGCGCCGTGGCCGGCTTCGGTTACTGGGCGGTCGGGATCAAGGCCCCCATCCTGCTCAGCGCCATCACCATGTTCTTCGCGCTGGTTCCCTTCGGCGCGCCATTCGTCTGGGTTTCCGCGAGCCTTTGGCTGTTCCTGGGTGGGGAACACTGGTCAGCGATTTCGCTGGCCTTGTGGGGCGGCCTGGTCGTCAGTTGGGTAGACAATATTATCCGTCCTCTAGTTATTAGCGGCGTCACGCGTATCCCGTTTCTGCTGGTTTTGTTCGGGGTGCTGGGCGGTCTGACTAGTTTCGGGTTGATCGGCCTGTTTCTCGGCCCCGTCATTCTGGCCATCAGCCTGGCCGTCTGGCGGGAATGGCTGGAAGAGCACGTCGAGCAGCAAACCTGATGGCCTTATGGAACCGACAAGATTGTGGTTTTTGACAAATCCGGCTTTGTTCGTGCCGGGTGTATAGTCCGAGGTCAGTACCTGGGTTGCCGCTCACCCCAGTATCTTGTGGCAAAGCGGCAGAATCTCCCCGGCCGGCAGCGGGGGGCTGAACACAAAGCCCTGAATTTCGTCGCAGCGGAGCAACCTGAGAAACTTGATCTGCTCGGCGGTTTCCACGCCTTCCGCGGTAACCTTCAGGTTCATGGTGTGGGCCAGGGAAATGATGCTGGAGACGATGGCCAGACTGTCGGCGCTCTCCGTCATGTTGACGATGAATGAACGGTCGATTTTCAGACGGGTCAGGGGCAAGCGGTTAAGGTAGCTGAGGGACGAATAACCGGTACCGAAGTCATCGATGCTGATCTCCACGCCCATGTCGCGGATTTGCCGCAGCTTTTCAATATTGCCCTCGACATCATGCATGATCGCGCTTTCCGTGATCTCCAGCTCCAGGCAGCCGCGCCGCTCCAGGCACACCTTGAGCGCGGCCTCCACCTCGGAAACGAAATTCTTCTGACGCAGCTGGATCGGCGACACGTTCACCGCGATCTTGGGCGGCGCGGACGCCAGCTCCACCCATTGCAGATACTGCCGGCCGGCCTCCTCGATCATCCAACGCCCCACCTCCAGGATCATGCCGGTCTCCTCCAGCACGGAAATAATGCTACCGGGCAGGATGAGTCCATCCTCAGGATCGCGCCAGCGGATCACGGCTTCCACGCCGTACATCTTGCCGCTGACCAGATCGATCTTGGGCTGGTAGTAGACCGTGAACTCCTCGTTTTCCAGGGCCCGCCTCAGCCTGGATTCCAGAACCAGGAACTCGGCGGCGCGCACGTTCATGTCGGGAGCGAAGAACAAGAACGATTCGCCGACGTTCTTGGCTTCCCGATGGGCGAGTTCGGCTTGATTGAGCAGGGTCTCGGCGTCCTTCCCGTCCGCCGGATAGCAGGCAATGCCCAGTTTGAGGGCGATGCGCAGTTCCTGGTCGTCGTAGTGGAAGGGCTGGGTCACCTGCGGCAGCAGTGTTTCCGTGATGAAGCGCACCACTTCCGCCTCTCCCTCGGCGTTGCTCAGACACAGGCCGATATCGTCGCCGCTGGGCCGCGCCAAGGCGGTTTCCGGCATGATGGCGCGGAGGCGATCAGCCAACACGCGCAGAAAATAATCGCCGGCCTCATAGGTGAGGGTTTCGTTGATCTGGGTGAAACGGTCGATATCGAACACCAGCACGGCGAAGGCTGCGCCGCCGCCCCGTTCGATGAGTTGGGACAGCCGGTCGCTAAACAGCGTCCGGTTGGCAAGTCCGGTCAGATCGTCATAAAGCGCGAGATATCTCAGCCGTTCTTCGGTGGCGATGTGATCGAGGGAAAAACCGATATCCGCCGAGAGCTCGGCCAAAAGCCGCAACTCTTCCGCCTCGAAAACCTGCGGCTCCGAGGCGTACAGCGCCAGGCAGCCCTTGACCTTTTCCCCTATCCGCAAGGGCAGCGCCGCCATGGCGCGATAGCCCCGGCGCAGGGCCCGCTCGCGCCAGGGCAGCATCATCGGATCGTTTTCGATATTGTTACAAACGTAGAGCTTCCCTTGGCGTAGGGCGGAAGCCACCGGCCCTCGGCCTTCCGGCGCGGTTTCGTCAAGCGGGAGGTTCAGCGAGGCGACATAGCCTTCGTCGAAGCCGGCGATGGCGACCGGCTTGACCATCCTACTCGTTTCATCGACCAAACCGATCCAAGCCAGGCGGAACTGGCCGAGTTCCACCGCGATGCGGCAGGATTCCTCGAATAGGGTTTGCTGATCGCGTACGCGGACGATGGCGGTGTTGATGCCGCTCAGCACGGTGTAAAGGTGATTGAGGCGCAACATGCGCTCTTCGTGCATTCGCTGCTCGGTGATGTCGGTGGCGATCCCGTCGATGCGCAGCGCCTTGCCGTCGGCGTCGCGAACCACATAGCCGCGGTCGCGCACCCAGCAGATTGCGCCATCCGGGCGCAGGATACGGTATTCGATTTGGGCGCGCTCCTCCGCCATGATGCGGTGGGAATGGGCTATTACCGCGGCGCGGTCATCGGGATGAATGGCTTTGTACCAAAGCTCGGGGTCGGCGAAGAACGCCTCCACGGGATGGCCGTAAAATTTTTCCGCCGTCCGGTTCAGGTAAAGCGGCTTGAAGGTCTCGGCATCGATCGACCAGACCACGTCCTTCAGGGAATCCAGCAAGCTGTTGAAGTAGTCTTGTTTGTTCTTCAGCTGGCATAGGGTTGCCTCGCGCTCGGTTTCATGGCGGCTTTCCGCTAGGGCTCGCTCGAGGGCGGCGGGAAGACGTGCGAGATGTTTTTTGAGCACGCAATCGGCCGCACCGTGCTTTACGGCTTCGATCGCTCCTTCCGCACCGAGGGCGTCGGATACCAGCAGCAAAGGGGCATGCGGGCGTTTTTCGCGAATGCTTCGCAAGGCGGCAGACATCTCGGTTTCGGACGGGGGTAAACCGGACAGCACGATATCCGGATTGAACTCGGCCAGCGCCTGGTTGAATCCGCTCTGCGTCGCGGCGCGCCAGGCAAGGCAATGAATCCCGGCCTGCCGCAAGGTGTGCAGCATCTGATCGGCATCAAAAGGCGGTACTTCAAAGAGGAGTATGCGAATCTCCTTTGCATCCGGCGTGGTCATGATGAGTTCTTCGTGCACCGATCGATAAGAAGCTGATTGAAAACCCGAAAAGGGGAGTGAGTTTTTTCCTTCACCCCATGGGGGCAGGTTGGGATGGACGCGATCAAAC
>DATIXD010000306.1:0-15276 GCA_035518875.1 Methylococcaceae bacterium | reverse complement strand
GTGTCTTTCGATCCCTTGATGTTCGCGCTGAGCATCAATCGAAGGCATTCATCCTATGCGCTGCTGAGGGCGGGCGGCGGTTTTACCGTTAATGTCCTGCGGCGGGGACAGGAAAACCTGGCCATGCATTTCGGCAAACCTGCTTCGGCGGACAAACTGGCCCAGGTGGCATGGCACGAGTCCCAGCGGGGCGCCCCCCTGCTCGATGACGCTTTGGCCTGGTTCGAGTGCGAGTTCGTCAGGGAGTGCCCGGCGGGCGACCATCTGGTGGTGATCGGCAGGGTCGTCGACGGCGCCTTGCTCGCGGCGGACGCGGAGCCGATGAATTACCGCGACACCGGCGATATGGACGGCAGCGCTGCACTGTTTCCGGATGGCTTTGGCGGCGCATGAACTGTCTGCCGCGCGATTTCATCGAAACCTTTGAAGGGCTGATCTTCGCGGTCGTCGATCGCACTCCGGAAAACGGGCGCGTGCTGGCGTTCCTGCGTTACGTACCCCAAGGCAGCGTTCACCGGAAAGTATCAACGGCGGAAGCGAACCTCCTGCTCCGCGAATATCATGCCCGCTATCTGCATTATTCCACCCGGTTCGATGCGCATCTTCATGCCGTGCCGACGGCCGACATTCGCCGCCATCATCGGCCGCGGGAACGGGTACAGGACCTTTTGAAAAACGGAACGAACGATCCGATCGAAGCCAAGCTTTTGCGGTTGTTGGCAAAGTTGACCGCGGAAGGGCTAGCGTCTGATTGCCTGGGCGTCACCGGCTCGCTGCTGATCGGACGGCAAAATCCGGCTTCCGATCTCGATGTCGTTATCTACGGCAGAGCGCATTTCCTCCAAGCGCGGGAAGCGGTTTGCCGCCTGACCGCACGCGGCGAACTGGAAGAGCTCGATGCCGAAAGCTGGCGTGAAACTTACGACCGCCGCGGTTGCGCCTTGGGCTTCGAGGAATTTTTGCGGCACGAGAAGCGTAAGGGCAACAAGGGGGCCATCGCCGGCACGAAATTCGATCTTGCATTGGTTGACGAAGAGATCCATTACGAACCCGTTCGCTGGCGCAAGATGGGGTGCACGAAAATCCGCGCCCGGGTGCTCGACGACACTCATGCCTTCGACCAGCCCGCCCGCTACCGGCTCGACCATCCCGAACTGCGGGAGGTGGTCAGCTTCACCCATACCTATGTGGGACAGGCTCGGGTCGGGGAACTGATCGAGGCCTGCGGTTCGGTCGAGGAATCCGGTGACGGGTTCGAAAGGCTGGTCGTCGGCTCCAGCCGCGAAGCGCCGGGGGAATATATCCGGGTGGTTTGGGACGAATAGCTAATGCAGACCGTTTGGTGGGTTACGGCATCCCTGCTTAACCCACCCTACAATTGAAATTCACGTTTTTGAAATGGGTTTGCAATCCGCTTCCGCTTGCGGAAGATAAGCGGCGAAACGGCCCTGCATGTCCTCCACGTGCGATCCCTGCCAATAGATTCGGTCACAGCCCCGGCAGCGGTGGAAAGTCTCATAGTAGCGCTTGGTTTTCGGT
Source organism: Methylococcaceae bacterium (assembly GCA_035518875.1). Lineage (GTDB taxonomy): Bacteria > Pseudomonadota > Gammaproteobacteria > Methylococcales > Methylococcaceae > DATIXD01. The sequence goes on along the minus strand of DATIXD010000306.1, from coordinate 13,737 downwards.
TCCAGCCGATCCAGCACATCCGCCTTGGCGACCTGATCCAGCAGCCCGTTGCACACGAGACAGCGGTGAAACGGGCGGATTTGCCGGTATAGGTCGAAGCGCTTGAGCACTTCTTGCACCTGGGCATCGGCAATCACCGACCGCACCCAGTAGCCGTGGGTGATGCGCTTGGCATGCAACAGGCGCCGATCGCGGGTCAGCACGATGCGCTTTTCGGCCTCGGCGAGATCGGCGATTTCGGCATCGTGGTAATCGTTGCGATAGACTGCGTCGAAACCCAAAAGACGTAGCCGGCGCGCGAGTTTCCCCAGATTCACGTCCAGCACGAATGCGCTCTGCCGCAAGGGCTTCTCCCTGAGTTGCACCAAGGGGGAAATGTCGAAACTCTCGAACACCGGGTACACCGCCACGCGGTCGTCGGGCTGGAGTCGGTAGTCGAAGCCGACCGATTCGCCGCCGACAAGGATCAGATCGACTTCCGTATGCGGTACGCCCTGCGCCTCGATCGCGTCCTTGATGCCGGGATGGCCCTTGAACCGATACAGTGTGGTTTGCTTGCGCCGCTCGGGCGGCAGGAAATCGTTCAGCTCTTCGTAGAAACGGAACTCGGCCGTGTGTTCGTGCCCCATGGTCAATGAGCTGGATCGTCGCCTGTTGGTGAGCATTGAGTCATTCGAGCACCGACCCGCCGCGACCGCCAAACCAGATACACGCCCATCAATACCGCGGGAATGCTCAGCCACTGGCCCATAGTGAGGGGCCAGCCGCTTGCAAACGCCGCCTGTTCGACCTTAAAGAACTCCAGCACGAAACGGGCGCCGAACACGAGGATGAAGAACCGTCCGAACAGATAGGCTTCCGGCGAGGCGCCCTTGTGGCGAAAGTAGAACCGGAACTGGGCGAGAAAGATCAGGAGATAGCATAAGGCTTCGTAGAGCTGAACCGGATGGCGTGGAATCATGTCCACACGGGCGAAGACGACCGCCCAGGGCAAGTCGGTCGGTTTCCCGAGGATCTCCGAGTTAAAGAAATTGCCGATGCGGATCAGACAGCCGGACAAGGGGACCGACATGCCGATGCGATCGCAAATCCAAAGGAAGGGCTGATCGGGATGGATGCGCGAGTAGAGATAAACGCCGGCAAGAATGCCGATCACCGCGCCGTGGCTGGCGAGGCCGCCTTCCCAGACGTAGAGGATTTTCCAGGGATGGGTGAGATAGAGAACCGGATCATACAGCAGCACATGCCCGAGCCTTGCGCCCACCGCCGTGCCGGCGATTACGGACAGCACCAGATCGTAGACCTGATCCACCGGCCGACCTTCCTGCCGGTACATGTAACGGAAGATCAGGATGCCCCAGACAAAGGTGGCGGCGAAAAACAGCCCGTACCAGTAAACGGGCCACTTGAACGCATTCAGCGAAATGGTGAAGGCGACGGGTGAAATATCCCACATCATGCTGCGGATTCTTTTACGCGCCCGGTGGGCTTGTCAACCGGCGAAGCGCCGATAAAAAATCCGCTTGATCCATTCGACCAGGACCAGATAAGCGCTCACCACGAGAACCAAAACACCATAAAAGCCCGCGGGCGGGGCGACGAAGCCGAAATAGCTTCCGACGGAAGTCAACGGCAGCAGCGCCGCGCCCAGGACGACCGCCAGCGAGGTCATCGCCAACCCGGGATACGGGTGGCTGCGGAAAGGGTTGAGGCGGGTGCGGATGACGAAGATCACCAGCACCTGAGTGGCCAGAGACTCGATGAACCAGCCGCTCTGAAACAGCGACTCGTCGGCCCGGAACACCACCAGCAGCAAATAGAAGGTGAGGAAATCGAATAGGGAACTCACCGGCCCGACCACCAGCATGAAATTGCGGATGAAGCCCATGTCCCAGCGGTGCGGGCGATTCAGATAATCCTCGTCCACCCGATCCAAGGGAATGGGCACTTCGGAGGTGTCGTAGAGAAAATTGTTGAGCAGTATCTGGATCGGCAGCATGGGCAGGAAGGGCAGGAACACCGAGGCGGCCGCCATGCTGAACATGTTGCCGAAGTTGGAACTGGTGCCCATCATGATGTATTTCATGATGTTGCCGAAAGTGCGGCGCCCTTCCATGACCCCCTCGTGCAATACGCCCAGATCGTGCTCCAACAGGATCATGTCGGCGGCCTCCTTCGCCACATCCACGGCGCTGTCGACGGAAAGGCTCACGTCCGCCGCGTGGAGCGAAGGCGCGTCGTTGATGCCGTCGCCGAGAAAGCCCACCACGTGTCCGCGTTTCTTGAGCGCCGCTAGGATGCGGCTTTTCTGCGCCGGCGTCACTCGGCAGAAGAGATTGGCCTTTTCCGCCTGGATGAAGAGCGCTTCCTCGCTCATGCCCGCCATTTCCTTGCCCAACAACACGCCGGTGATGGGAATTCCAAGCTCCTGGCACACGTGCCTGGTCACCAGTTCGTTGTCCCCGGTGACAATTTTGACGTCGACGCCGCTTGCCGCCATCTGCGCCAATACTTCGCCGGCATCGGCCTTGGGCGGATCGAGAAATGCCGCAAAGCCTACGAAAACCAACTCGCTTTCGTCGTCGACCACCGCATGGGGATGAGCGAAGGGTACCTGGCGATAGGCGATGCCCAGCACGCGAAAACCTTCCCCACTGAGATCCGCGAACAGCGCGTCGATCCTTGCGTGGACGCCTTCATCCAGCTCCTCGACGCCGACTCCCTCGCCCTCGCAATAGTGGGTGCAGACACGCAGGATGTCCTCGGGTGCACCCTTGGCGATCAAAAGCCGCTCCCGGCCGTCGTCGATCAGCACGGAAACTCGACGACGCTCAAAGTCGAACGGCACTTCGTCGATCTTCTTCCAGCCCACCGCATCGATCTCGCCATGACGCAGGATGGCGTCGTCCAGCGGGCTTTTCAGGCCGGTTTCGAAAAAGCTGTTGAGATAGGCCAAGCGCAAGACCTCATCGCTCTCCCGCCCGGCGATATCCACATGCTTTTCCAGGCGAATGCGGGCTTCCGTCAGCGTGCCTGTCTTGTCGGTGCATAGCACGTCCATGCTGCCGAGATCGTGGATAGCGGCCAGGCGCTTGACGATCACCTGTTTTTTCGCCATGCGCAGCGCGCCGCGCGAGAGGGTTACCGACACCACCATCGGCAGCAGTTCGGGGGTCAGGCCGACGGCCAGCGCCATCGCGAACAGAAAGGTTTCCAGCCACGGGCGATGAAAGAAGGTATTGACGAACAGAACAAACAGCACCAGCAGCAGGGTGAGCCTCATGATCAAGAGCCCAAACTGGCGGGTTCCAGTTTCGAAGGCCGTGGGCGGCGGCTTTCTTTGCAGGGATTCGGCGATCTCGCCCAATGCCGTTCTCGATCCGGTGCGGCAAACCAGCACCCGCGCCGTGCCGCTGATCACCGAAGATCCTTTGAAGACCGCGTTCGTAGCGCCTTCCGGCTCCTCTGAAACAGGTACGGAGGCCATGGTCTTTTCCACCGGGTAGGACTCCCCCGTCAACAGCGACTGGCTGACGAAAAAGTCCTTCGCCTCCAAAAGCCGTCCGTCGGCGGGAACCAGATCACCGGCCGCCAGTTGAACCACGTCGCCAGGCGCCAACTCCGCTACCGGCACATCCCTTGTTTGATCGTCTCGACGGACCGTCACACGGGCCGTGATCGACTCGCGCAGTCGTTCCGCTGCTCGGTCGGCACGGTATTCCTGAAAGAAGTCGAGGGTGACGCTGGCCAGCACCATGACGCAGATGATGATGAAGCTGGTTTCCTCGCGGGTGAAGGCGGAAATCGCTCCAGCCGCGATGAGCAGTAGCACCAGCGGATTCTGGAAGCGGGAAAGAAAGGCGAGCAGCGCCGAGCGACGGCCATGATCGCGCAGCACGTTGGGGCCATGAATCTTCAGCCTCCGCTCCGCCTCCTCGCTCGTTAACCCGCCCGATGTTGCATCGAGACTGACCAGCAATTCAGATAGCGAGGGGAGCACGAAGCCGCCCTGTAAATCGGCTGTCTGTTGACCGGACTTGCGCATCAGTCATCACCTCGATGCGGGTTCGCCCCGCTTCATCGGCCGCGAGTACATAGAGCCTGGTCAAAGGGTAAGCTCGAATCGGAACCAAGTCGAGGGCTCCGAGCCGAATGAAATGAGCACGGTTCAAAACAACCGATTACCCGTGTTGTTATCAACCAAAACTTGAGCGTCGAGTGTTCTTGTTTCCCGTGAACAAGCCATCCGACCGGCAATAAATCGCCATGCCATCAAACAGTTAGCGCAAAAACTTCAGAACTGGCACACAAGTCGCTTTCATGCCTCGTGTAACAACTTGCCTATGGAGATACGATGACCTTGATCCTCGCCTATGTTTCCGTCCTGTCCGCCATGGCTTCGGGTGTGGCCGCCTTGGGCGCGAATCGTCACGGCTTCCTCCCCGGTTTGCTGAACTTAGCACGTCGTCATAACCTGTTGACTTGAACGATAGAGGTAAGACACGTGTTGAAGAAAGACATTAAACATCTGAGCCTGGCGATGATAAGCGCCGGTTTCTTGGCCACAACCGCCTCGGCGGAGGACGATCTGCTGCAGGATGCCGGTAGTTGGCTGCAAGTCGTCGGGGAAGGCAGCTTGAAGTTTGTGGACCCTAGCTTGGAGAAAGGTCGGATTTGGCTGGAAGGCCAGTCCCGCTGGGACGACGACTGGAATCATTGGTACCAGGGCATGGCGCGAGCGGCTCTGGGCTATTCCCTCAGTGACCGAGCTACGATTTGGCTGGGCTATACCTTCCTGCCCACCCAGAATGTCGGCAAGCCTTATATCGCCCAGCAGGACGTGTGGCCGGCTTTCCGTTACATCCTTCCCACCGATTTCGGCACCTTCATGTTTAGGACAATGTGGGAAAGCAATTTCTTGCGTGGCTCTGACGTCCGTGAACGGCCACGACAAATGATCCGTTTCATGCACCCGCTGGAATTCGAGCCGAGGCTTAGCTTAATCGCCTGGGATGAAGTATTCGTCCGGGTTAACAGCACCCAATGGGGAGGAAACTCCGGCTTCGACCAAAACCGTGCATTCGCTGGGTTGGGCTGGACTTTCAATCCGAACTTCCGGACGGAACTCGGATATCTGAACCAATACCTCGATAACGCGACTCATACCGCGGAAACGATGCACCATTTGATCATGGGCTCATTGTTCATCAGTTTTTAGTCTGAAGTGGTCCCCAAAATTCGGTTGGGGGCCTTGGGCAACCTGACCGGGCCCCAGAGATGAAAGCGCACGCAAGAAGTTCAAATCCGAGTTTAAAGGCCCAGGTAGCGCTTAAGGCCCTACGCGATAACAAGACATTGGGGGAGTTGGTGCAACCGTAGAAGATCATCCCACCCAGGTGAAGGAGTGAAAGCGGCAGTTGCAGGCCAACGCTGCGGTGATTTTAGAAGGCCACAGCAAACCCGATATTGAGCGCTAAGCCGAGTGGGATTTCCTCTACCGAAAAATGTGGCAGAGCGCTACAAACCGATACAAATTACTGCCATGACGGACACATCGCCGATACAAACCTGGTTTTAAATGGCTCCCACGGTTTGATACCGGCCACGCACGGCATCAAACCCTCACTTTAAATTTTGTCTTAGGAGACCATTATGAAATCCCATCTCAAAAGCCTTGCAATCCTTCTTGCTGCTTCGAGTCTAATCGCAAGTGGAACAACGCTAGCCGAACAGCCTAAAGGTCAGGTTAGCCCTGGTACAGCAGAACCGAGCTATCAGGAGCCAGCAGCCGGCGAGTGGGCTGAATTCATGGCTTTCAAGCTGGAAAAGCTGCACGCGGCCCTGAAGGTCAACCCCAGCCAAGAAACTGCATGGAACGAATGGTCCGGCAAAATCAGCGCTGGGCGCTCGGAATGGAAGGAACGTCGCAAGGAGTTTGAAACCTGGCGGAACTTACCCGTTCCCGACCGCATGGAAAAGATGTTGGCTTTCGCCAAGGAGCGCGTGAGTAAGCTGGAAGAACGGCTCGCCGCCACCAAAGCGTTCTACGCCACGCTCTCGCCTGAACAACGCCAGATTTTTGACAAGGAGTTCACCTTCGGGCCGCACAGCCGTGCCGGCAAATACCGAACGGAATGACACAGCAGGGACAGCACGCGCCGAGTGATTTGGAACAAGCCCCGGCGCGGCGGTGGTGGTCTCATTCGGATGTCTAAAGATCCCTGCAATGCAAGGGGAGTTGGTCATGAAACGGAATAAATCGCTATGCCTGACTTGCGTGCTGCTCGCATCGTTCACGAACGCAGCGGCATGGGCTCATGGGGGCGGACATGGTGGAGGCGGATATTACGGAGGAGGCCATTATGGTGGTCACTACGGGGGTCATTTCTACGGCTATGGTGGCTTCTATGGCAGACCGGGAGTCGGGTTTTATTTCGGTCCAGGCTTTGGTTGGCCTTATTACCCCTATCCCTATTATCCGTATTACGCGTATCCGCCCGCTGTTGTTACGGCACCATCATCACCCCCGGTCTATATCCAACAAGGCGGCGGACAGCCGGCCCCGCAAGGACAGGGCAATTTCTGGTATTACTGTAGCAACCCCCAGGGTTATTATCCTTACATCCAGGAATGTCCCGGCGGCTGGCAACCGGTTCCGCCACAACCCCCTCCCTCACGCTAAGCGAGGATGACCGGCAGTGCTAAGGCTGCTCATACTTTCGCCCCTCCTGCCCTTTTTAGCTGCATGCGTCAGCATGCCGTCCGGCCCTAGCATGCTGGTATTACCTGGCTCCGGCAAAAGCTTCGATCAATTTCGCGGCGATGACGCCGTGTGCAGACAGTTTGCGAATGAGCAAGTCGGCGGGGTGACCCCAAATCAAGCCTCTGCCGCTAGCGGTGTGGGGAGTGCCGTTATCGGCACGGCACTGGGCGCAGCGGCGGGTGCCGCCATCGGAGGCGGTCAGGGTGCTGCGGTTGGTGCGGGTACCGGGTTCTTGGCGGGCGGCCTGGTCGGAACCGGCACGGCTAGCAGTTCCGGTTACATTGCGCAACAGCGTTACGACATTGGTTACATTCAATGCATGTATGCCAAGGGTAATCGAGTTCCGGTGTCTGGCCAAATCACCGATGGATATTCCCCGGAAGGGAATGCGTCGTCCATGCATATACCCCCGCCTCCGCCGCCAGGGGCGCCACCACCCCCGCCATCCGCAAGGTGAGAATGCCGACGGTTCTTATGAACCCGCCCATGACAGAAAGTAGGCTTTAAGGCAATTCCATGAGCAAACCGGTCAGACTGGTTCAGCCTACGCCGATTCAATCGCGCGAAGCGAGGCCCATATGAAACCGCCAGGCTGCCACACGAAACGGACCGAGCCACAGGTCTCAGGTCGATTATTATGCCCTTGAATTGACTGCTAAGACTTATTCACACATCAATCTATTGGCGACGACTTGGCCGTTTCGATTTTCGGGCCGAATTACCCAAGGGAAGGTTCGCGAAATCGCGCCGTTTCCAGCCTTGCAGGTGGGCAGATAAAAGCGCAGTGAGTTTCTGCGCTTTTGCTGTTTGAGTGCAGGCGAGTTGAACCTTCGGTTCGGAATTGATCTGGATGGTGATCGGTGTAGCCGCCTCGCACGACAAGTCGTTCACTATCTAAGGACGCCACATTGATTAACAAACCTCAGGCTTTCAGGCGGTTGCTTGAATCCCTACGGATGGCAGCTGGGAAACGGGAGCGTTATGTTGCAGATTCGTATCAAGATTCTGCAAGAAAGTGAGCAAGCTCGGGTTGCCAGTGTTGTTGCCCGTAGTCGTGCCGGCGCTGGACCCTCCTCCAAAAGATGCCATCAAATTCTGAAAGTCATTTTGGAGCGTGGACAGCACAGAGCTTCCTGAACCCGCGCTGCTATCTGAACTTGAGCTTAACTCTGAAATCAGGTTTTGCAGGCCGGATTCCATGCCGGAATACTCAGACGTTGCAGTAGTGCCGGTTGTCCCACTCCCGTTTGAACTAGCCTGTCCGGTTTGCCGCATCGCCTGAAAAAGATCATGCATAAACGCATGCATTGCTTGGCGAGGGTTCTGGCTTTCCAGAGCAGCGCCGGTCCCATCATTATCACCGTCCCTATCGGTCCCTCCTACTTGACCGCCCTGTGCCGACGTGTTCGGCGTTATACCCATGCTGTTAAGCGCCTGCATCACGCTCTGCATAAAAGCACCACCGCCATGATGATGACCGGAGCGTCTTACGCCACCACTGCCGTCATTGTCGCCATCATGGTCATGACCTATACCGCCGATCTGTGTATTAGGGTTGACGGGGCCGCCGACGCTAACTTGACCCCACGAGTTGCTAGAAAATCCACTTAAAGATGAAATGCTCATGGCCGCGTATCTCTTGGAAGTTGAAAGAAAGATTTATTTCGACGCCCTATTACCACGCAAACATAATCGGCTGCCAGCTTGTGAATTTGATCTTCGTTCGTAAGATTGCTGGTATCGGATGCGCCCATACGCGCTTAAGCAATTAGTGCGCCACAATGCGTGGCTAGCGGATAAATCGATGACTTCTCGTGAATGCCCGGAAAAACGGCTTTCCTTGCTCCCGGAGTTGGACAGTTCCTACAACGAATACCCCTTTTAGGCGGCAAGCAGTGCGGCAAATTATTGCCGGCACGTAACAATGCAACGCCGTGTTGGGCAAGGTCTGTCCAATAAGCAAAAGGTCAGATTACCCCTGCGATATATAAGACCAATGCCATAGAAGAGCTAGGCTTCGCCGCTCTTCCTGTCGCCATGGTTAATTTCGTCCACCAAACCTCCCATCGCTGGTTCATATTGCCCATTTCCAAATCTCGGCATTTGGCCGAAATAATGTAACACCTTGATTTTACATTACAAAATTAAAATCATGACATGGCATGAGCCGTGCTTGATCGCTATCACGCCACTGCCAAGCAAGTATTTAATGACTCATCATCACCCACAGGCCAGGAATTTGATAATTCCCGATGAGCACACGGCAATCAGCGATCCTTCCCGATCATTAGTTCGGATACGAACTGGCGGCGGTTCCATCATCGAATGAACGGAAATGTGACCTTGATCTCATCTTCCAGAAATTAACCGCACCAATCGTTTTCACCGAAAGACTTGGCTTGAAGAAATGTATAGACATACCCTTGACGATGATTCGGTAACCGAAACCGGCACTACCCCTTCCTCCGGATTCAGCCTTGAACGGGCAATAGAAAATATCGCTCACTGGCTGCCGACCCAAAGACCAATCAAGGACTTCGTGCATCACAACACCCTGCACGCGGTTCAACACCACCCTTTTCACGAAGGTATTGCGATAGCCGCGAAAATCTTCGGCGCATATAGCTATCTTCCGTTGGCGGAGTATCACGCCAGATACCGGACGGGCAGGATCAAGGATTTCGCCGTCGATTGGGCGATCGCCCAGTCGGAACGGGATACGCTTAAGCGTGAGGCGTTACGCCAATCGCTTTTCCGGGAAGACCATGCCGTCCACTATCCGCCGGTATCGCTCGCCAGTCACGGAATACGGGAAAAATGGCTGACCCATATCGAGGTCAATTTGAATTCCCTGGTCCAGCCGGTGCTTTTCCGCCTGGTGGCCAATTTCCTGGATCAAGGGATTAGCCGCTGGACCGTGGCCAGAAACGGTGAATCGCTCTGGGATTGCGTATGGCGGCTGGTGGAAGGCAGTTTCATACCTTTATATCCCTTCAAGGAGCCCGTTGCACGGGCCGTTATCAGCGAAAGCCCCTCCACGGCGATCATGTTTTGCCTAGGCAAGATTGTGGGCTCCGAAGCGCTGTACGAGCAGTATCTCCTGGAAATGTTGTTGGCGCACCCCGGCTGGTCGGGCATGGTGCGCGTCATCGAAACGTCCCCGGAGGCCCTGTTGGCCCAGCGCAACATCACCCTCATGGAATTCATCGCGCTCGAACTCGCCCTCGAACTCGCTTTCCTCCACAGAAAGCGCGGGCAGGGTTTCCTCAGTGTCGCGAATGTTCCTTGGATCGAAAAAGCGGATCGGCTTGCCGATGCCACCTCGAAAGCGGTCGTGCCTTTGCGTCTCAAGATATGGCACGAAGCCATGGAGTTTTCCCTGCACGCGGAGCTGCTACAGGCGCTCCGCGAGCCGAACAGGCATGTAGAGTCCAATGCTGTTGCAAAAGAAGTTCCCGAGGCGCAAGCCTTGTTTTGCATCGATGATCGCGAGTGTTCCCTGCGCCGGCATCTCGAAGAGATCAATCCGCGCATCCACACCTACGGCGCTGCCGGCTTTTTTGGCATCGACTTTCTCTACAAAGGGATCGACGACGCCTACGCGGTCGCGCAATGCCCCGTGGTCATCACGCCGAAGCATCTGGTCGTCGAGTCGCCCCTAAACCCCCAGAATGCGGAAAAAAACCCTGCCAAGGCTGACTTTTCCAGACTGCATTTCAAGCCAAATTCGCTGCTGCGCGGCTGGATTTTCACCCAAACCTTGGGGCTGGGCTACGCCGCACGCCTGGCTTGGGATGTCTTCCGCCCCGGCTCGAAACTTCTCAATATTCGGCAGTTGGGCGAGGTCGATGCGCATACCAACCTCCATCTTCTGCGCGAAAGCGATGAGTCCACGGAAGACGGTCGTTTGCTTGGATTTTCGCACGCGGAAATGGCCGATAGGCTGGAAGGCTTGTTGCGCAACATCGGGCTCACCGACCGTTTTGCCCCCTTGGTGGTTGTGGTCGCCCACGGCTCCAGCAGTGTGAACAACCCGCATTTCGCCGCTTACGACTGCGGGGCTTGCGCCGGAAAGCCGGGGGCACCCAATGCCCGCGCCTTCGCCGGGATGGCCAACGACCCGACGGTGCGGGGCTTATTGCGGAAGCGCGGCATCGATATTCCGCAGCGGACCCGTTTCGTGGCAGCCCTGCACAACACCAGCCGCGACGAAGTTGTCTACTTCGACCGTCATCTGTGGGAGCAAGAGCCCCCCGAGGGGCTGGACGCCTTCCAGAACGCCATGCGCGAAGCGCTGCGCAGAAACGCCCACGAGCGTTGCCGATGGTTCGAACTCGGCCCGAACGCCGACAGTCCCGATGCGTCGCATCGGCATGTACAGTCGCGTTCGTCCTCGATCTTCGAGCCCAGGCCCGAGTTGAATCATTCGAACAACCTCTATTGCGTGGTTGGACGGAGAACCCTGACCCATCCGCTGTTTCTGGATCGTCGTGCCTTCCTGCACTCCTATGATCCGGCATCCGATCCGGAAGGCACAATTCTCCTCAAAATCCTTAACGCGATTATCCCCGTGTGCGGCGGCATCAACCTCGAATACCTATTCTCCCGAATCGATAACTCGGTTTACGGCGCCGGGACCAAACTTCCGCATAACGTGATTGGTTTGCTGGGCGTAGCCAATGGCGTGGATGGGGACCTGCGCACCGGCTTGCCTTCCCAAATGATCGAGGTGCATGAACCCGCGAGATTGCTGATCGTCATCGAACAAACCAGCGAGATCGTCGATAGCGCTTACCAGCGCTTGGGCGACCTCAAGGAATGGCTGGATAACCAGTGGGTCAGACTGGTTTCCTGCCATCCCGTCACTGGCGAAACCCAGTTGTTTACAAAGGATGGCTGGGAGACCCTGGAACTTCCGAAAACCGGCGAAGTACCTTCGGCAACCCATTCGCAGCAAATTTTCTTCGGAAAAACCGAGACGATCCCAGTTCACTTACTCACGAAGGAGCATGTATGAACGGTTTACTTCTGGCTTGCCAATTCTTGCCGCTCTTGGGCTTGCTGCTCATTCTTTTTTTCGGCGGCACCGAAAAAAAGGTTGCAGCGATCAGTTTCTGGACATCTCATGCCATGGGGGTCTGCATCATCGGGCTTTTAGCGGTGTGGGCGCTCACCGGGTTTCCCAGCCACGAATATCTATGGGTCACCCTTTATCAGCAGGCCGATTACCACTTCCACATTTTGTTTTACCTCGATAAGGTCGGAGCGGCCTATCTTTTCTGCACCGGGATCATATTTTCGGTCATCGTGCGCTATTGCCGATATTATCTGCATCGCGAGGCCGGGTATAAGCGTTTCTTCCTCACGATATTCGCCTTCGTTTTCGGCCTCAATATGGTGATCCTCTCAGGCTCGCTCGACATGCTATTCGCCGGATGGGAAATTGTGGGCATCGCCTCGTTTCTCCTGATCGCCTTCTACCGGCACCGCGTACAACCCGTGCGCAATGCCTTGCGTGCCTACAGCATCTATCGTTTCTGCGATATCGGCTTGTTGCTTGGCGCATTGCTCAGCGATCTGATGTTGCACGGCAGCAATCATTTCAGCGAGTTTGCCAAGGTGCTCGGCGCCGGCGCGCTGCCGCCAGGGGGCGAACTGGCAATGTTCGCGCTGTCGCTGTTCATCCTGATCGCTGCCTGCGGCAAGTCGGCGCAGTTCCCCTTCTGCTTCTGGCTGCCGCGCGCCATGGAGGGGCCGACGCCGTCCAGCGCGATCTTCTACGGCGCGCTGTCTGTCCACCTGGGCGTGTTCTTGCTGATGCGGACCAAGCCGATCTGGGGATTCGAGTTCCTGTCCCGTCTCTTGGTATTTTTCATCGGCTGCCTGACCGTGATCGTGGGCAGTGTCTCGGAAAAGGCACAATCCAATATCAAGGGCCAGATCGCGTACGCTTCCATTACGCAAGTCGGATTCATGTTCATGGAACTGGCTTTCGGGCTGGAGATGCTGGTGCTCTTGCATTTCCTTGGGAATGCGTTCCTTCGCTGTTATCAACTTCTGGTGTCGCCATCCATCGTCGCACATCTCTTGCGCGTCGAGGGAGCGGCCGACACGGGCTTCGATATCAGGGGGAGCTCAATTGCAAGGTCGCTGCCGCTCATGATCCGCGAGACGTTGCCAGAGGTTTTGGAAAACACGCTGCAAGTGTTAGCTTTGCAGGAATTCAACCTCGAAACCAGCGTTCGCGCGGCGCTGTGGGATCCATTGAGGAAAGCCGGGGCGGCGGTCAACGCGATATCCCCTTGGCGAAAACTGCTCGTCGCGCTTGGGGTGATTGGGACGGGCTGGCTCGGCGTCGAGAGCGGCCTGTTGGAGAGGGAACACCTGGCTATCCCTGCGGCTTTGGGCATGCTCATCGCTTCGCTCAGCGCCTTCGCTCAGAAGCACAGCGCTTTCAAGGTCTGGAACGGCATTGGCCTGAGTGGTTTGCTTGCTGGAGGCGTGGCATGGCTGGGCAGCGAAGCAGCAGAAAGCGGCGTGGAGCTGTTCCTGGCGGGGATCGCACCAGCCTGGGGACTGGGCATCGCAGTGCTGGCCCTGCTGCTGAGGGGCGAGAATTTCACCAAGGCGCCCTATTTATATCGCGCCATGACGGAACGGAAACCAAGACTCTCCTTGCTCTTGTTTTTAAGCTTCCTGGGGCTTGTCAGCTTCCCCATCACGCCCGCATTCATCGGTCAGGACTTGTTGCTCTATCACGTCAGCGGCCACTACGCCTGGATCGTCGCGCTGATTGCCGTCTCCTTCGTGCTCAACGGCATCGCTGCGGCAGGTGTTTTTCAACGGCTGTGCATGGGCAGGCCTGTTGAAATCCGCGACCCGCGGACGGAGGCCGAAAGCGCGGCTATCTGGACGCCAAGGCTGGTTTCCCTGGGTTTCATGCCCGACAAATGATTCCACGCCTTGATCGCCCT
>DATIXD010000305.1:0-15309 GCA_035518875.1 Methylococcaceae bacterium | reverse complement strand
CTTTTGAGAACACGCTCAGGGCTGATTTGGCGGTCGCCTTTTTCATTCCCGGCATCGTCTATCTGGCCGACGCCATAGGAACGCAGTCCGAGGCGATCGCGGTGCGAGGACTGTCTTTTAGTCGCGCCCCGGTCTCGCAGTTGTGGCGAGGCGAACTCAAGACCGGCTTTTTCCTGGGTATCGCCCTGGCATTCGTGGTTTTTCCATTCATTTGGCTCACCTTCAGCGCATCGCTGGCATTTGCAGTCTCCGTTGCTCTTATTTGCGCCAGCAGCGTGGCAACGACCATCGGTCTTTTGTTGCCGTCGATTCTGTCTCAACTGGGAAAAGATCCGGCCTACGGAAGCGGGCCGGTTGCCACCATCATTCAGGATTTGCTGAGTCTTTTCATATACCTCAGCGTGGTGAGCGTGCTGGTTTTTTGATATTGATACGCCGAACGTTTTTTGAATACCGTTTGTTGGTTTTAAGAGAAAAGGTGCATAAGGTATCGGAGAAAGACATAATGGAGTCTGACCCTATTTGCCGATACTGTGAGAAAGGCCCCGAAAAAGGTTGCGGCAACGAAGGAACCGCCGGGACATCAGGAACAGGTCTTGCAATCACGCATACGGACAACCCAAACGATCACGAGCCAGGTAGGGCGGGTGTCGCCAGCCACTTTCCTCCGGTCCATGGTGCGCGGTGCACATCCTGCAGGGCTGCTTTCTTAGCCCGCGTATGCGGTGAACGAAGGGATCCGCATCGCCTCGCGATTAATGCGGTTCGTGCGGCTCACCGCATCCAGTGCTGGCCCGCAAGCTGTTACCACGACAGCAGCATCAAGGTCCCTGCGACCAGGGCGAGGACGTCCAACCCCTTATGGAGGTCACCGACGTTGATGAAACCTGACACGCCGATCAAGATCAGCCAGAGGGCGAGCAGCAATGAGCCTAGATGCGGGGATAGTCTCATGGGCGTCTCCTTGGCATTTTCTTCAAATTAGGGTGTGGATTGCGACTCGCACCGTTGTGGCGCGGAATTCGTTTGGGGGAATCTCGGTTACATCAGGCAGACACTATTGGAAGATGCCGATGCCATCACTGACCATTCGGTAGTGCGCCTGCTGCGGTTTCATCCATTGATTTGGCCGGCTGCGCCGGACTCTTGGCGTGGAACTGCCAGAACAATTGCTGTTCCTCGGCGATGACGGTTTCCACCCGTTCCACCAGAAGCCGGTAGGCGGCTTCTTCATCCGGCGCCTCGGCAAAAACGTCGGCATTGTTGAGATAGAGACGGTATTCTCGCTTCATGTTTTCGGAGGCCTTGCGGTAGCCTTGCCAGGTTTCGCCGGGGCGCAGCAGGGTGTCAATGGCGCGGAACACCGAAACCGCGGCGCCCAATGCGGCGGTGAGATAGCGCACCCAGGGCGCCGCATCTATCACTTGCAGGAACGAAATGAGGGTGCCCAGCACGATAACCGAGATGGCGAAAAAAAGGTGTCGGCCCTTTTGTGTTCCGGCCTTGTTGGAATACCACTCAAGCTGGTTTTCCAGCACAGTTTGGAAGTAGTAGTCCGCTCGCTCCTTGCGGCTTTCGATGGGCGCAGCCCATCCGGGTTTGGCGTTTGTCTTGGCGGGTTCGATGGGCATGCCGGGGTTCCTTCTGGTTGGTCTCGAACAGAGTGTTGTTTGATCGCGGGCAGCCTTTCAATTGTCGGGTGCCGTAACGGCACTTTTGGGAGAAATGGGGACGGAGCCCTATCATTGACTGAAATAGCGTGAACGCAGGTCTCGTCCGGGAGTCTATCGGTTAGTCGCCGACATAAACATTCCACGTATTGAGCTGGTCGCAACCGTCTTTGCTGTCCCCGGTCACCTTGATCCACACCCGGCCTTTCGTTACCGGCTCCTTGAGGCTGCCCTGCACCGCCAGCCTCCCGCTCCGTTCCTCGGTAAACGTCACCGGTACCGGCTCATTATTGACCCAGGCCTTCACCGTGTCGCGTTCGGTGTTATCCGAGGCGGTGAAGGCGAAAGTCTGGAACGCGGGAACCTTCGCATCCTTGCCCGGAGACTCGTCGAAAAATTGCGGTGGCTCACAGCTCAGGAGGGGGCCGCCGTGATGACTTACGCCATATGCGAGGGCGGTTGAAGACGCAAAGGCCAGAGGAAACAAACTCATCAATCGGAAGGTAATTTTGATCATCTCGATGCCTCAAACTTCATTATCGCCCGCACACACCCCGAAACGGGAAGACTTCCGCCGGGTCGTAGAAATCTACCTTAAAGGCAATGAAGCTTACAGCCTTGAATCGGTTAATGCGACGGAATTGTCTTGCGCTAAGGCCGTCCGTCTCATCGCCACGGGTTGACCAAACGCCGTTTGCGCCTGCGTGACGGAATTGTTACGATCGCTTGGCGTTCAGGGCTTAATCTGTTTTCGGATGGGATGCGGACTGATCGGGATGGCATCTTTCCGTCGACAAGAAGTCTCCATTCCGAATCCAAAGGCGTGTCCTTTTCGATTGAGCTTCCGATCGCGGGTGGATCCGCTTGCTTTTCCTACGGGTTCGAGTGATCGGCTTTCTTCCCACCGGATGGTGTTTGGCATGAAAGAAAAATTACAGCAAAAACTCATCCGCTGGGTTCGAGTCATCGTAGGCGGCCCTTTGGGTCTTCTGGCCTGGAGCATTTCCGGGGCGAGCGCCTTGGCGATTATCCTGTGGGGATTGGAAACGGTGGCCCTGCCGTTGTTGATGCTGAAGACGGCTTCCTGGGGTATCTGGGGTTTTGGCGTCCTGCGCGAATCGAAAACGCGGAGCCGAGGCAAATAGGCAAGCGAGATGCTTCCGGGTTTTGCAAGGGGTTAGCGAAGAGAGGCTTTTCCGCCTTGGCCGTGTTTGCAGCCGGCGGTTTTAAAGGCAGCGGAATTGCCCGGGCCAATCGCGGTAGTTGAACACCTGGCCCGTCTCGCGGATATTGGCGATGGTCCCGAGATCAATATCGGCATAGACCCATTGCGTCCGGTTCAACTCGCCGATCGCCAGAATACCGTTGTCGGGGTAGCCGTAATCCACTGGCGTGTAGACTGCCGCCGCGCCCACGTTGACGTCGACCGCCTCGGACCAAGGTGCGTTGCCGACCGTCGGTGACTGCACCACATAGCACTGGTTCTCCAATGCCCGCGCCTGACAACCGATCCGGACCCGGTGATACCCCGCCAATGTATCCGTACAACTCGGCACCAGAATCAGATCGGCCCCGGCTTCCACTTGTTTCCTGGCGATCAGGGGGAATTCGCTGTCATAGCAGATGTTGACCCCGATCTTGCCGAACTCGGTTTCCAGCACCTTGAGCTCGTCACCGGCCGCGACCAGCCATTGCTCGTTCTCGAAGCGGGTCATTTGCAGCTTGTCCTGATAATCGGTGCGACCGTCCGGTCTGAAAAGATGAGCACGGTTGCGATAGCGCCCGTCGGCTTGCCGCACCGGATAGGAGCCGGCCAGGATGTAGACGCCGTACCGGTTCGCCTGCTGGGCGAAAAGCCCGGAAAATTCGGGCAGCAGCGTCTGTAGCGCTTCCAGTTGTTTGGACAGGGACTTGTAGACCGCCTCGGGAAACAGCGAGGCCAATTCCATGCTGAAATATTCGGGAAACAGCAGGATTTGCGCGCCCTGATCGACGGCCTCTCCGACCCAGCGACCCACCTTGGCTTCGTATTCCGTCCAGCTTTGCAGAAAGCCGATGTCGTATTGAGCCGCCGCCAGGCGGAGAGATTGATCGCCGCTCATCGCCGCGCTTCGTTGAGCGACTTCAGCCAGAATACCATGTCGTGGGCGGTTTGTTCGGCCTGGTCCACGTCCTTCCAAATGTAACTGGTGCGCAGTTCGGGATGTTTCACATAACCGAACTTGTTCCAGACGGCGTCGAGCGGGACGTAGTCAGCGGGTTTGAGCGGATGGTCCTCCGGCCGCTGTACACAGCAGAAGCTGCACCAGCCGAAGCGCCCCAGGTTGCGCGCCTGGCCTTCACGGCCCAGGAAGAACTCCTTATAGATGCCCTTGCCTCGGTATTCCTTCAGTAGCACCGATTCACCACAATAGAAGATCTTCGCCGGGTCATAGCCGTGCTCCAGAAAGGGCTTCTGGAATTCTTCGGTTTCGTGCTCCATCGGCAGCCCGGTGGACGCGCCGATGACCTTGTCGCCGTCCAAAGCGAGAATGATGATACTCTCGGGCGACCTCATATAGATCTTCAGGTATTTTTCCTCGTACTCCGCTGTGCCGTCGTACAGATAGGGAAAATCCCTGAACACCGTGATGCGCATCCGCGCCAAGTCGGGAAGCCAGGGTTCCAGCTCCATGCCGGACAAGTGCTTGATGCTGATGTCGCTCATGGCCTTAGCCTTGGCTGACCTGTCTGATCCAGTCTTCCAGGTTGTAGTAATTGGTGATGCGGGCGACCTTGCCGTTCTTGATGTCGAAAAATGCGCCGGCGGGCAGGCGGTAGGTCTGGCCCATGGCGGGCGGCAGGCCCTCGTCGGTGTTCAGGTATTCGCCCAGCACGACGAATTCGGCCGCAGCGCGGCTGCCGTCGTCACTGGTCATGATCACCATGTCGACCAACCGCTCCTTGTAGTTCTTGTTCATGCGGTTCATGAACTCGCGGAATGCTTGCTTGCCGATTTGGCGCTCGCCCTGGTTGATGTCGTGCACGACGTCGTCGGTCAAAAGGCTCAGGAAGGTATCCATGTCGCCGGCGTTGAAAGCGGCGTAGTAATTCTCGATGAGGGATTGGGCATTCTGGTTCATGGCGTTGGTGTCTGCGTGAAAATGGTTTTAAGCGTTGGGAGCCGCGCTGGCCCGCATTTGAAGGCGGAGTAGTTTAATCAAGCCCCGTCAGCATGTCGACCGGACTCTGGATTGCCGCCAGAAGGCATAGCTGCCAGGTACTGAGGTAATGCAGTGCCTTTTCGCCGGAATGGCCGCGCCGGGTACACTCCGAATGCCGGCGCGGCCAGCAGCCGATCGAACGCCTGGCCGCGGCGGTTACCGCTTGCACACCGCTTACGCCGATTGGATGCAACCGACCGGCGTTTGTCGGTCTATTAGCCCCTCATCCCTGCTGGAGCCTGCTTTTCAACAAATCGTTCAGCTGTTGCGGATTGGCCTTGCCTTGAGTTGCTTTCATGGCCTGGCCGACGAAGAAGCCGAACAGTTTGTCCTTGCCGGATCGGTATTGCTCCACCTGTTCAGGGTTGTCGGCGATGATCTTGTCGATGATCGCCTCGATGGCGCCGGTGTCTGTGATCTGTTTGAGTCCTTGCTGCTCGATGATCGCGTCGGCCGTATCGCCCGTTTCCCACAGGGCCTCGAATACCTGCTTGGCGATCTTGCCGGAAATGGTGTTGTCGGCGATACGCTTCAAAAGACCGGCGAGGCGCTCCGTTTCGACAGGGCTTTGCTCGATTTCCAGGCCCGCCTTGTTCAGTGCGCCGGCGAGATCACCCATCACCCAGTTGGCGCAGAGCTTGGCGTCGCAGTCGGCCGCTTTGACCAAGGCTTCATAGTAATCGGCCAGTTCGCGGGTTGTCGTGAGCACTAGAGCGTCGTAATCGTTGAGGCCGTATTGCGCCTTGAAGCGGTCGCACTTTTCGTCCGGCAGTTCCGGCAGGTCTTTGCGCACCGCCTCGATGAACCCAGCGTCCACTTTTAACGGCAACAGGTCCGGGTCAGGGAAGTAGCGATAGTCATTGGCTTCTTCCTTGCTGCGCATGGAGCGGGTTTCGTCCTTGACTGAATCGTAAAGGCGGGTCTCCTGCACCACCTTGCCGCCGCTTTCGATCAACTCGATCTGGCGCTCGACTTCGAAGTTGATGGCCTTTTCGACGAAGCGGAAGGAGTTGAGATTCTTGATCTCGGCGCGAGTGCCGAACTCTTTCTGCCCCTTGCGGCGCACCGACACGTTGGCGTCGCAACGGAAGGAGCCTTCCTGCATGTTCCCGTCGCAAATTTCCAGGTAGCGCACTAGGGCATGGAGCTTCTTCAGATAGGCCACGGCTTCCTTGGCCGAGCGCAGATCCGGTTCGGACACGATTTCCAACAGGGGCGTGCCGGCACGATTCAGGTCGATGCCGGTGTAGCCATGAAAGTCTTCGTGCAGCGATTTGCCGGCGTCCTCTTCCAGATGGGCGCGGGTGATGCCGATGGTCTTTTCTGCGCCCTCGACCAGGATGTTCAAATGTCCGTTGCCCACTACCGGCAGATCGTACTGGCTGATCTGATAGCCTTTCGGCAGGTCGGGATAGAAATAGTTTTTTCTCGCGAATACGGAAACAGGCGCAATCTGCGCGCCGATGGCTAGGCCGAATTTGATCGCCATGCGCACCGCTTCGCCGTTCACCACCGGCAACACGCCGGGCAGACCGAGGTCGACCGCACAGGCCTGGGTGTTGGGCACCGCGCCAAAGGCCGTCGCCGCTCCGGAAAAAATCTTGGATTTTGTGCAGAGTTGGGCGTGTACTTCCAACCCGATGATTGTTTCCCATTCCATCGTTGCTTGACCTTTTACGCGAAATCTTTGGGCGCTTGTCGGTGCCAATCTGTCGCCTGCTGGTACCGGTGGGCGACGTTGAGCAGACGGCCTTCCGTGAAATAATTGCCGATGATCTGCATGCCGACGGGCAGGTTGTTGGAAAATCCGACCGGGATGGACATGCCCGGCAGTCCCGCCAGATTCACCGCGATGGTATAGATGTCCGACAGGTACATGGCGATCGGATCGGCGGTCTTCTCGCCAAACCGGAAGGCTACCGAGGGCGAGGTCGGCCCCATGATGACATCGACTTCCTGGAAGGCTTGCTTGAAGTCGTCGCTGATCAGCCGGCGGATTTTCTGCGCTTTCAGGTAATAGGCGTCGTAATAACCGGCAGACAGCACGTAAGTGCCAATCAGGATGCGGCGCTTGACTTCAGCGCCGAAGCCCTCCCCGCGCGAGCGCATATACAGGTCGTGGAGGTCCTTGGGGTCCTTGCAACGGTAGCCGAAACGCACGCCGTCGAAGCGCGCCAGGTTGGAAGAGCACTCCGCCGGCGCGACTACGTAGTAGGCGGGCGCGGAAAGGTCCATGTTGGGCAGCGACACTTTTTTGACTTCCGCACCCAGTTTGCGATATTCGGCGATCGCCTCGTCGATTAGCTTTGCAATGGTCGGATCAAGGCCTTCGTCGAAGAATTCCTTCGGCAGCCCGATCCGGAATCCCTCCAGGCTGTCGCTCAGCCCCGCCCCGTAATTGGGTACAGGTCGGTTGACGCTGGTGGAATCGCGCTCGTCGAAGCCCGCCATCGCTTGCAGCATCTGGGCGCAATCCTCGGCCGTGCGCGCCATCGGGCCGCCCTGGTCGAGGCTGGAGGCGAAGGCGATCATGCCGTAACGGGAAACCAGGCCGTAGGTTGGTTTCAGGCCCGTGATGCCGCAAAAAGACGCCGGCTGGCGGATGGAACCGCCGGTATCGGTGCCGGTCGCGCCGGGCGCGAGCCGGGCCGCAACCGACGAAGCCGAACCGCCGGAAGAGCCGCCGGGCACTGTCGTCACATCCCAGGGATTCTTGACCGGGCCGTAGTAGCTGGTCTCGTTGGAGGAACCCATGGCGAATTCGTCCATGTTGAGCTTGCCTAACATGACCGCGCCCGCCTGGTTGAAACGCGCGACCACCGTGGCGTCGTAGGGGGCAATGAAATTGTCCAGCATTCGCGAGCCACAGCTGGTCCTGATTCCCTGGGTGCAGAAAATGTCCTTCTGAGCGATCGGGACGCCGGTTAGGGGGCCCGCGCGGCCTGCGGCGATCTGCGCATCGGCCGCCTTGGCCTGCGCCAGCGCCGCTTCCTCGGTCACGGTAACGAAACAGTTGAGCCGGGGATCGTGTCGGCGGATGCGATCCAGGAAAGCCTGGGTCAGCTCCAGGCTGCTATATTCTTTATTGCGGAGTCCTTGGGAGAGTTCCGCGATGGTTTTGTTATGCATCGGATGAGTCTCGGTTTTAGGTTGGGTTAGGCCAAAGGCCGTAACCCCGCGAATCGATTATTCGATAACCTTGGGCACCAGATACAGACCGGCCTCGACCAGCGGTGCATGGGCCTGGAACAGTTCGCGCTGGTCGGTCTCGGTCACCGAGTCCTCGCGAAGACGCTGCGCCTGATCCATGGGGTGCGCCATGGGCGCAACGCTGCCGGTGTCCACCGCGCTCATCTGCTCGACGAAACCGAGAATGCCCGACAAATCCCGGGCGTAAGCGTCCACCTTGTCGGCGTCGATGGCTAACCGAGCCAGCCAGGCGATCTTGTTGATTTCTTCCGCATCCAGTGACATAGGAACCCTACATATTGTCCGAGTGATGGAAATATCATACCCCATCTCTTGCCCTGCTCCCCACACCCTTGTTAAATTAAAACGATTTATAGGGAGATCACACGTCAATGTTCAAACGCCTTCGCGGTTTTTTCTCAAACGACTTATCCATCGATTTGGGCACGGCCAACACGCTGATTTACATCCGCGGCCAGGGTATCGTGTTGAACGAGCCCTCGGTGGTGGCCATCCGCGAAGACCGCCGCGGTTCCAAGAGCATCGCCGCGGTCGGCGCGGCCGCGAAGTCGATGCTCGGACGCACGCCGGGCAACATCACCGCGATCCGGCCCTTGAAGGACGGCGTCATTGCCGACTTCACGGTCACCGAGAAAATGCTCCAGTATTTTATCCATAAGGTGCACAAGGGCAGGCTTCTGCGGCCGAGCCCGCGGGTGCTGATTTGCGTGCCTTGCGGTTCCACCCAGGTGGAGCGCCGTGCCATCAAGGAATCGGCGGTGGGGGCCGGCGCTCGTGAAGTCTATCTGATCGAGGAGCCGATGGCGGCGGCAATCGGCGCGGGGCTGCCGGTCGACGAGGCGCGCGGGTCGATGGTGATCGATATCGGCGGTGGCACCTCAGAAGTCGCAGTGATCTCTTTGAACGGCATAGTCTACTCCGCCTCGGTTCGTGTCGGTGGCGACCGCCTAGATGAGGCGATCATGAATTATGTCCGCCGCAATTACGGTACTCTAATCGGGGAAGCCACGGCCGAGCGCATCAAGTATGAAATCGGCACGGCCTATCCGGGTAGCGAGGTCAGGGAAATCGAGATCAAGGGCCGTAATCTGTCGGAGGGTATACCGCGCAGCTTCGTGCTGAACAGTAACGAAATCCTGGAAGCGCTGCAAGAATGCCTGGCCGGGATAGTCGGTGCGGTCAAGGTGGCGCTCGAGCAGACGCCCCCGGATCTGGGCGCGGACGTGGCCGAAGTGGGCATCGTCCTGACCGGAGGCGGTGCGCTGCTCAAGGACATCGACCGTCTCATCGCCGAGGAAACGGGCCTTCCCGTTGTGGTCGCCGAGGATCCGCTGACCTGCGTGGCGCGCGGTGGCGGGCGCGTCCTGGAACTGCTCGACGAGAAAGGCTCAGCGCCGTTTTCACTCGAATAAACCTCTCGACTTTCCCGGCGCGAATGAGCTCTCCTTAGAGAGATAGCAATATCAAACGCATATTCACCAAAGGCCCCTCTCTCAATATCCGACTGTTCGTCTGCCTGGTCGCATCACTGGTGCTGCTGGCAGCCGAACAGCAAGCCATGCTGCCGGCCGTCCGCGCCGCGTTCGCCGTTACGGTTTACCCATTGCAGCAGCTTGTCAGTTCGCCGGTGCGCGCGGTGCAAAACGTCATTGAGGCGGTTTCGACCTATGCCGATCTGGTGAGGGAAAACCAACATCTCAGGGAAGAGCAGATGGTGTTGAAAACCAGGTTGCTGAAGTTCGCCTCCCTCGAAAAGGAAAACATCCGACTGCGGGGGCTTCTGGAAACCTCGTTCAAACTTGGCGAACAGGTGCTGATCGCAGAACTGCTCGAGGTGAAGCTGGTGCCGTACGAGCATGTAGTGGTGGTCAACAAGGGCAGTCGCTTCGGCATTTATCCAGGCCAACCCGTCATGGACGCCAATGGCGTCGTCGGCCAGGTGTTGCGGGTGACGCCCTACAGTGCCGAGGTTATGTTGATCACCGACCCCAATCACGCCATCCCGGTGCAGGTTAACCGCAACGGCCTTCGGACCATCGCCTTGGGCACGGGCCAGATAGACAAGTTGACGCTACCTTACCTGACCAGCAACGCCGACATCCAGCCCGGAGATCTGTTGCTCACTTCCGGAATGGGCGGCGTGTTTCCGCAAGGTTATCCGGTTGCGACGGTGACCAGTGTTTCATCCCAGACCAGTCCATTCGCCAAGGTCAGCGCCACACCCGTCGCGCAACTCGATCGCAATCGCGAATTGCTAATGGTCTGGAGTAAATCCGATCCCATTCCCCGGGTGTCCGTCCCGGGCAGTTCCACTAAGGAAGGCTCCGCAGCCCATGCCGCAGAATAGCCCCAGCGCGCTGCTGGTGGTCGCCGCCAGCCTCATTCTGGCAATGGCCCTGCGCATTCTGCCTCTGCCGGATGGCTTATTCGTCTTCAACCCCGACTGGGTACTATTGTTCCTGATCTACTGGAACATGGCGATCCCGGAGCGGGTGGGCGTCGGCTCGGCTTGGTTGGTGGGCTTGTTGACCGATACGTTGACGGGCCGAATGCTGGGCCAGCATGCCTTGGCCTATGCGGTCGTCGCCTATTGTTGCATCCGGCTGCACCGCCAGCTGCGCCTCTACCCATTTCCCCAGCAGGCTATGTCAACCCTGTTGTTTCTGTTGTTGAGCCAGCTTTTGATTTTCTGGACGCAGAACATCAGGGGCTCGAACGCGATCGGGGCGGCCTACTGGTTGCCATCCCTCACCGGCGCTTTTTTCTGGCCGATGGTTTTCGTGACGCTCAGACATGTCCGCCGCCGTTTCGGTATCGTCTAAGAATTCGACCCGACGGGGTCGGTCATCGGAAAAGCGGTTGATGAGCAGCGAGTTCATTCTAAAGGACTCGCTGCGCGAATACCGGTTGTTTCTGAACCGAATCGTCGCCAGCGTGCTATTCGTTGGGTTGGCGACGGTCGGGCTGGCGGTCCGCCTGGTCTACCTCCAGGTGGTGGGCTACCAACATTACGCGACGCTTTCGCACGAAAACCGGGTGAAGATCTCGCCTTTGCCGCCCACGCGCGGCATGATTTTCGACCGCAACGGCGAGGTGCTGGCGGACAACATCCCCACTTACAGTCTGGAGTTGATCCCCGAGCAGGTGCCCAACATGGGAAAGACCCTGGCCGAACTGAAAGCGCTGCTCAACCTGAGCGACGAGGAAATCCAGCGATTCAATTCCCTGCGCAGCCGGCACAAGGGCTTTGACAGCATTCCCCTGCGCCTCCAGCTCAGCGAGGAGGAAATCGCCCGTTTCGCCGTGAAGATGCCCCATTTCACCGGGGTGGAAATCCGCGCCCGCCTGCTGCGAACCTATCCCTACGGTCAACTGACTTCGCATGTGGTCGGCTATGTCGGCCGGATCAGCGAAGCGGAGTTGCAGAACCTCGACCCGTCCGTTTACAGCGGCACCTATCACATCGGCAAGAGTGGCATCGAAAAAACCTATGAAACCGTCTTGCACGGCAAGACCGGCTATGAGGAAATCGAGACCAATGTGCAGGGCCGTTCCATCAATGTGCTCGGCGAAACGGAACCGCTGGCGGGGGCCGATCTTCACCTGACCCTGGATATCCAGCTGCAAAAGACCGCCTATGACGCCCTCGGCGAATACAATGGCGCGGTGGTTGCCCTCGAGCCGGCAACCGGTCACGTACTGGCCCTGGTGAGCAAGCCCAGTTTTGACCCCAATCCCTTCATTCAGGGAATCCGGCGGGCCGATTACGACGCTCTCCAGGCTTCGCCCGAGAGGCCGCTTTACAATCGCGCGCTGCGAGGGGGATATCCCCCGGGTTCCACGGTCAAGCCCTTCATGGCATTGGCAGGCTTGGAACTGGGACAGATGAGCTCCAGCCGCCGGGTTTTCTGTCCGGGTTATTTCCGCCTGCCCAATGTCGAACACAAATATCGCGACTGGCGCAAGACGGGCCACGGTACGGTCGACATGAAGTCGGCCATCACCCAGTCCTGCGACGTGTATTTCTACACCCTGGCCCAGCAGCTGGGCATTGAGCGGATGCATGATTATTTGCGGCAATTCGGTTTTGGCGAGAAATCCGGCGTCGATCTGGACGGCGAAAAATCCGGTCTGTATCCCAGCCAGGAATGGAAGCGCAAGCACCGCAAACAAACCTGGTATCCCGGCGAGACGTTGATTGCCGGCATCGGCCAGGGCTACGTGCAGGCCACCCCCATTCAGCTTGCTCGCGCCACTGCCATCCTCGCTAACCGAGGAAAAATCATCGAGCCCCGCGTGGTCGAATCCATGAAGGCCCCGAACGACGTTGAAAACCCCCATCCCGTGCGCGAGTCCGGCACCGTCCGGATCGATCCGGCCAATTGGAAAACGGTGGTCGATGCCATGGTCGATGTGGTGCACAGCCCACAGGGCACGGCCAAGGGCATCGCCCCCGGCCTGCCCTATCTGGTCGCCGGCAAGACTGGTACCGCGCAGGTGTTCACCGTTCGCCAGGATCAGGAATACAAGAAAATGCGCGTCCAGGACACATTGAAGGACCATGCCTGGTTTATCGCCTTTGCCCCGGCGGATAATCCCCGTATCGCCATCGCCGTGATCGCGGAAAACGGGGGCCACGGCGGTTCTGTTGCGGCGCCCATCGCCCGCGCCGTGATGGAGCAGTATCTGAAGGGTCAGGAATAATGCGCATCGAACCCTCTTTGGCCAGCATCAAGATCAACCAGCCAACTTCCAGCCAGTGGTTGCAAAGACTCCACATCGACCTCCCGCTGTTTGGCGGGCTTATGCTGCTGGCCGCGGTGGCCTTCGTGATTCTCTACAGTGCCGGCGGTCAAAAAATCGAGGTGCTCCTGCGCC
The DNA here is from genome assembly GCA_035518875.1 of Methylococcaceae bacterium. GTDB lineage: Bacteria > Pseudomonadota > Gammaproteobacteria > Methylococcales > Methylococcaceae > DATIXD01. The sequence goes on along the minus strand of DATIXD010000305.1, from coordinate 2,348 downwards.
AGGCGGGCAGACTCGGGCTGGCTCTGGGCATCATGTTCGCCATCGCGCAGGTTCACCCGCGTCATTTCAGGATCTATAGCCCCGTGCTTTATCTGGTCGGCGTGCTGATGCTGCTGGCCGTGCTAGTGATCGGTGATACCGCGATGGGGGCCCAACGCTGGTTGAATCTAGGCGTGCTGCGTTTTCAGCCTTCCGAAATGACTAAGCTCACGACGCCCATGATGATCGCCTGGTTCTTGGGCTCCCATTCTTTGCCCCCGAGTTTCAAGCACTTGGCCGCGGCCGCCTCGCTGATCATCCTGCCCGTTGCCATGATCGCCAAGCAGCCCGATCTGGGCACCGCTTTCCTGGTCGCCGTCGCCGGCGCTGCCGTGCTGTTCTTGGCCGGCATGCGCTGGAGCTACATTCTCGGATTGGGGGCGATCGGCGGAAGTCTTTTGCCGGTGCTGTGGCACTTCATGCACGACTATCAGCGTGATCGCGTGCTGATGTTCCTCAATCCGGAAGCCGACCCGCTCGGGCGCGGCTATCACATCATCCAGTCGAAAATCGCCATCGGCTCCGGCGGCTTCTACGGCAAAGGCTGGCTGCACGGCACCCAGTCCCATCTGGAATTTTTGCCAGAACGCTCCACCGACTTCATATTCGCCGTGTTCGCCGAGGAATTCGGCTTGCTGGGCTGTCTTGGCCTACTCGGGATTTACCTGTTCATCCTGGCCCGCTGCCTGTTCATCGTGGTGCAGGCGCAGGATACCTTCAGCCGGTTATTGAGTGGGGCGCTGACGCTGACATTTTTCGTCTACGTGTTCGTGAACGTCGGCATGGTCATCGGGATTTTGCCGGTGGTGGGCGTACCGCTGCCCCTGGTCAGCTATGGCGGAACCTCGATGGTGACCTTGCTGGCCGGCTTCGGTATGCTAATGTCCATTCAGACCCACCGGAAACTCTTGCCCTAGTGAGACTCACGAAAAGATCTGCGTCCTTTCGAATCTTCGTCCTGGCAATCGCCCTGTCCGGCCTCTCCGCTTCCGCTTCCGGCCAGGAAGGCATAGCCGATCGCCCCGAGGTGAGAGCCTTCATCCGGGAAATAAGCGGGAAGCACCGGCTCAGCGGGGAGGCGCTGAATCGGCTGTTCCGGCAGGTCGTCATCCAGGACAAGATCCTCGAAGCCATCGCCCGCCCTGCCGAAGCCAAGCCCTGGCATGCCTATCGCAAGATTTTCCTCACTGAGGCCCGCATCCAGGGGGGGCTGACCTTCTGGGATCGCAATGGCGCCGCCCTGTCCAAGGCGCGCATCCGATTTGGCGTACCGCCCGAGATGATCGTTGCGATCCTTGGCATCGAAACCGGTTACGGCCAGAACACGGGCAACTACCGGGTGGTCGATGCGCTGTCCACCCTGGCTTTCGACTATCCCAAGCGTGCCGAGTTTTTTCGCCATGAGCTGGAGGATTTTCTCCTGCTGTGCCGAGAAGAAGGCATCGATCCGGCCCTGCCCAAGGGTTCCTATGCCGGTGCGATGGGCATGCCCCAGTTCATGCCCAGCAGCTATCGGCACTATGCCGCCGATCTGGACGGGGATCAACGTCGCGATATCTGGGGCAACCCCGCGGACGCTATCGCCAGCGTCGCCAATTATTTTTCGGTTCACGGCTGGCAAAGCGGAGAGCCGGTCGCGTTTCCGGCCAGCGTGCGCGGCGACGGCTTTTTCCGTCTGCTGGGTAACGATCTCAAGCCTTCCCATCGCATCGTCGAGTTGCGAAAACTCGGCGTGGAAGCCCGTACCCCGTTGCCCGACCAAACCCGGGCCACGCTGCTGGAGTTGGGGGAAGAAGAGGGGCCGGCCTATTGGTTGGCCCTGCACAATTTTTACGTGATTTCCAGGTACAACCACAGCCCGCTCTACGCGATGGCCGCCTACCAACTCAGCCGGGAGCTGCTGGCCCGGCGTGGGACCTAAGAAATACCTTCCTGACCTTAAGCAGCGAACGTTCGAACATTTGGCTGTTAGCCCGCCCCGAGTAAGCCCGGGAGAACGAATTGTGAGTCCGGGAAGGCGTTACGAATAATCCTCGACTGGCTCATCGGACGGATCTTCCCCCAGCTGGCAGGCGCAATCCTACTGTAGTGATCTGTATTTATTAAAAAAATGGACGAAACACCGAAAACAGCCTCTGCCTACACTGCTCGTTTGCCGGCTTTTGCCTTGACCGGAAAGGAAAGACCAAGGGCTGTGAGGATTTTGTTCTGCTGTTCGTCCGGGCGCGGCAGGTAGACGTGGTGATCGCCGTTGCGGTCGGTGCTGTACAGGTAGGTTAAGCGACCCAGCGCCACCATGGCATCGTCCG
>DATIXD010000304.1:0-6658 GCA_035518875.1 Methylococcaceae bacterium | reverse complement strand
GTTGATACTCTCGGTCTCCCATGCCATCAGTTTCGGACGATGGGTCGCGGAGATGCGATTCGACCCGGAGGTCGACCAGACTCTCGTCCACCACTTCGGAAAGCAATGGACTGCTCAGCGCCTTGACCAACGTACATCGATGTCCGAGGAGCTGGATTTTTCCTTTACCGAGGTGCCGGCCGACTTCTTTTCGATGATGCAGGAGCGCGATTCCGCCGGTTCGATCGTGAATGAACGCCCGCGGCACGAGTTCGTAACATCGCTCGCTGATCTCCCCGTCAAGGACGAGATATACGCCTTCACTGCCCGTGCGCACCCGGTGAAGCGCGGCAAAACGGCAGATATGTCGGCCCCCGCCATCTATCCGGGCTTGAAATTCCGTCGCACGGATGGGCATTACCACATCTTTGAGCTTCCGGTCGAACACCCTGGCCATGAAACGTTCAAAGGCTGCAGCGGAGCCCCGATAGTAGATCGCAAACGAAGAATCGTTGCTCTCGTTTGCTCTGGCGACATGAACTCGAACACCATCACCGGGGTCTCGGTGCATCACATTGCACACGCTATTCACGCGCATATTGGCGGTGGCGGATAGGCATAAATCAACGAACACGGGCGCAGAAAGGTTAGGTTAGGCGAAGCCGTAACCCAACAAATCTGCTCATGAATGTTGGGTCTCATGCAGCATGTCCCTATATCGCACTCTTGCCGGCTTCGCGCAAATCGGCTGTTCTGCCGATTTGTAGCGATAAAGCCGCTAACACAACCTACGCAACTCGCGCGGTGGCCAATCAGAGGCCCGCAAGCCGACCTCTCTCCGAACGGTCCGCCTAGCGCGGGCGCCGATTACCTTACCGGATCACGCCAAGCGTTCTCCCTGCCCGGCTGAAAGCTTCTACCGCTTGGTCCAGGTGCGCTTTGGTATGCGCCGCCGTGATTTGTATGCGGATGCGCGCCTCGCCCTTGGGCACCACCGGATAGGAAAACCCGATGACGTAAATGCCTTCGCCCAGCAGGGCTGTGGCCATTTGCTGGGCGAGGTGCGCCTGGTACAGCATGATGGGAACGATGGGGTGTTCGCCCGGGCGTATCTCGAAGCCGGCCTCGAGCATCCGCCGGCGGAAATAGGCAGTGTTTTCCCAGAGGCGCTCCCGCAGTTCACCGGATCGCGTGATTAGTTCCACGGCCTTCAACGCACCTGCAACCAAAGGTGGCGCAAGGGTATTGGAAAACAGGTAGGGTCGGGAACGCTGACGCAAAAGGTCGACGATTTCCCTTCGGCTGGCGGTGAAGCCGCCGGCGCCTCCGCCCAGCGCCTTGCCGAAGGTGGAGGTAAAAATATCGATCCGGTTCAGCACCTGGCAATGTTCTGCGGAGCCTCGGCCGGTCGCTCCGATGACCCCTGTACCGTGGGAATCATCGACCATGAACAGGGCCTGGTATTTCTCCGCCAGTTCCACAATCTCATCAAGTCTGGCGATGTCGCCATCCATGCTGAACACGCCGTCGGTGACGATGAGCCGCGTGCGGCGGTCTTTAGCCGACTGCAGCTGCCTTTCCAGGTCGCTCATGTCGCCATGGGCGTAGCGAAAGCGCGCGGCCTTGCAAAGTCGGATGCCATCGATGATGGAGGCATGGTTTAGCGCATCGCTGATGACGGCATCTTCTTCTCCGAGCAGAGTTTCGAACAGCCCGGTATTGGCATCGAAACAGGAGCTGTAGAGGATGGCGTCTTCGGTACCGAGAAAAGCTGCAATAGCTTGCTCGAGTTCCTTGTGAAGGTCCTGGGTGCCGCAGATGAAGCGCACCGACGCCATGCCGAAACCGTGGCTCCGAAGCGCGGCGATGGACGCCTCGACGATTTCTGGGTGGTTGGCTAACCCCAAGTAATTGTTGGCGCAGAAGTTGAGGGCTTGGCCCCGTTCCGTTGTGGCGAGTTCGACACCTTGGGGCGTCGTGATGACCCGTTCGGCCTTGTAAAGGCCCTGCTGCCGGATGTCTTCAAGTTCGTTTTGGAATCGGGTTTCGCGGTAGGTCATGGGCGGAGTCCTCCAGGCTGTTGGCGACGTGACGCCATGTTAGCGCAGCCGAGCGGCTTAGTCCCACTCCAGCACGACCTTGGCACACTGCCCGGATCGCACCACCTCGAACGCCTCTTCATGGCGATCGACGGGGAACCGGTGGGTGATGACCGGAAGGATGTCCAGTCCGCCGCGGATGAGTTGGGTCATCTTGTACCAGGTCTCGAACATCTCCCGGCCATAGACGCCTTTGAGGTGTAACCCTTTGAAGATCAGCTCGTCCCAGTTGATTTGCGTGCCGGGCGGCAGAAACCCCAGCAAGGCGATAGAGCCGCCGTGATACATATTGCCAAGCATGCTGTTGAATGCCGCAGGGTTGCCCGACATTTCCAGACCGACATCGAAGCCGTTGGACATCTTCAAATCCCGCATCGCGTCTTGCAGCGATTGGCGGGCAACATTGACGGTGCGCGAGGCGCCGAGGCTGGCCGCAAGGCCCAGCCGGTAATCGTTGGTGTCGGTCACCACGATGTGACGCGCTCCGATGAAGCGGCAAACCGCCGCCGCCGTGATCCCGATCGGGCCGGCGCCTGTAATCAGCACATCTTCGCCGACCACGTCGAACGACAGGGCGCAATGCACGGCGTTGCCGAAAGGATCCAGTATCGCCGCCAGTTCGGAAGGAATGTCCGGATGAACCGGCCACAGATTGAACACCGGCATGACCAGATACTCCGCGAAAGCCCCGTCGCGCCCGCCGCCGATCCCGACCGCATGGGCGCAAAGGTGCCGCTTCCCCGCCCGGCAATTGCGGCAGATCCCGCAGGTAATGTGGCCTTCGGCGGTGACGCGGTCGCCCATGGCGTAGCCCGTGACCCCGGGCCCGATTTCGACGATTTCGCCCACGAATTCATGGCCGATGATGCGGGGCACGGGAATGTTGCGCTGAGCCCAACCGTCCCAGTTGAGAATGTGAAGGTCCGTGCCGCAAATGCCGGTTTTGAGAACCTTGATCAGCACCTCGTTGGGCCCAACCGTCGGGATGGGCGCGGACTCGAGCCAAAGCCCGGGTTCGGGGCGGCTTTTAACCAAAGCTTTCATCATAGGGAAGCACCGTGCGGGTGGGGTTAGTCGGGTTACCCATCATTCTCAACCAATGAACCCCCAACGTCATCAGCCGAGGGAAAAAATCCGCAGACGAGCCGAAGTCCTGTCCCATCATCGTGTCACCTGATGCGGTCGATCCAACGGCCGGACGCGGCTGATCCTGTGGCCAGAAGGTTACCGTTTCAGGCCGGATTCTGGCCACAAGAACCCCGGAGCTTTACAATTTCTGCCCAAGCGGTTTCCCGCCGATAAGCCTACCCCATTTGCCAAAGCCTAAATTCGCTATGTCCACCCGACAACCCTCTCCGGCTCATACCGAGTCAACGGACAGTCTTCCAATACTCTGGAAACACTGGCTCGACCGCAATATCTTAGATCTCGGTCGACAAATGCGGCTGAGCTACCTTCCACCGCTGATGGTATACCTTGCGGCGGGCGTTTCCGGTCTGACCGGCATCGTCGGTACCTTCTTCGTGAAGGAATATCTGGGCCTTTCGGCCGAATTTCTGGCCGCGCTCGGCTTCTGGGCGATGCTGCCATGGACGCTCAAGATGCCCTTCGGTCATCTCGTGGACCTGGCCTGGCGACACAAGGCCGGCTTGATCTACCTGGGTGCTGCTCTGATCACAGTAAGCCTGTTGATCATGACGGGCCTGTTGGCCAAACCCGCCTTCATGCAAGACCTTCTGCCGGCGGAAACCTGGTATGTCATTTCGGCCCTGTTGGCGCCAATCGGCTACGTGCTGCAGGACACGGTGGCCGACGCGATGACGGTGGAGGCCGTGCCGCGTATCGATGCGGATGGTCGTCCCGTTCCCGAGGAACAGCTCCGGCTGGCACACACCACCATGCAGACCCTGGGACGCGTGGCCGTCATCGGCGGAACCCTGTTGGTGGCCAGCGCCAACGTCTACCTGTTTAGCGGCGTCGAGACCCTGACCCCGGCGCAGAAGGCCGAGGTCTATCTCGACATTTACCAATTCGCTCTCTTGATCCCCATCATATCCATCCTCGGCGTGCTGCTGGCCGCCTGGGTCCGGGAGCGCGACGAGCGCCTGCTCGCCTCGCGAGGTTTCGAATTCGACGAGATCGAACGGCTGCTGGCGCGCCCCGTGGAGGCACCGACGGAAGTGAACCTGTGGATCCTGGGCGGCGGTTTGGGATTCGTTCTGTTCTCCGCCGGCATGGGGTTGGCCGACGTGCCGTTTAACCAGGAGATCGTCTTTGCCGGCTCCCTCGCCATTGTATTGTTCCTCATGGCGCGGCTAACCCAGGAGTTAGAACCCAGCAGCCTGAACGCCTTGTATGGAACGGCGGCAGTGATCTTCGCCTTCCGTGCCGTACCTTTGAGCGGGGCGGGCTCGACCTGGTGGATGATCGACGTGCTCGGCTTCGATCAGCAGTTCCTGGCCAAACTCTCCTTGATCGCGAGCACCTTGGCGCTGTTCGGCATGTTCATCTTCCGCCGCTTCATGGCGGAGCGCCCGATCACCTATATCATCGCTGTCCTGACCATCGCCGCAACACTGCTGTACCTCCCCGACATCGCCATGTTCTATGGCTTCCATCACTGGACCGCGGCGCTCACCGGCGGCGTCGTGGATGCGCGGTTCCTCGCCGTCGTCGACACGGCCCTGGAATCACCGCTAGGGCAAATCGCGATGATTCCGATGCTGGCCTGGATCGCCAGTTCCGCGCCGGCTCAGCTCAAGGCGACCTTTTTCGCGGTCATGTCCGCCTTCATGAACCTGGCGCTTTCTCTTTCCCAGCTGATCACCAAGTTTCTGAACGGGCTGTTTACCGTCACGCGTGAAGTCACGGATCAAGCGACAGGAGCAGCAGTGATTCCGGCTGATTACAACCAACTGGGCGGGTTGTTCATCGTCGTCGCGTTGATCGGTCTGGCGCTGCCCATGGCGACGATTCTCATCGTCAAGCGTACCTTTCTTTCGGAGCAGTCGCCCCCGAAGATACCCACTTCCTAATCTTGAATCAATCGGGTGAAGCGCCGAGAAAATCGGCTCAGACCCAAAACCCAATTTGAGTCCGACGGACTTCCGGGAGACGGTCATGATCATCGGCAAAAACTTGGCTCTCGCTCTCCGCCTGGTTCGCCGCGACTGGCGAAGCGGCGAGTTATCCATCCTGGTGACCGCCCTGATCATCGCCGTCACCGGAGCGACAGCGGTCAGCCTGCTCGGCCACCGGCTGACGCGCACCATGACCAACCAGGCGGCGGAATTCCTCGCGGCCGATCTGGTCGTCAGCGGGCATAGGCCGGCCCCGGATGAATGGCGGGACAAAGCCCGGGAATTGACGCTGAAGACGGCCCGAACGGTGGAATTTCCCAGCGTCTTGGTCGAAAACGAGGAAATTCTGCTCACCGGCGTGAAGGCGGTCAGCCCCGGTTACCCACTCCGCGGCGTTCTCCGCGTAAGCACGGCCGATATTGCGGAGGCAACGCCGGTGTCCAACGGACCTGAGCCGGGCACTGCATGGGTGGAACAGCGGGTGCTCGCCACCCTGCATATCGCCTTGGGCGGCACGATCACCGTGGGCGAGAAAAAACTGACGGTGACCCGGCTCATCATTCACGAGCCGGATCGCCGAGGCGACCTCTACAGCCTGTCGCCCAGGGTTATGATCAACGAGGCCGATCTTCGAGCCACCGCAGTGATTCAGCCCGGCAGCCACGCCCATTATTACGCGCTGTTCGCCGGCAAGGAGAACAGCATCCGACAATTCAAGCGCTGGCTCAAACCGAAGCTCCATGCCGGGCAGCGGCTGGTCGACATCCACGAGGACCGTCCGGAGGTCGGCAATGCCCTCACGCGGGCCGAGCGCTATCTGGGCTTGAGCAGCATCGTCATCGTGCTGATCGCCGGCGTCGCCATCGCCATGAGCACGCGTCGCTACACGGAAAGGCATTTCGACATGACCGCCATGCTGAAATGCTTAGGCGCGCGGGAACGCGACGTGCTGCAAATTTATCTTGCGCAGTTCTTGCTCGTCGGCTTGGCCGCCAGTCTCGCAGGTTGCCTGCTGGGCTATCTCTCCCAGGCCGGCATCGCCTGGTATCTGCGAGACTTCTTGCCGCGCGACCTGGCCAGCCCTGCCTGGTACGCACCCTTGTTCGGCGTGGCCGTCGGCTTGCTCGTCCTGATCGGCTTCGCGCTGCCGCCGGTGCTGCGACTCAAGCGGCTCTCGCCGCTGCGTGTGCTGCGCCGCGATCTCGCTCCCCTGCCCTCCAGCGCCTGGACGGTTTATGGCTTGGCGCTGTTGTCCCTTTCGGCCTTACTGTGGCGGTATACTGGGGACGGGCGCCTGACCGCCACGGTCTTGTCCGTCGGCATGGCGGCCCTCGCGGTCGCTGGTCTGATCGCCCTGTCGCTCATCAAGATCAGCCGAGGTCTGCTTCCGTACCTGAGCCTACCGTGGCGTTTCGGCCTCCAGAACCTGACCCGTCAACCCCGGCTGGGCGTCAGCCAGATTCTGGCCTTCGGCCTCACCCTGGTCGCCATGTTGACGGC
>DATIXD010000303.1:0-5073 GCA_035518875.1 Methylococcaceae bacterium | reverse complement strand
GCTTCTACAGCTGGGCTCTGGATCGGTTCACGATAAACGAGGTGGATTTCGGTTTCAACGCCGGTGTTGCTTCCCGTCTTCCGGCTCATGAGGCCGGTACTTGTTGCCATCTGTGAGGGACCTCCCATGAGCGATTGTTGTGCCAATGTCGCCTGTGAATACGAAAAACTCAGAACGCGTCAGCGGCTGACGCTGAAAGCCGTACTGGCGATTAACCTGGGCATGTTCTTCGTCGAACTGGCGATGGGAGTGTTTTCCGGTTCCACCGCCTTGGTCGGTGATTCCCTGGACATGCTGGGAGACGCCCTGGTTTGCGGCTTCAGCTTGTACATCGTCGCGCGCAGCAATGCCTGGAAGGCAATTTCCGCGATGATCAAAGGTGGGATCATGGGCATCAGCGGCTTCCTGGTTCTGGCCTACGCAGGATACAAACTTATGCATCAGGAAATCCCGCACTACCAAACCATCAGCCTGATAGCGCTGCTCGCCCTACTGGCGAATTCGCTGTGCCTGTTGCTCCTGCGACGACATCGGCAGGAAGACATCAACATGCGGTCGGTCTGGCTGTGCTCGCGCAATGACATGATCGCCAATCTCGCGGTTCTGTGGGCGGCTTTTGGAGTATGGCTAGCGGAGTCGCATTGGCCAGACCTGATCGTCGGTATCGGCATTGCCGTTCTCTTCTTGCGTTCCGCGTTCCATACCATCCGAGAAGCTGGCATGGCCTACTCGTCGCATTGCGACGAACGGGATGTCCATTTGGAGACCGAGCCTGCACCTAGCCCCTCCGATTAGGGGGCGATTTATCGAAGCGGACCCTGACATGACCATTGAGAGCAAATTCCCATCGCCCGTGATAGTCCTGACCGGCTTTCTCGGCAGCGGCAAAACCACCTTGCTGAATCGTTTGCTGGCGCAGGGATCACACGCGGCGGTACTCATCAACGAATTCGGCTGCACACCGGTCGATCAACGACTGATCGAGCGCAAGGGTATGCCGCTCATGACGCTGTCGGGCGGGTGTCGGTGCCGCCAGGTGCGAGGGGCCGTCGCCGATATCGCTTTTATCGCCCGCAGTCCGAAAAGCACACCATGTTCGCAGACGCTGCGCTGGTGTTGAAAAACGGCCGCGTCGTGGTACGGGACGGTGTCGTGGTCGAAAGGGTCCACGGAGTGGCGCAGACGCTTCAGACCGAATATGACCAGCGCATCGAGCGTTCACTCAATACCAATTTCGATCACTTCCACGGCCTGTGCCTAGACAATTTCCTTGTAAACGATGTCGCCTTCAGTCAAACCGATGACGAACGCTTTGCCGCCCGCGCCCTGACCGCCTGACGACAATGACGCAGCCCCACGAACTTCCTAGCGAACAAGAAATCCTCGCCATGCCGGAGGCTGAGTATATGAACCCGCTGCAATTGGCGTTCTTCCATGACCGCCTGACGCGGCAGCTAGAGCTACTTAGGGACCAAGCCCAAATGACGGCACACAGGCTGCGCGAGGTCGAGAATGTCTCCGACCCTGCCGACCGTGCCAGTCTGGAGGAGGAATACACCGTGAACTCAAAGCCCGCGACCGCGAAAGCGAGCTGATCCACCGCATCGAAGAGGCATTGCTGCGCATTGAGGACGGCAGTTACGGCTATTGCGAGGACACCGGTGAACCCATCGGCCTGCCGCGCCTGTTGGCCAGGCCGGTGGCCCGCTTGTCGCTGGAGGCCCAGCAACAGCGGGAGCACTTGAAAACCCTGTATGGAGATTGAGCGCATGAACGACGAAGGGGTGATCCCTGAAACTTACCCAGGCTGGCGGCATTGCATCACCGTGCATTGCGGCATTCCCCTCACGGCGGACTTTGTGGCGGGGCGCATTGCCGCCTTGGGCCAAGGCGAATCCGAAGAGACGCTGCGGTTTCGCAAGCATTACGGCGACGCGCACTGGCGGCAGGTGCTGGCATGGTTCCAGCGGGCCGGGCAGGAATTGGCCGCCGAGCCGGACAGTGTGGCAGAGCCATGATCGAGCAGGCGGAAACCTTGCCCCTAGGGGCCAGCATGCCTTGGCCTGAAGTGCTTGCGGCCCTGCCGTTTAACGCCGACGGCTTGCTGCCCGCCATTGCCCAGCAATATGACAGCGGCGAGGTGTTGATGCTGGCCTGGATGAACCGCGATGCGCTGACGGAAACCCTGACGACCGGGCGCGTGTGCTATTGGTCAAGGTCGCGCCAGCGGCTTTGGCGCAAAGGCGAGACTTCCGGCCACTGGCAAAGCCTGAAAGAACTGCGTTTGGATTGCGACGGCGACACCTTACTGCTGTTGGTCGATCAAACCGGCCCGGCTTGCCATACCCGCAGGCCAAGCTGTTTTTACAACGCCGTGCGCGGAGATCGCGTGGAGGTCATCGCCGCGCCTGTCCCCGTCCATCCTGCATAATCCGGAGAAACCCATGAATCGATCGGAGCCCACTCCCGTCACCATCCTCACCGGCTTTCTCGGTGCGGGCAAGACCACCTTACTCAACCGCATCCTGTCCGAGCAACACGGCCAGCGCATCGCCGTGATCGAAAATGAATTCGGCGAGACGGGCATCGACAACGAGCTTTTGGTGCAGGCCGGCGAGCAAATCGTCGAGATGAACAACGGCTGCATCTGTTGCACGGTGCGTGGCGATCTGGTGCGCATCCTGGGCGATTTGGCGCAACGCCGCCGTGCCGGGCGAGCGAGTTTTGACCGCGTCATCATCGAAACCACCGGGCTGGCCGACCCGGCCCCGGTGGCGCAGACGTTTTTCGTCGAGGAATCCTTGGGCGAGGATTACCTGCTGGATGCGATCATCACCGTGGTGGACGCCAAACATGCCCCCAAGCAACTGGACGAACATCACGAAGCCCAGGAGCAAGTCGGCTTCGCCGACCGCATTTTGCTGTCGAAGACCGATTTGGTGGAGGCGGATGCCGTCGCCGATCTGGAGTCCCGGTTGCGTGGCATGAATCCTCGCGCGCCGATCATGCGGGCGAATTTTGGCGAGACGTCGTTGGACGGGATACTCGACATCCGGGGTTTCGACATCGACGCCATCCTGGCGATAGAACCGGATTTTCTCGGCGATGTGAGCCATGAACACGACGACGCGATCAGCTCCTTCGTCTACCGATCCGACCGGCCCTTCAATGCCGCCCGGCTGATTAGCTTCATGGAGATATTGGTCGGCAATTTCGGAGCCGATTTACTGCGCTACAAAGGTGTCCTGAACATCGTCGGCAACGAGCGCAAGATACTGTTCCAAGGCGTGCATATGCTGATGGGGAATAGCGCTGGCGTGCCTTGGGGCGCGGATGAAGAGCGCCAATCGACTTTGGTGTTCATCGGGCGGAATCTCCCACGCGACCACATCCTGAAAGCTCTGGCCTTCTGCCACGTTTAAAATCTGAAAAACGACCCCATGAAACCACCCGCCAGGCTTCCAGTTCTGGTTCTTACCGGCTTCCTCGGCAGCGGCAAGACAACCTTGCTGAACGGCTTACTGCGGCAATGGCCGCGCTCGGCAGTGTTAATCAACGAATTCGGTGCGATGCCGCTGGACCACGAACTAATCGAACGGCAGAACACACCTTTAAGCGTACTTTCGGGAGGTTGCCTGTGCTGCCAGCTCCGTGACTCCCTCCCACCCACGCTGAAGAATCTCTGGATGGCATGGAACGGGCGCGGCGGCGAGAAATTCGACCGTCTGCTCATTGAAACCAGCGGGGTAGCGAGCCCGGAGCCGGTCATTGACGCGCTGCTGCGCGAACGATGGCTTGCTCCTCGCCTGCACTTGCAGGGCGTGATCGCCACGATGGCGGTGCCGGCGGCGGAAGCACATCTCGCCCAGTTTGCCGAAGCCCAGGCACAAGTGGCTTGGGCGGATAAGTTGGTATTGACGCAAACTGATTTGGCCGAGCCAGGGCAGATAGAGCGGCTTGAAGCGCGTCTGGATGTTCTCGCACCCTGCACTCCGCGCATGGGAGCCATTCACGGCGCACTGGATTATCTCAACCTTCTATCCAGTGGCCATAGCGCCCAATCCGACCGGGTGCCCGGCAGCCTGGCAACCCCGGACCACGGCTTCAATAGCCTTAACCTGATGCTAGATGCGCCAATTGCTTGGCCTAGACTCAAAGCCGTGTTGGAAACCCTGCTGGCCCGGCATGGCGAGCGATTGGTACGGGTAAAAGGCATCGTGCATATCAAGAACCAGCCTCGTCCCCTCATCGTGCAAGCCACGGCGGGCAGGCTTCACCCTGCGGTTGAACTACCCCCAAGGCCAAGGGATGACGCCCGTGGACGGCTGGTCTTCATTACCGACGGATTGATCAATGAACTTGCCGAAGAATTGATGGAGGCCTTTCGCGGCAGCACAAACCCCGTAAACGCTTGACAGCTTTAATCCCTGCTATTGATCCTAAGGCAATGGCCGCCAGGAGTTTTGCCCTCATTGCATATTCTGACGGTCCCACTTTTCCGGCTGTTCTGGAATGCGCATCGAAAAGCGCTTGCCGTCGCATCAGCAGAAAGGTTTATTGACTTGTCACTATTTGAAACGAGGAGAATACAAATGAAACGTCTACCCCTAATTGCCACTTTCGCCTTCGCGCTGTGCTTGCCAGCGCCTGGCTTTTCTCTAACCCACGAGGAATTGAACGCCCAACATGAACAAATGGAGTCCGAGCACAAGGCCATGGAGGAAGAACACGCCCAAATGGAGGAGGAACACCGGATGATGGTCGAGGAACACGCCAAGATCAGCGCCGGCAAGCCGGACAAGAAACATCGCAAACTGGAGGAGCAACACAGCAAGATGGTCAAAGCGCACGCCGCCATCGTCAAGCGGCACGAGCAGATCGTCAAAAAGCACGCCGCGATGGAAGCCCAACATCAGGCCGGCAAACTGTCGCAGGCCGAGATGGAACGACAACATCAAGCCATGCTCAAGGAAGATGAGAAACTGAAGCGCGAGCACGAAAAAATGAAGGCTGATCACGAAAAAATGAAAGCCGACCACGAACGGATGCTGAAGGAGCACGGGCAAACCCACT
>DATIXD010000302.1:0-4554 GCA_035518875.1 Methylococcaceae bacterium | reverse complement strand
TTCCCAGGGAGGGTCGCAAACACCCATCCGGCCTTCTTCAATGACTATTCGACCAGGGGAATCTGCTCGGCAAGTTCGGCCTTCACGGCTGCTCGGATCTTATTTTCGATCTGGAAATAGCGGGCAACTTTCTTGCCGGGTAGCACCTTACTAAGTTTGGGCAGATAGTCGCTTTTCAGCTTGGTCTCGGCTTTCTCGACGGCAATAGACTCCGCGATCAATTTCGTTGCCTTTTCGTTGGTCAGCGTGTTGTTTCGATACGATTCGGCATAGCTCAGGATAAGCTGTGCCAAGCGGTCGTTGATTGCCTTCAACTCTTTCTGGTAGGCCTCGTAAATGGGCCAGAAAGCCTTCGATTCCGATGCATTCAGATCCATATTTGCCGAGACCAGAAGCTTTTTGTCGGTTTTGATCTTTTCCCTGAGTATTTGCATAGTGTCGCCGGACGTTTGGCTAGGCGTGGCTTGTTCGGCGAGCACTGGAGTTACGAAGGCTGCTGCGACGGCGAGAACGATAACACGGGTTAAAAACATGAGTAATTTCCTTTTTGTTGGTGGTTGAAAAAGTATTGCTGTCTCTGAAATTGAACGATTGCCAATACCGCTGATAGGCAATCCAATAAAGCGCTACATTACTGACCGACACCCCCTGTTGCCTTGGAATAATGTTCTGCCAATTTCAGGATTTCCCCCCGGTAGCGCTCGAACTCCGGCGAATCCGAGTGGCTATAATTCCAGTTTTTGTAAAGCCCCGTGAGCTGTGTGAAAAAACTGCGCGCCTCGTCCTTGCTCTGGAATTGGTATTCGTCGTCAATCAGGCGTTTGAGCAAACTGAAACTGTCTTGCTGCCGTGCGCGGGGCATGCAGGCGTCCACTTCATCGAAAGCGTCCTGCTGCAAATAGACCATGTCGAGCAGCAGAGATTTCTGCCAGTCGATGAAATCTTCCAGAGTGATGCCTTCCTCGCCGGTCACCTGCATCATCTGGTAGATGCCGTCCCCCCGCTCGAGCAGCACTTGCATGCGCTTTACGTCACGCACCCAGAAGCTGCCCAGTTCCTTGGTAAACCAGGGGCCAAGCTGATCCAGGTAGCGCGACCAGGATATCAACGGATCGATGGCCGGATAGAAACGCCGGTAGGCACGATCCGCTGATAAGCCCAGAAAAGTTTTCACCGTGCCCAGGGTGGACTGGGTCACCGGCTCCTCGAAGTTGCCGCCGGCCGGTGACACGGTGCCGATCATGGTCAGTGAGCCCACTGATCCGTCCGGGCATTGCAGCACTCCGGCCCGCTCGTACACGTTCTTGATGGAGGAATCCAGATAGGCCGGGAAGGCTTCCTCGCCGGGAATTTCCTCCATGCGTCCGGAGGTCTCGCGCATGGCTTGCGCCCAGCGGGAAGTGGAATCGGCGATCAACAGCACGTGGTACCCCATCTGTCGGAAATACTCGCCTAAGGTGATGCCGGTGTAGATGGATGCCTCGCGAGCGGCTACCGGCATGGACGAGGTATTACAGATAATGATGGTGCGATCCATTAGCGTACCGCCAGTGCGCGGATCCTTGGTGTTGGGGTATTCGGTGATGGTCTCCACCACTTCGCCGGCGCGCTCGCCGCAGGCTACGATCACCACGATGTCCACGGTGGAGTAGCGGGCGATGAGGCTTTGCAATACGGTCTTTCCGGCACCGAAGGGCCCCGGAATGCAGCCGGTGCCGCCACGGGCGATGGGGAAGAAAGTGTCTATGATGCGGGTCGAGGTGGTCAGGGGCTCGGTCGGATACAGGCGCTCGCCGAACCGGCGCCGTACGATTCCCTCCGGAATCGGCCGCCGTACCGGCCAACGCTGCGACAGGGTCACCTCACGCTCGATACCGGAAGTGTTCTTATAGCGGGCCACGGCTTCGTTCACCGTGACACTGCCGCTGCGCACCCAAGTAATTTCGACCGGCTCAGGCTCGTTGAACGGCACCATGATCTTATGGGCAAAAGGCCCTTCCGGAACCGAGCCCAGCACCCCGCCCGGCGGCAGTTTCGCGCCGATGGCCGCCTCAGGGGTGAAAGGCCACTTCTTGTCGGCGTCCAGGGAGGGCACCGTCGCGCCGCGCGGCAGGAAAAAACCATATTCCTTGGCCAGGGTGTTGAGCGGATTCAGCAGGCCATCGAAGACTTGGCCAAGTAAGCCAGGCCCCAACACCACGGGCAGCATCTCTCCGGACAGCTCGACCTTGTCTCCCACGCGCACCCCGCGAGTATCTTCGAATACTTGCATGTCCGCCGTGCGGCCGCGGATACGGAGGACTTCGGCTTTCAGACGCTGCTCGACCCTGTTTTCAGCCCTATCCGAGGGCAGACAGATAAAGCCCACCTCGTTCTTCATGATAGGGGTGGTTTCGTCGACTTCGATGAGCACCAGGCTTTCCTTCACTCCGATTACTTTCGCCAAGCGCTGTGCTGATACTTCAGCAGACATCGGTCACCTCTTTTATCAATGCTTGAAATCGTATTTTGGCGGCGGACGGATCGCGGGCGAGCCAAGCTCGCAGAATGTCCCAGCGAAAGACGTAAGCGACCACCGCCTCGAATCCGAAGGGCTCGGCCTCGGCAGTCCGGCTCAACCAATCCCAGACCACGCCCATCAGCTGTCTCTCAAGCGCCAGGGCGTCCCGGCGCTCCAAAAGCTCACGCGCCGCTGGAAGCCACCGGTGTACATGGGCCAACCCGAAATCCGGCTCATTCCAGTGGCGCTCGATGGTCGGCAGCCAGGAACCCATCCCCCAGGACTCGCCTCGGGCCGGAACCGGTAATCCGGCTTGCCTGCGGCGGAGCGCGGCCACCAGCGTTTGCAGCCCGAAGCGGAATTCGAGGAAATCGCGGAGCACGGGCTGCATCGAGCTGACGGCTTCTTGGTAACGGGCGACCACGTCCGCGTCGGTCTTGGGTTTGGCCAAGCTCATCTGCCACGAGGCCAGAAGTTCGGCGCGCGCGAGTTGGTCGGCATCCTCGGGTTCCAGCATTCGCAATCGCTGTTCGAGTTTCAACCGGCTGATGGGCAGCCGCTGCGCCTTCTCCAAGCGGGGGAGGTGGGGCAGGCTGCCGATGAGGGTGTAGTAAGCAGTGGCCATGGCAGCCACGCTATTCGATGCCGTCGAGTATGCGGCGAAAACGGGGCAGCATGAACTGTTTCAGCAAGCGGGTGATGGCCACATCGGATAGATCGATTTCCAGTTGGTCTGCGACTAGCCGAATCCGTGCGCCGCCTTCGATGCCGGCAGACGGAATGAGCTCGACCCCCTCGCGCAGCATATCGCTGGAGAGGGCCAGAATCATGTTCTTGCCGTGCTCCCTCAGTTTCTCGTCCGGTTCGCCGGTGAGCAACACGTCGGAAATCAGGATCTGGATTTCCTTGTCGCGAATGAACTCGTCTACGCTCTGGCCTGCCAGCACCAGCACCAAATCCTTGATGATGTCCGCGTCGCGGCTTGCGGAGGTAACCAATCGCTTGAGAAATACCTCGAATGACGAGGCGACCTGAGACTTGAGATGCAGAACGGCATCCCGCGCGGAGAGACGCAGGGCTTCGAGAGCGGCCTGCTTATCGCCTTCGATTTCCCGGTTTGCCTGCTCACGCATGCGGTCTGTCTCGACCTTGGTTTCGGCCAGCAACTTTGCCGCCTTGGCCTCGGCCTCTCGGACGATGCGCGCAGCTTCTTCGTCGGCCGCCTTGACGCCCTGATTGCGTATGCGGTCGATGAGAACCTGAACGCCTTGAGTGGTGGTCTGTGCTGCCTGGGTCATGTCCGTTCCCTCGCGGCTATTTGGGCAGGCCGGCGGCCAGCACCAGGGCGAACACCATGGCGAACACCGAGAAGCCTTCCACCAGGGCCGCCGGAGCGAGGGAGATACCGAACACTTCGGGCTTGCCTTTGGATGCATTGATCGCCGCCGCACAGGTGCTGCCCTGCTGGACCGAGCTCACGAGCAACGCCACACCGGACAAGAGGCCCAAGGCGCAGAGGCCGACCGCGTTGTCCGGGGTGATCTCCCGGCGCAGCGTCATGGTGACCACGATGCCGAAAATGGTCTGGGAGGATGGCATG
Source organism: Methylococcaceae bacterium (assembly GCA_035518875.1). Lineage (GTDB taxonomy): Bacteria > Pseudomonadota > Gammaproteobacteria > Methylococcales > Methylococcaceae > DATIXD01. The sequence continues at coordinate 454 of DATIXD010000302.1, read as the reverse complement.
GCGGCCACGCCGACGAACTTGCCGTAGCCGCTTTCCACTTCCAGCAGCGCGCCGCAAGCCGCCATGCCGGCACGGGCGCATCCCAAGGAACTGCCGACGGCCCCCAGCGCCAGGGGTGCGTAAATGCCCATCCAGCCCAGGATTAGAATGATAGGTTCCATGATGTCTCCTCGCAGATTGTTGATATCTAAATTTTGATCGACCCGCGCCTTCTGCAGCTCCGCCAATTAACGCCTATGCCGTCAACGTAGCCCTTCGCCAAAAAAAGGGAGGGTGTTAAATGGTTAACTCAACGATAATGACTCCACATCAGCGGCTGAAAGCTTTGGCTGAAATTACAAACTTTCTTTCCGTCTGAATGGTCGGAACAGGATTCCTTCCTCTTTGAGGCCCCAGTTAAAAAACTCGATCACGTTGAGGCGTAGCCCATGGATTACGGCGGAAGCGATGCCGA
>DATIXD010000301.1:0-5266 GCA_035518875.1 Methylococcaceae bacterium | reverse complement strand
GATGGCAAATCACCACGATTTCGCGCTCGGGATCAAGTTCGTTCAGAGCGGCGAAGACCTGGTTCATGGGCATGTGCACACTGCCCTCGATATGGCAATACCCGAATTCGTGCGGCTCTCGGACATCCAGCAACAGGGGCTTGGAGTCGGCTTGTTGCAGTCGTTGGAAAAGTTGGGTTGGGGTGATTTGTTGCATGGGATTCTTCCGGATGAAGGCGCGTTTGCCGCGCGTAATCCTCTAACCAATGTATGCAAAAAGAAGCCGGCAGTCTGCCGGCTTCCTTGCTTCAGCGCAGCAAGACTCAATACTTGATCCCGTGCTCCTTCAATGCTTGCAGCACGGTTTCGCCGATGTGCGCGGGGTTGCGGGCGACATATAGGCCCAGTGCTTCCATCGCATCCATCTTGGCCTTGGCGGTGTCGTCCTCGGTGGCGACGATGGCCCCGGCGTGGCCCATGCGGCGGCCCGGCGGGGCGGCGAGCCCTGCGACGAAGCCGACCACCGGTTTCTTCATGTTTTCCTTGGCCCAACGGGCGGCGGCGACTTCCTGTGGCCCGCCGATTTCGCCGATCATGACCACGATTTCGGTTTCCGGGTCTTTCTCGAAGGCACGCAGTACGGTGACGAAGTCAGTGCCATTGATGGGGTCGCCACCGATGCCCACCGAAGTGCTGATGCCCAGTCCCATGGCGGCCATTTGCTCGGTCGCTTCGTAGTTCAACGTGCCGGAGCGGGAGACGATGCCGACGTTGCCCTTCTTGTAAATATGCGAGGGCATGATGCCGACCTTGCACTCGCCGGGCGTAATGATGCCGGGCGAGTTGGGGCCGATGACGATGGCGCTTTTACCGACCCGGTAACGTTGCATGCGGATCATGTCGTGGATCGGGATGCCGTCGGCGATGGTCACCGCCACCTTAATGCCGGCGTCGATGGCTTCCATCAGGGCGTCCGCGTTGAACGGCGGCGGCACGAACACGGCGGAGACATCGGCGCCGGTGGCTTTGACCGCCTCGACCACGGTGTCGAACACCGGTAGACCCAGATGCGTGGTGCCCCCCTTGCCCGGAGTGACGCCACCGACCACTTTGGTGCCCATTCTTATGGCGTCCTGGGCATGGAAAGTGGCGTGCTCGCCGGTGAAGCCCTGAAAAATGACCTTGGAATTCTTGTTGACGAATACGCTCATGGCTCACCCTTTGGCGATTTCAGCGGCCTTGGCGGCCGCAGCATCGAGATTTTCGGCGGTGATGAAGGACAGGCCCGACTCGGCCAGAATCTTGCGGCCCTCCTCGACATTGGTGCCGGCCAACCGGACGATCAGCGGCACCTTGATTTGCAGATTGTTGCAGGCCTGGATCAAACCCTGGGCGATCCAGTCGCAGCGGTTGATTCCGGCGAAGATGTTGACCAGGATGCATTTGACGTTGGGGTCCTCCAACACGATGCGGCAGGCATTGGTGACTTTCTCCGGCGATGCGCCGCCGCCCACGTCCAAAAAGTTGGCCGGACGCCCGCCGTGCAGGGTGATGGCGTCCAGCGAAGCCATCGCCAGACCGGCGCCGTTGACGATACAGCCGATGTTGCCGTCCAGTGCGATGTAGTTGAGGCCGTGACCGGAAGCCTCGACCTCCTTGGGATCTTCCTCGGCCAGATCGCGCATCTCGGCAATGAGCCTCTGGCGATAGAGGGCGTTGTCGTCGAAGTTGAACTTGGCGTCCAGCACCATCAGTCTTTCGTCTTCGCCGACGCTCACGAGGGCCAGTGGATTGATCTCGGCCTGCAAGGCGTCCCGGTCCCTCATGCAGCGGTAGACGGCTTTCATCAGCTTGACCGACTGCGGCATCAGCTTGCCTTTCAGGCCGATGGCGGTAGCTACCTTGCGGCACTGGAAATCGAGCAGGCCAATGGCCGGGTCAACTACTTCTTTAACGATCTTTTCCGGGCTGGTCTTGGCGACTTCCTCGATCTCCATGCCGCCCTCGCTGGAGGCGATCATGGTGATGCGCTGGTTGCCGCGGTCGATGACGAAACCGAGATAAAACTCTTTCTTGATGACACTGGCCTGTTCGATCCAGACGCGCTGCACCACTGAGCCCTCAGGGCCGGTTTGGTGGGTGATGAGGCGAGCGCCGATCATGGCGTCGGTCACTTTTTGCACCTCCTCGACGGAGCCGACGACCTTCACGCCGCCCGCCTTGCCGCGACCACCGGCATGTATCTGGGCCTTGATGACCCAGCGAGAACCGCCGATTTCTTCGGCCAACTGCGCGGCCTGCTTGTCCGAATAAGCAACGCCGCCGGCCGGTACCGCTACGCCGTAAGATTTCAGCAATTCCTTCGCTTGGTATTCATGGATGTTCACGGAATTCAACCTCCTAAAAATGTAGGTTCGGTTAGCCTGAAGGGCGTAACCCAACAAACGGAACCGCGGGTTATGGATGCGCCTAACCCGCCCTGCGATGATTAAGCCGAAGTTCTCGCCTCGATGGTCTTGACCTGGCGCACCACATTCTCGGCCATGCGGATGGAGGCAGCGTCGATCAGGCGGCCGTCCAGCGAGACCGCGCCTTTGCCTTCCCTCGCGGCCTGTTCCATGGCTTCCAGGATGCGGTAGGCGCGGGTGACTTCCTTCTCGGTCGGGGTATAGATTTCGTTGCACAGGGCGATTTGGGACGGATGAATCGCCCACTTGCCTTCGCAGCCCAGGGCAGCGGCGCGACGGGCGGCGGCGCGGAAGCCTTCCGGATCGTTGAAATCGCCGAAGGGGCCGTCGATCGGACGCAGGCCATAGGCGCGGCACGCGGCGACCATGCGGGAGATGCCGAAGTGCCATTGATCCCCCCAGTGGAAGTAACGCTGATCGTTGTCATCGGGGTCGGTCAGCATGCCGTAATCGGGGTTGGCACCGCCGATGTTGGTCGTGCGGGCGCGCACCGAGGCTGCGTAATCGGCCACGCCGAACACCATGGCCTCCAGTCGTTCGGGGCAGGCGCGGGCGATTTCTTCCACGTTGGCCATTCCCATCGCGGTTTCGATCAACACATGAATGTTGATCGGCTTGAAACCCTTGTAGGCCTCGATCTGCGACAGCAAGGTGGCGACGAAATACACGTCGGCGGCGGAGCCCACTTTCGGAATCAGGATGGTGTCCAGCTTGTCTCCGCAGGCTTCGACCACCTCGACGAGATCGCGGTAGGCGTAATGGGTGTCCAGGCCGTTCATGCGGATGGACACCGCACACTGGGACCAGTCGTAAGTGTTCAGTGCCTCGACGATGTTGGCGCGCGCCTGTTCCTTGTCGTCCGGCGCGACGGCGTCCTCGAGATCGAGGAACACGATGTCGGCGCCCGCAACGGGAGCCTTTTCCAGCATACGTTTGTTGCTACCCGGAACCGCGAGTTCGCTGCGGTGCAAACGGTCTTTCACAGCCATGTCATGTCTCTTACTTAATGTCGTGCTTGCGATGTCGTCGGCAACGGACGGCCGCCCGCGCGGAAAATTGCGAATTATAAACGCGCGGCCTTCAATTTTCTTCACTTTTACAAGCGCAATTTGCCACCCAACAACACTAGGTTGGGAAGTCTTAGCCTTCTCGGTATGGCTTAATTATCGAAAAGGGGGAAGTTGAAGATAATCAGGGCGTCGATGAACACTGACGGGTGGGCAGGAGATGAAGCAACATAAAGTTGTTGCTTTGCAAAAAGTTTGCTAGAGTCTTGCACTACAGCAACTTTTTGTTGCTTCATTGCAACGTGCAACACTATCTAAGTAACGTTGAGGGAGGGTAGATCCTATGAAAAGAATGAATAAATCCGGTCTCATGACTGCCGTCGCCGTCTCCGTCGCGGCATTGGCTCCGCAGGTGGCCTCGGCCCATGAGAAGGGCGCATCCGCGCAGGCCGCTGCCATGGAAAGACGCCTCGAGCAAATGGAGCAGGAAATGGCTGCCATGCGCGCCGAGCTGGCCAAGTCCCGCGCGGAAGCGAAATCGGAAGCCAAGGCTGCTGCTGCACAAGTCGAGGAGCGTCAGGAGAAGGTCGAAAAGCAACTCGCCGAGTCCGAGGAGCACGAAAAAGAGCATCACAGCTTGCTGTTCTTTCGCGGAGGTTATGCGGCCATGGAGCATGCGCGCAATAACGAACTGCTCATTAACAACAGCACATTGAACGCTCTTGGAGCGACCACCACGGTTGGAGGGAAGGACGGCGACGGTTGGTATGTCGGTGCCGGGTTCGATCACCGTCTGACCGACGACCTTTGGGGGCTGTCCGACATCGCCGCCGTGGATGGCGAAGTTATGTTCCAATACATGAACTTCGGCACCAGTTACAATGCACTTGTCGAAGCTGGCACCGGGACCATTCTGACCGGCAACGCGACTACACCCGGTGTCACCATCAAGAACCAAATAACCCAGTTCACGCTGACCGCTTCGCCGAAGATCAAGTTCAACAATCTGGGCGATTTCAGGCCTTGGATCATTCCGTTTGGTCTAGCGATCAACGTCATCAGCCCGCCGTCCAGCGGCGTTACCGTGTTGAATCCGGGCCTGATGCTGGGCGCCGGCGCCGAGTACAAGATCTGGAGAGATCTGTACGCAGGTCTGGATTTCCGCTATCAGTGGACCGGCGATGATCTCAACTACAAAACCAAAGTTGGCAATACTACGGTGCTGAACAAGACGGATATCGACGGTTTCACCACCGGCGCTTATCTGGGCTTCGGCTTCTAATCCGGAAGCACAACCTGAAAAAGAAGGGGGGAGCGATCCCCCCTTCTTTTTTGCCCGCAATTTGCCCCTTAGCTTCGGCGTCCCACGGAGGACAAGCGATCAGGGGCGACTCTATTAGAGGCTTTGCCTCACCCTCACGATTTACGCCTCGCCTTGTGCTAATCTAGCGCACCTTGCGCGCCCGTCCGACATTCTCCGCTCGTCGATGAAAGACCTTTATCCTCCTATCGAACCTTATGCAGCCCACTACCTCGATGTGGATGGCGGCCACCGCTTCTATGCCGAGGAATGCGGCAACCCAGCGGGTCTGCCTGTGGTATTCGTGCACGGGGGGCCCGGTTCGGGCTGTAGGTCTTATCATCGTTGCTTCTTCGATCCGCGTAAATACCGGATCGTTCTTCCGGATCAGCGCGGCTCCGGCCGCTCGACGCCGCACGGCGGGTTGACGCACAATACGACCCAGTATCTTTTGGCCGACCTCGAGTTGATTCGTACCCAGCTCGGAATCGACCGCTGGCTGTTGTTCGGCG
>DATIXD010000300.1:0-2864 GCA_035518875.1 Methylococcaceae bacterium | reverse complement strand
AGAGCGCCCAAGCAGGGTTTGAGTTTCCCATACATGGCTTCGTTCTTCGTTGCGGGGTAGCGCTCCAAGAAGTCGTCGACGACCTTTGACAGCAGAGGACTTTCGATAGCGGCGGGAGTCGTTTGGGTTGCGGGATGGTTGTTTGATCCGACGAGCGAGATCGTTTCGATCGCCTGCGTCAAGGCCTGGGTCTGTTTTTTCAGCTCCTCAATTTGCTCATCCTTCTGCCTGAGCACCCGGTTGTGCTCGATTTTTTGATTCAGGATCTGTTCTTCGTACTGGTCCTGAAGCTTTTGGTTTTTGATCGTTAGCTTATATTTTTCAAGGAATTGCAGGACGTTATCTTTGGATTTATCGCTCATCTGACGAATTTGGACGAAGCTCAATTTGACTTTGGAGGCAAGAGCCAACGCCTGCGGAACGGCCTCCTGCCTGCTCGTGGTTTTTAGCGAATGAATGACTTCCCGCTGCTCGAAGTATAGGCGTAAGTCTTGGGGGACAGCGATTCGAAACCAGAAGGTATCGCCGCGACGTTGTAGGTAAGGGGACGACCGTGCCATTTTCCAATGCTCTTGTAGCACTCTCTTGTACCGAGAGCCGAAAAGCCGCGGAAAATGAACAGGTTATAAGCTATTTCAATGGCTTGGAAGGGATGGTACCGAGGGCCGGAATCGAACCGGCACAGTATCTCTACTACCAGATTTTGAGTCTGGCGCGTCTACCAGTTTCGCCACCTCGGCAAAGTGGGGTTAGTATAAATAAAACTTTCCCGAAGCGCCAGACTGCGCGGTTCCGACGTAATTGTTTCTCCCGCCAACGGCTTCGCCATTCCGGCCGGCATCCTCCGAGAATAGCCGCGGCAGTGAACGGTCGCGTTCCGATTAGTGCTACCATCGCGCTATGCGAAAAAGCGATTTCTTTTACGAGCTGCCGGAGCGTCTGATCGCTCAGACGCCCTTGCCGGAGCGCGGAGCGAGCCGATTGTTGCGGCTGGAAGGGGAATCGGGTCGGGTAGAAGACCTGGTGTTTGCGGATTTGCCGACGCTGTTGAGGCCGGGCGATGTGTTGGTCTTCAACGATACTCGAGTGATTCCGGCCCGTCTTTATGGATGCAAGGCCAGCGGCGGCCGCATCGAGATGCTGATCGAGCGGGTTGTGGACGAGCGTCTCGCCTTGGCCCACGTGCGGGCGAGCAAGGCGCCGAAGTTGGGTGGGGAGATCGTGTTGGACGGCGGTTACCGTTGCCGGGTGAGGGGGCGCGAGGACGATTTGTTTCTGGTCGAATTCCAGATGGAGGCCGGCACCATCGTCGACATTCTGGCCGAAATCGGCCATATTCCTCTGCCGCCTTACATCGCCCGCGCCGACGGGTCCGAGGACCGCGAGCGCTATCAAACGGTTTACGCCAGACGCTTGGGGGCGGTTGCAGCGCCCACGGCGGGTTTGCATTTCGACGCTCCAATGCTGGAGAGACTGGATGACTTGGGGATCGAGAGGGTTTTTCTGACCCTGCACGTCGGTAGTGGGACGTTTCAGCCGTTGCGGGCGGAAAACCTCGATGAGCATCGGATGCACGGGGAGTATTGCGAGGTGGACGCCCAGGCGGTAGCGAGAATCGAGGCGTCGCGGGAGCGCGGAGGGCGCGTGATTGCCGTGGGCACCACCGCGGTCCGGGCGCTGGAAACGGCCGCCTCCTCCGGCCGACTCGCACCCTATCGGGGTGAAACCCGCTTGTTCATCCGCCCCGGTTTTCGGTTCCATTGCGTGGACGCGATGCTCACCAATTTCCATTTGCCCGAGTCCACCCTGTTGACCCTCGTGTGCGCCTTCGCCGGCTTCGATGCGGTGATGGCGGCTTATCGCCACGCGGTGGCGCGGGAGTATCGCTTCTTCAGCTACGGTGACGCCATGTTCATCGCCAGGGCGCGCAAGTGAGCCTGTCGTTCCTGTTCATCCATGTTGGCTAGAAGCCCCGAAACGTTCACGCGATTCAGCCCGAGACAGGGGTTCCCGCCGGTTCTTTTGGGCTTGGGCATCGCCGGCTATATGATGTATCACCAGTTGGTGCGCATCGGCCTGCCCCTTGCGGCTTACTGGATCAAACGGGTGTGCGGGAGCGACGTGCGGGAAATCAATCCCAGCCGATCTGACTTCCGGAATTTTGATGTTTGAACTTCACCCTCAATTGCAACGCGATTGCCTGGAGATCGGGCGATTCCGCCTTTGCCGTCTGCTACTGATGAACGAAAGCCGATACCCCTGGTTTATTCTGGTGCCGGAACGGTCGGGTGTCAGTGAGATTTACCAGTTGCCGGAGGCGGAACAGGTGCAACTCATGGGTGAATCCGCCCGGCTGGCTCGAGCGCTGGCGGAAGCCTTCCGAGCGGACAAGATGAACATCGCCGCCATCGGCAATCTGGTTTCGCAGCTGCATGTGCATCACATCGTCCGCTATCGGAATGATGCCGCCTGGCCGGCTCCAGTGTGGGGCAAATACGAAGCGTTAGCTTACGATGAGGCAAGCTTGGCGGCGGTCATGACGAGACTGAAAAGCGCCTTGTCTGCGGATTTTGCATGGAGCGATACATGAATTGCCGCGCAGCGTGCGGAGCCTGCTGCATCGCGCTGTCCATCTCCAGCCCCATACCCGGCATGCCGGCCGGCAAACCCGCCGGAATGCGCTGCGTGCAACTGACCGACGACCTGCGCTGTGCCATCTTCGACAGCCCCAAACGACCGGCCTGCTGTGCGGGGCTTAAGCCATCCGCGGAAATGTGCGGAATCGACCAGAGCCAGGCGCTGGCCTACCTGAACTGGCTGGAAGACGCGACCTGCCCGGCGCTCGGTTGACGACGGGCACGCAT